>NZ_CP145732.1:6232500-6532500 GCF_036884845.1 Pseudomonas sp. MAG733B
GGGTCACCTTTGTCAGTACCGAACTCATAGAAGTTGTTGTAGTGGGTCGCATCCTTGAAGGGTGTGATCGCCTCATCTTTAACGTTAACCGCCCCCCATTGGGTAGAAGGAAGCTTTTCGCTAAACCAGGAAGGCGCCTTGCCAGGTTCGACATCCGGGTAACGCGCCGTTTCATCGGCCACCGCCCATCGAGGCAGACCACTCACGGCCAACCCGGCAACGGCAGCACCCAATATATTGCGTCGAGAAAGATAGAAGGATTCAGGCGTGACGTCCGACTCTAGGCAGTCGGACGCTTTTGGGACTTTGATCAGCATGGCTACTCCGCAGCATTGGAGAACAGATGCACCAACAGACTGCGGAGTATGAGGGAAATTACATCACTCGACGCTTTTACGCCGACGAAGATGTAACAAGTACTGCACCGGACCGGAAGCTGCGTAGGCGAGGAACACCAACAGCAGAATGCGCGGCGGATCGCTGAACACCACTGCGAACACCAGGACCACCGCAAGGATCGCCACGAACGGCACGCGCCCTTTCAGGTCCAGCTCCTTGAAGCTGTTGTACTTGATGTTGCTGACCATCAGCATGCCCGCAGCCGCAACCATCAGCGCCACCAGGAAGGACATCTTGGAGCCCTGGATGCCGTAATCACTGAACGCCCAGACAATCCCGGCCACAACACCAGCGGCAGCCGGGCTGGCCAGACCGATGAAGTAGCGCTTGTCGGCGGTGCCGACCTGGGTGTTGAAGCGCGCCAGACGCAGCGCCGCGCCCGCGACATAAATGAAGGCGACCATCCAGCCGACCTTGCCCATGTCACCCAATGCCCAGCCAAACGCCAGCAATGCCGGCGCAACACCGAAGGCGACCATGTCCGACAGCGAGTCGTACTCGGCACCGAAGGCGCTCTGGGTATTGGTCATGCGGGCAACTCGACCGTCGAGACCGTCGAGCACCATGGCGACGAAAATCGCGATGGCGGCGAAAGCAAAATACTTGCTCGCACCAATCGAATCACCGGCACTCAAGGCACTCTGGGCGCTCATGGAGTTGATGATGGAATAGAACCCTGCGAACAGGTTCGCAGTGGTAAACAGATTCGGCAGAAGATAGATGCCACGATGCCGGACTTTACGGCCTTCAGCATCATGCCCTTCTTCGACATGCTCATCGATGGGCAGCAGGCTTTCGGCGTCAGAGGCCTGCTTTGGCTCTTCGGGACGTTCGCTCATGGACAATACCTTGCAACGGGGTGGAAAGTTTCGACAGATGTCTGCGACGCCGGTTCGCATCGCAAACGATGCAGCTTTATACCAGAACAGACCGTCCAAACGAAAAAACGCGGCCTAAGCCGCGTTTTTCGTACAAGTGTCAGACTTAGTTTTTGGCTTTGTCGACGATCTTGTTGGCACCGATCCACGGCATCATGGAGCGCAGTTGCTCGCCGATGATTTCGATACCGTGAGCGGCGTTGTTACGACGCTTGGCGGTCATCGAAGGATAGCCGGTAGCGCCTTCGCTGATGAACATCTTGGCGTATTCGCCGTCCTGAATACGTTTCAGGGCGTTGCGCATGGCCTGACGGGATTCGGCGTTGATCACTTCCGGGCCGGTCACGTACTCGCCGTATTCGGCGTTGTTGGAGATCGAGTAGTTCATGTTGGCGATACCGCCTTCGTACATGAGGTCAACGATCAGCTTCAGTTCGTGCAGGCATTCGAAGTAGGCCATTTCCGGCGCGTAGCCAGCTTCAACCAGGGTTTCGAAACCGGCTTTAACCAGTTCAACGGTACCGCCGCACAGAACGGCTTGTTCGCCGAACAGGTCGGTTTCAGTCTCGTCCTTGAAGGTGGTTTCGATGATGCCGGTACGACCGCCACCAACGCCGGCAGCGTAGGACAGTGCAACGTTTTTGGCGTTGCCCGAAGCGTCCTGATAGATAGCGATCAGGTCAGGGATACCGCCGCCCTTCACGAATTCGGAACGTACGGTGTGACCTGGAGCCTTCGGCGCGATCATGATCACGTCGAGGTCAGCGCGTGGCACTACCTGGTTGTAGTGGATCGCGAAGCCGTGGGAGAAGGCCAGGGTGGCGCCTTTCTTGATGTTCGGCTCGATTTCGTTCTTGTACAGGGCGGACTGGAACTCGTCCGGGGTCAGGATCATGACCAGGTCGGCAGCTGCTACAGCGGAAGCAACGTCAGTCACTTTCAGGCCGTGGGCTTCGGCTTTGGCAACAGTAGCCGAACCTTTACGCAGGCCAACGGTAACGTCAACGCCGGAGTCTTTCAGGTTGCACGCTTGAGCGTGGCCCTGGGAACCGTAACCGATGATGGCAACTTTCTTGCCCTGGATGATCGACAGGTCGCAGTCTTTTTCGTAATAAACTTTCATGAAATTCCCCTATATATCCAGGCCGTGCAGGCCGTTCGCTAATTTGGTTTAGATGCTGAGTACTTTGTCGCCGCGTGCAATCCCGGTTACGCCGCTACGGACGGTTTCCAGAATCGAGGCGGTGCCGATGGACTGAATGAAGCTGTCGAGCTTGTCGCTGGTACCGGTCAGTTGAACGGTATACACGCTGGCGCTCACATCAACGATCTGCCCACGGTAAATATCGGTAGTGCGCTTGATCTCGGCGCGCTGGGCGCCGGTGGCCTTGACCTTAACCAGCATCAGTTCGCGCTCGATGTGAGCACTTTCCGACAGGTCGACCAGTTTTACCACTTCGATCAGCTTGTTCAGGTTCTTGGTGATCTGCTCGATGACTTCATCGTGCCCCACGGTGGTCAGCGTCAGACGCGACAGGGTCGGGTCTTCGGTTGGCGCCACGGTCAGGCTTTCGATGTTGTAGTTGCGCTGCGAGAACAGGCCGACTACGCGAGACAGAGCGCCGGGTTCGTTTTCCAGAAGCAAGGAAATAATGTGCCGCATGATTAGGTACGCTCCGTCTTGCTCAGCCACATATCGCGCATGGAGCCGTCTTTGATCTGCATCGGGTAGACGTGCTCGCTGGTGTCGACCGAAATATCGATCACCACCAGGCGATCTTTCATGGCGAACGCTTCTTCCATCTTCGACTTCAAATCTTTCGAATCGGTGATGCGCATACCAACGTGACCATAAGCCTCCGCCAGCTTGACGAAATCAGGTAGCGATTCCATGTAGGAATGAGAGTGACGGCTGCCGTAGCTCATGTCCTGCCACTGGCGAACCATGCCCAACACACCGTTGTTCAGGATGACGATTTTTACCGGCAAACCATATTGCAGGCAGGTCGACAGTTCCTGAATGTTCATCTGGATGCTGCCCTCGCCCGTTACGCAGGCGACGTCATCATCCGGGAAGTTCAACTTGATGCCCATGGCCGCCGGGAAACCGAAGCCCATGGTGCCCAGGCCACCGGAGTTGATCCAGCGGTTCGGCTTGTTGAACTTGTAGTACTGCGCCGCGAACATCTGATGCTGGCCCACGTCGGAAGCAACAAAGGCATCGCCCTTGGTCACTTCGCACAGGGTTTCGATCACAGCCTGCGGCTTGATGACACTGCCGTCGCCCTTGTCGTAAGGGAACAGGCCGCGATCACCCTTCCACTCATCGATCTGCTTCCACCAGCTGGCAACGGACTCCTTGTTCGGGGTCTCGCCGATTTCCTTGAGGATCGCGACCATTTCGGTCAGGACGCTCTCGACCGGGCCAACGATTGGCACGTCGGCCTTGATGGTCTTGGAAATCGAAGCCGGGTCGATGTCGATGTGAATGATCTTGGCGTTCGGGCAGAACTTCGACGCACCGTTGATAACACGGTCATCAAAGCGCGCGCCGACGGCCAGGATCACGTCAGCATGGTGCATCGCCAGGTTGGCGGTGTAGCTGCCGTGCATGCCGAGCATGCCGATGAACTGACGATCGGTGCCTGGGAAACCGCCCAGGCCCATCAGGGTATTGGTCACTGGCAAGTTGAGCATTTTCGCCAACTCGGTCAGCGGCGCGGAGCCACCACCGAGAATCACGCCGCCGCCCGAGTACATCACGGGACGCTTGGCCGCCAGGAGCATTTCTGCCGCCTTGCGGATTTGCCCGGAGTGACCGCGAACAGCTGGGCTGTAGGAGCGCAACTTGGCTTTTTTCGGGAAGACGTATTCGTACTTCTCGGCCGGGTTGGTCATGTCTTTCGGGATATCGACAACGACTGGGCCAGGACGACCGGATTGCGCCAGGTAGAAGGCTTTCTTCATGACTTCCGGGATTTCCGACGCATGCTTGATCATGAAGCTGTGTTTCACGATCGGCCGGGAGATACCGATCATGTCGGTTTCCTGGAATGCGTCGGTGCCCACCATGGTGCTCGGCACCTGGCCGGAAATCACCACCATCGGAATAGAGTCCATGTAGGCCGTAGCGATACCGGTAATGGCGTTTGTTGCGCCAGGACCGGAAGTCACCAGTACCACACCGGCTTTACCGGTGGCACGGGCGTAGCCGTCAGCCATATGGGTAGCCGCTTGTTCGTGACGAACCAGGATGTGGGTCACTTCCGGTTCTTTGAACAGGGCATCGTATACATGAAGAAGAGCACCACCCGGGTACCCGTAGATATATTTGACGCCTTCGTCACGCAAAAAGCGGACGAGCATCTCACCGCCAGATAAAAGCTCCACGTTGCTCACCTCTAAAACGCCAGAATACCGCCCACGAAAAATGGGACGGGTCTTAATAGGTTTACTTCTCAGCAGAGCATGAGCGACGGTGGTCGCCGACTACGTCAGCACTGACTGAGCAAGTATTGGGATCGTCCCAAGTGTTGCGGGCCTTTCCCACCCAGCGCGAGGTAACGCGTTGCGGGTGTAACAGGTCGGCGCTGGTGTGCGCCTCATGATCTGCTGAGAGGGTCTGCTTCTGGCAGTCCCTGTACAGCGGACTTTGGATTCTTCTGTTTCGCCCTTCGCAAGTCAAGCCGTCAATGTGCTTTATTCTAGTAACCACATGAGAACGCAAGAAAAAACCCATAAATCCCATGTGTGTTAGCTTCAATTGCGCAACTTTTGACAAGGAATTGGCATGCGTACGCACTTCTTCATCGCCGGCCTGATGGTCGCCCTCAGCCCGTTGTCCATGGCCGCGCAGATTTACAAGTGGGTCGACGCCCAAGGCGTTACCCATTTCGATGCGCAGCCACCGCAAGGCCAGCAAGCCACTGTAGTGGTAACGCCCTCCTCACCCGCCAGCAAGCCGCCCACAACCACCAATAGCGGCGTGATCGGCGATCAACGGGCCATCGACAACACCGTAAAGGAGCAGGTCGCCGAGCAGCAGGCAGAACTGAAAGTGTTTTGTGATCAGGCGCGAACAAACCTGGCGCAGCTGCAGAACAACCCGCGGCTCAGGGAGGAAGTGGAAGGAGAATTGCGCCGACTGGATGATGCACAGCGGCAAGAGCGTATAAGCGAAACGCAGAAGCAGATTGCGGATAACTGCCAGTAATCACTGGCAGCGTCCGATTCAACGGGAGGCGGTGATCAGCAGATCAAACTCTTTGAGCAGCACTTGCAGCTGTCGATCCTTGCCCTGGACATTGCGCCCAGCGAAGACCATTTCGGCCATTTCCTGAATGCCCGAAGCGTTCGGCAACGGGAGATCCTGTTCCAGGATTGCCCTCATGCGCGGAAGGAAAATCCACTGCAGCCACTGTTCGAACTCCAGAGTATCGACCGAAAACGGCTCGACACTGGAAAGCGCTTCAGCCGATGGCGAAACCTCGTCCCACCATCCCTGCACACGCAATTCCCGTTCGATCAGCAACAACTTATCGGCGATCTTCGGAAAGCGGCCATCCATTACGACGTAACCTTGGCTTTCTGACGGGCCAATGCGGCGCCAGCCGAATCACCCTGTTTCTCACGCGCCTGAGCGATCAATTCCCACAGGCTGGCCTGAAGTGCCGGACGACCATTGGCGAAAGTCAGGCCACGGCGAGCGAATTGCTCAGCCTGCGGCGCGTCACCTTGCGCCATGCGTACTTGCGCCAGGCGATAAAGCACTTGCGGTTCACGCGGGGCAACACGCTGGGCACGTTCCAGACTTGAAGACGCACCATTGAGGTCGCCGCCAGCCTGTTGCTGCTGAGCGGTGGTCAACAGTGCCAGGACAGGACCGTCCAGTTGCTCATCGGCGGACAGCCCGCCGGAACTGGCCGACGGAATCCCGCTCGGCGTCGACGGCATGCTGTAGCTGCCCTGATTGATCGGCGCGGACTGAACCGGCGACGTATCAATCGGCCCTGGCGTAATCGGACCCGGGGTAATCGGCGTGGTGCTGATCGGCGTCGACGTCGTTGCACCGCCACCCGGCACCATCACGACCACACCGGTATCGCCTTGTGGAATTTCCTGAGCCTGAGATTGCACAGGACGTTTTACTGTCGTCTGACGGTAACCACCGTTCGCAGAAACGCGCTCGCTATTGGAAACCGTGGTGCCGGAGTCCACTACTGGAATCGAGCCACGCTGTACGCTGGAACAACCGCTGAGCAAAGCTACGGCGGCAACCGCTGGAATCAACCACTTGTTCACTTGAAACCCTCTTTGCTTAATTCATCCAGCCTTTGACCCAATCCATCACCGTTTCGCCGGAAGCAGGGCCTTCGCCACCGCATGCGGCGCCGGGAGGCGGTTCGCTGCCGCGAATATACGGCATCTGCACGGCGCCTGGGCAACCGGCATCAGAGCCTTGTCCTGTCCGTGAATCGACCCAGGCCTGAACGACATTATCCGGCTGCGGCATGTCCAGCGGCAACGGATCGGCTTTGCGCATGAAACTGGTCCAGACCTGCAACGCACCGGTAGCGCCAGTGAATGGCGTCTTGCCGTTATCGTCGCGACCGAGCCAGACCACTGCCAGCAAATCCTGGCTGAAGCCCGCGAACCAACTGTCCCGCGAATCGTTACTGGTGCCGGTCTTGCCGGCCAGGGTCAAGGTTTTCGGTAACACGTTGTAAACCGAACTACCGGTACCTTCACGCATGACCCGCTGCATGGCGCTCTGGATCAGGTAAATGGAAGCCGGATCGAAGCGCTGCTGAATCTGGAACGGATAACGCTTGAGCGGTTCGCCTTCGGCCGTCAGCACGCTACGAATCCCGCGCATCGGTGTATTGAAACCACCGTTGGCGAGGGTCTGGTACATGGTCGCCACTTCGATCGGGGTCATGCCGCCCGCCCCCAGCAACATCGACGGGAACGCCGGGAATTCGCGGGTCACCCCCAATCGGCCGAGGGTCTTGAGCACATTCGGCACACCCACCGCCAGGCCAAGACGCGCGGTCGACAGGTTGTAGGAATGCGCCAACCCTTGATACAGGAAAACCGTGCCATGGGAGCGGCGATCATAGTTCTGCGGTTTCCAGACCTGACCGTCCGCACCTTTGACCGAGAAGGATTCGTCTGACAGCCAACTGGTCAATGTGTACTGGCTCGGTTTCTCGAGCGCTGTCAGATAAACCGCCGGCTTGATTAACGAGCCAATCGGTCGCACCGCATCCAGTGCACGGTTGAAACCGGCAAAACTGGCCTGGCGACTGCCGATCATGGCCTGGACTTCGCCGGTTTCCGGATTGGTCACGACCATGGCCGCTTCAACGTCATCGGAACCCTTGCGCCCGGACAGGCGCTTGAAGGTGTCGTTGACCGACGCCTCGGCTTTCATCTGCAGGATCGGGTCGAAGCTGGTGAAGATTCGCAGGCCTTCTTCGGTCAAGTCTTCGTCGCGATAGTCTTCGCGAAGCTGGCGCTTGACCAGATCGAGGAAGCCAGGGAACGAGCTGTCCGCCAATTTGCCTCGCGTTGTCACTCCCAACGGCATTTTCTTCGCGGCAGCGACCTGCTCGGCGGTGGCGACGCCCTGTTGCTCAAGCACATCGAGCACCAGATTGCGCCGCTCGAGCGCCCGCTCAGGGTTGCGACGCGGATTGTAGTAAGACGGGCCCTTGACCATGCCCACCAGCATTGCGACTTGATGCAGCTTCAGTTCCGACAATGGCTGCCCGAAGAAGAACTGGCTGGCCAGACCGAAACCATGCACCGCCCGCTGACCATCCTGGCCGACGAACACTTCATTGAGGTAGGCCTCAAGAATTTCTCGTTTGTCGTAATGCAACTCTAGCAACATCGCCATCATGGCTTCGGTGAGTTTACGGCTCAGGCTGCGTTCACTGGTCAGGTAGAAGTTCTTGACCAGTTGTTGCGTCAGCGTACTGCCGCCCTGGGTCATCTTGCCGCCAGAGGTGTTGACGTAGACGGCTCGTGCAATCGATTTCGGCGACACGCCCCAGTGGCTATAGAAATCCCGATCTTCCACGGCAACCAGGGTTTCCAGCAAATACGGTGGGACCTGATCGATTTTGATCAGAATGCGGTCTTCGAGGTTCTTCGGATAAATCCCGCCGATCAGCAGCGGCTCCAGGCGCACCACGGATAGCTTCGAACCGTTCGTCGCCGAGAGCTCGGCAACGTAGTCACCGGAGAAACGCACTCGTACCGGCTGAGCACTCTCCATGCCTTCATAGAACTGGAAGCCACGGGTATTCAAGTCGACAGTATTGCCGCTAACCGCCGCCGCGCCGGGGCCATTGCTCACGCTTTCACGGCGATAGCCCAAGGCATCGAGCTCAGTGAGAAAGTCGTCGCGGCTCAGCTTTTGTCCGACGAACAGCTCAAGCGGACGTGCGTAAACCTTGGCCGGAATCGTCCAGCGCTTGCCGGAGAACTTCTCCTGCACGATGGCATCGAGATAAACGGCGAATCCGGCCAGCACCACAAGGCCGACCAGACTGAGTTTAAGGGCCCAGCCCAGCCAAGGCCGCAGGCCTCGGGAAGGTGGTTTTTTAGGAGTGCGGGGGGATCGAGTACGAGTCATGGCGGCGGATTATACGCACTTTATTCATACTCAACAGGAGCCCTCCGAGTTTGCGTTAGGCTGGCTAGCCGCCATAATGACGACCTGAATTTTCCAGACTCTGAAGGATCACCCTGTGAGCCAGTCCCTGATCGCCGCCCTGCAAAACCCGGCCCTTTTTCCGCATCCAGTTGACGGGTTTCAGGTCATAGAGACCCATATTTCCTGGGTGCTGCTCACCGGCCCCTATGCCTATAAAGTGAAGAAGCCGGTTAATTTCGGCTTTCTTGACTTCACCACCCTTGAGGCTCGCGAGCATTTTTGCGGCGAAGAGCTGCGTTTGAACCAGCGCCTGACAGATGATTTGTATCTTGAAGTGTTGCCAGTCACTGGCACTGTCGACGCTCCGCAACTGGGCGGCGAAGGCCCGGCCATCGAATACCTGCTGAAAATGCGCCAGTTCCCACAAAGCGGCCTGCTCAGCACCTTGCAGGCCAATGGCGAACTGACCACCGCGCACATCGATGCGATGGCGGCGCAAATTGCCCGGTTCCACCTCAATGCACCGAAAGTACCGAGCGAACACGAAGCCGGCACCCCGGACAGCGTCATGGCACCGGTGCGCCAGAACTTCGATCAGATCCGTCCATTCCTCAGCGACAAGGCTGACCTGCTGCAACTCGACGCCCTGCAAGCCTGGGCAGAGAGCAGCTTCGATCGCCTGAAGCCGGTACTCACCCAGCGCAAGGCCGACGGTTTCATCCGCGAATGCCACGGCGACATTCATTTGGGTAACGCGACGGTGATCGACGGTAACGTCGTGATTTTCGACTGCATCGAGTTCAACGAACCGTTCCGCTTCACCGACGTGTATGCCGACGCCGGTTTCCTCGCCATGGACCTCGAAGATCGCGGCCTGAAGTGCCTGGCTCGTCGCTTCATCAGCCAGTATCTGGAACTGACCGGCGATTATCAGGGCCTGGAGTTGCTCAACTTCTATAAAGCCTACCGTGCATTGGTTCGCGCCAAGGTCTCGCTGTTCAGCATGCCCGCCGACGCCACCCCGGTGCAGCGCGCCACCACCCTGCGCCAATACCGTACCTATGCGAACCTGGCGGAAAGCTACAGCACCATTCCTTCGCGCTTCATGGCCATTACCCACGGTGTTTCCGCCGTTGGCAAAAGCCACGTTGCGATGCGCCTGGTGGAAGCGTTGGGCGCGATTCGCCTGCGCTCCGATGTCGAGCGCAAGCGCCTGTTCGGCGAGCAAACCGTCGCGAACGACCTGCAGGCCGGCATTTATAGTGCCGACGCCAGCACCGCGACTTACAACCGCCTGCATGAAATTGCCGCCGTCATCCTCCACGCCGGTTTCCCGGTAGTAATCGACGCCACTTACCTCAAGCACGACCAGCGCAACAGCGCCGCAAAAGTTGCCGAGGCCACGGGCGCGCCGTTCCTGATTCTCGACTGTAATGCGCCGCAAGCGGTCATCGAGAGCTGGCTGGCCCTGCGCCAGGCAGATAAAGCAGATCCGTCCGACGCCACGCTGGAAGTCATCGCAGCCCAGCAAGCCAGCCGTGAAGCTCTGACGCCAGCAGAGATCCTCTGCAGCAAACGCGTTCAAACCAATGAAAGCGGAACGCTCGACACAGTCGTGGCGCAAATTCGCCAACGCCTGCCAGGCCTGTAAAAAACTATTTCAGTCGTGAGGCGTTTGCCCGCTTCACGGCTGTCAAATAGTGGCACTATACTGGCGTCATAAAACCATCAGGTGATGCGACATGAGCCAGCCGAAACTTCTCGACACCCCGCTTTACGCCTTGCTGCACAAAGACGACATCACAGGTTTTAACAACGAACGCCCCAAGGATGGGCCTGTCGACATGGTCGGTGGTGACTTCCGGGGTCTGGATCTGCGTGAGTTGAACGCCGACGGCGTCGATTTCACAGATGCTTATTTCCGCTCGGCAGATTTGCGCGGCATCGACTTCCGCAAAGCATCGCTTGAAGGCGCGAGTTTGGCTCATGCGCAGATTTCCGGCGCTTACTTTCCGGTAGAGCTGAGTGCAGACGAGATTCTGATGTCGATGAACTTCGGCACCCGACTGCGGTACCGCACCCGCTGACCGTAAACGCAATCTGACAAGTCCGGCGCCCCCGCTTCGCACTGGACTTCGGGCAGACTTGCCCTGAATCCCGACATCTTCAGCATCTATCCCGCTCACTTAGCAGATTTTCCTGCATCCGCGAGCGCCTGCCTCTTAGAAGCATTTGCGTCGAAAACGACCAAACAATCACGCTTTTCCTACTGATGGCTACACTCCTCAGAAGCTTGCCCACGCACCATTCGGCCATCGCAAGGAGGCTTGATGAATGATGAACTGCAACACCTGAAAAATCTTGGCAAGACGTCGGCGCAATGGCTGCATGCCGTGGGCATCCACAGCGCCTCGGACTTGCGTCGCCTGGGGGCGGTGGACGCTTATCGGGCCGTGCGCACCCGCGGGTTTCGAGCGTCCAAGGTGTTGTTGTATGCAATCGAAGGCGCCCTGATGGATGTGCACTGGAACGACATTCCTGCCGAACGCAAAGAAGCCCTGAATAAACAGCTGGAAGCCATCTCGTCGCGCCACAAGAATTGAACCAGTGCCCCTTTCATCCTGGCGCACTAAAAACGACAGACCAATATTCAACGATTACAATGACTTATCGATAGAGCACGACACAAATCAGGTAAACGGAAAATCAGCTGTTGACTTGGTAATGAGAATCGCTATGATTATCACAACTGGTCGCGAGACTGGTCGATATTCTGAAAAGCCCTTGGTTCGGACTCTCAGATTATCTCCTCATCAGGCTAATCACGGTTATTTGACCCGGCTCTTGCCGGGTCTTTTTTTGCCTGTGGAAAACTACTGGCTTACGTCAGCGGGAAAGAACCCGTCTGACAGTTTCTTCAGGCTTTCCGGCAATCGTGGCCCCAACCCGCCTACCAGCAAAGTGGGATCAAGTTCGATGACCCGGCCATCCCTGGCTGCGCGGGTAGAGGCCAGAATCGGATTTTCCTTGAACAACGCTGCCCGCGCCGCGTCACCGCTAAGCGCTCTGTCGGCAAACACCAGCACATCGGGATCCAGACTCACCAGCGACTCGTTGGAAAAGGGCTTGTACCCGGTGTGGGTTGCCAGATTGTGGCCGCCGGCCCGTTGCAGCAACCAATCGGCGGCGGTGTCCTTGCCGGCGATCAACGGCTTGCCGCCAGCGTGTCCGAGCAACAACAGTACACCCGGAGAAGGTTGCTTCAGTTGCGCTTGGGTAACCCGGATCTTCTGCTGCTCCAGCGCCTGTTGATAAGTAGTCAGCAATTGAGTTGCCCGTTCTTCGGCGCCGAGCAACCGGCCCAAATGCTGCAGATTGGTATGCAGCGTCGGCAGGTCCGGCTGGGCCGAGAACAGTTCGACCTGCACGCCTGCGCTACGAATCTGCGAAAGCACCGGTGGCGGCCCCATTTCTTCGGTTCCGACCAGAATCTGCGGGCGCAAACTCAACACACCTTCCGCCGAAAGCTGCCGTTGATACCCGACACTGGGTAAAGCCTTGAGGGATTCCGGGTGTTGACTGGTGGTATCGACGCCCACCAGTTTCGACTCACCGCCCAAGGCGCTGACCCACTCCGAAAGCGCGCCACCGGCACTGACCCAGCGCTGCGGCAAGTCTGCCGCGGCGGCGTGATGACTGGCGAGAAGTCCGACACAAAGCACGGCGACACGGGTACTCAGGCGCATAAACAGCTTCCTTTGAGGGTTTCCCGGGCATCAGGTGGGCAGGCCAAGTATCCTGTGCACCTGGCACCCGCACCCATAGGGCAAGTCAGCCATTTGATAATCGCTTGCATTTTCACGTCAAGCTCGGACATACCCGGTCACAACTGCGCGACCTGAGGATAGGCATGAAATTTCTGTGTACTGGCATTGAGCTGGCCGACGCCAGCAGCCGTGGATTCGAACTCGACGGGCAGAAGCTGTTCGCCGTGCGTCGCGCCGGCCAGGTTTATGTCTATATCAATCGCTGCCCGCACCGCGGTGTCGGGCTCGAGTGGACCCCTGACCAGTTTCTAGATCCGAGCAACAGCCTGATCCAGTGCGCTACCCACGGCGCTCTGTTTTTGATCGAGGACGGCGAATGCGTGTCCGGCCCCTGCGCGGGACAATCGCTGACCCGCGTCGATTGCCGCGAAGACGCACAAGGAATCTGGGTCAGCCTTTAACCGCCGAGCAACACTTCCAAGCGTCGATCCACCACCATTTCTTCATGGGTCAGGCGCACGCCATAGGCCAGCACCTCAACCCCACACGCCACCGCCTCACGCAGGGCCAGCGCGTAGACCGGATCAATTTCTTCGGCAGGACGCACAGCGTCGACCCCGGTGAGGTTCACGCAGTACAACTGCACCGCACGAATCCCGTCCCGCGCCAGATGCGCCAACTCCCGCAAGTGCTTGGCGCCGCGCTGGGTCACCGCATCGGGAAACGCTGCCACCGCGATGCCGTCAAACCCCAGCGTGACACTTTTGACTTCCACATAGGCTGGGCCGTCGGGGTATTCGAGACGAAAATCGATCCGGCTCTTTTCCTGACCGTAGGCCACTTCGCGCTTGAGTTGGGTAAAGCCGTTCAGTTCGGTGATCACCCCGGCCTGCAGCGCTTCCTCGATCAAAGCGTTGGCCCGACCGGTGTTCACGCAAAAGTGACGGCCGTGCGGCGTCTCGCCGATTTCCCAGGTGCCGGGCAACTTGCGCTTGGGGTCGTTGGAGCGGCTGAACCAGACCTGGCCTCCTTCGACCTGACAATTGAGCATCGATCCGGTGTTGGGACAGTGAATGGTCAGCAACTCACCGGTAACGGTTTCGATATCGGCGAGAAAACGCTTATAACGGCGGATCAGCCGACCTTCTTCGAGGGGAGGATGAAAGCGCATCAGCCTTGCCAGCTCCGCAGACCACGCGCGATACGCTCCACCGCTTCCTGCAAGCGTTCGAGGTTCTGCGTGTAGGCAAAACGCACGTGGTGCCCGGCTTGATAACGTCCGAAGTCCAGTCCCGGCGTGAACGCCACGTGCTCGGTTTCGAGGAAGTGCCGGCAAAACGCGAAGGCATCGCCGCCAAACTTGCTGATATCGGCGTACAGGTAGAACGCGCCCTCGGGTTCGACGGCGATCCCGAAGCCCAATTCGCGCAGGGCTGGCAACAGAAAATCCCGACGACGACCGAACTCGGCGCGACGTTCTTCGAGAATGCTGATGGTTGCGGGTTCAAAGCAGGCCAGGGCAGCGTGCTGAGCCATGCTCGGGGCGCTTATGTAGAGATTCTGCGCGAGTTTCTCCAGTTCACCGACTGCCGCTTCCGGCGCCACCAGCCAGCCGAGTCGCCAACCGGTCATGCCGAAATACTTGGAAAAACTATTCAGCACAAAGGCGCTGTCATCGACTTCCAGCACGCTGGCCGCATCGGTGCCGTAGGTCAGGCCGTGATAGATCTCGTCCACCACCAGATGACCGTGGCGTTCCTTGATCGCACGGGACAGCCCGGCCAACTCATCCCGGGTCAGGATCGTCCCCGTCGGATTGGCCGGCGACGCGACCAACGCACCCACGCTATCGTGGTCCCAATACCGCTCGACCAGATCCGGCGTCAGTTGATAACGCACATCCGGACCAACAGGAACAAGCTGCGCAGCGCCTTCCACCAAGCGCAGGAAATGCCGGTTGCACGGGTAACCTGGATCCGCCAGCAGCCAGTGCTTGCCCGGATCCACCAGCAAGGCGCTGGCCAGCAGCAGCGCGCCGGAACCGCCCGGCGTGATGAGGATGCGTCGCGGGTCAATGTTCAACCCATAACGCTGCTGATAAAAGCCCGAAATGGCCTCACGCAGCTCGGGAATCCCACGCGCGGCGGTGTAGCGCGTCTTCCCCGCCGTCAATGCCGCCTGACCGGCACGGATGATCGGTTCGGCGGTAGTGAAGTCCGGCTCGCCGATTTCCAGGTGAATCACATCGTGACCGGCGGCCTGTAATTCATTGGCCCGCGCCAGCAACGCCATGACATGAAAAGGTTCGATCGCGCGACTGCGGGCACTGTAGGACTGAGCCATTGGCCTTCCTTCAACGGGGAAAAGAACCGATTCTACCCAAGCGCAGGAACGAGCGAGAACCTAAAGCGGTCAGAGGCCATAAGACCCCGGTCACAAACGACTCAAGCGAGTGCCCAAGGTTTGACTAAAATCATTAATTGAGCAGGTCTCCACCCCCACCAGACAGCGCTTTGCCACCATCTGCGAGCGCCTCAGGCCGCAACCTCGACATCCGGGAGTAGCGCGCTCTGATTTGATCTGGTAAGTTCGCCCGCTTGCAGCCGCAGGGCCGGCAGGTGTCGGTGATGGAGCAATCCTGCGCAGATGGATTACAAGAGTAGAGGCGGTCTATTTCATGTCCACCCAAGCAAAGCAACAGGCAACCCCGTCGATCAGCGGCTTCGAACCCTACAAAGAAGTGAAGGGCGAGGAGTACATGGGCAAGCCCATGCGCGCGCACTTCACCAAGGTCCTGAACAAGTGGAAACAGGACTTGATGCAGGAAGTCGACCGTACGGTTGATCACATGAAGGACGAAGCAGCCAACTTCCCGGACCCGGCCGACCGTGCCAGCCAGGAAGAAGAGTTCGCCCTCGAACTGCGAGCCCGCGATCGTGAGCGCAAGTTGATCAAAAAGATCGACAAGACGCTGCAATTGATCGAAGACGAAGAATATGGCTGGTGCGAGTCCTGCGGCGTCGAAATCGGCGTCAAGCGTCTGGAAGCCCGCCCTACCGCCGACATGTGCGTTGACTGCAAGACCCTGGCGGAAATCAAGGAAAAGCAAGTCGGCAAATAATTGCGACTTGAACGAAGAACGGAGCGTGCGAACGCTCCGTTTTTGTTTCTGATGTTTTTTTGGCTTTAAATGTATTCATGACCGCCATCACCTCCCCCACCTACATCGGGCGCTTCGCCCCTACGCCCAGTGGCCATTTGCATTTCGGCTCGCTGGTCGCCGCATTGGCTTCGTACCTCGACGCGCGCTCGGTGGGCGGCCGCTGGCTGATGCGCATGGAAGACCTTGACCCGCCCCGCGAAGAACCCGGCGCCCAAGCCGCGATCCTCAAGGCGCTGGAAAGCTATGGTTTCGAGTGGGATGGCGAAATGGTTCGCCAGAGTGACCGCCACGATGCCTACGCCGAAGTGCTCAATCGCCTGTTCAATCACGGCCTGGCCTACGCGTGCACGTGCTCGCGCAAACAACTGGAGCCGTATCACGGCATTTATCCGGGACTCTGCCGCAATGCCGGGCACAGCACCGAAGACGCCGCCATCCGCGTGCGTGTCCCCGAACTGGACTACCACTTCATCGACCGGGTGCAGGGCAAATTCCATCAACACCTGGGCCGGGATGTCGGTGATTTCGTGATTCGCCGCCGCGACGGGCTCTACGCCTATCAACTGGCGGTGGTGCTGGACGATGCCTGGCAAGGCATCACCGACATCGTGCGCGGCGCCGACCTTCTCGACTCCACGCCACGCCAGCTCTACTTGCAGGAGCTGCTTGGCCTGCGGCAACCGCGTTACCTGCACATCCCGCTGATTACCCAGCCCGATGGCAACAAACTCGGCAAGTCCTACCGTTCGCCACCGCTGACCGAAGATCAGGCCACGCCTTTGCTACTACGGGCCTTGCGTGCGCTGGGACAAAATCCCGGCGCCGAACTGGCTTACGCCACGCCACGGGAAGTGCTGGATTGGGGGATCGCTCACTGGGACGCCCTGCTGATCCCGCGCACACTCAGCCTGCCCGAGGCGCAGCTACAGTGATCGTGCTTGCAGTGGCGCGCCCATCCGTTACCATCGCCGCACGTTTTCGGGCACCCGCATAAAAAAGAGAGGCCGGGATGTACATCTATCGCTTGGTCCTGCTCCTGGTAGTGGGGATTTATCTGTTTTCCCCGGCCATCATGGATTGGTGGATCGACGCCACTGGCGCCTGGTATCGCCCGTATCTGCTCTGGCTGATCCTGATCGTCGTGACCTTCATCCTGCAGAGCCAAAAAGATGCCGATGAGCTTTAGCCTGACCCAGATGATCCTGATCAGCGCCGCGTACCTGGCGGTGCTGTTCGGTGTGGCCTGGATCAGTGAACGGGGCATGATCCCGCGGGCGATCATTCGCCACCCGCTCACCTACACCCTGTCGCTGGGCGTCTATGCCAGTGCCTGGGCGTTTTATGGCACCGTGGGCCTGGCGTATCAGTACGGTTATGGCTTCCTGTCCAGCTATCTCGGTGTGTCCGGCGCATTCCTGCTCGCGCCCGTGTTGCTGTATCCGATCCTGAAGATCACCCGCACTTATCAGCTGTCGTCCCTCGCCGACCTGTTCGCGTTTCGCTTCCGCAGCACCTGGGCCGGTGCGCTCACGACGATTTTCATGCTGATCGGTGTGTTGCCGCTTCTGGCACTGCAGATTCAGGCGGTGGCCGACTCCATCGGCATCCTCACCCGCGAGCCGGTGCAGCATCGCGTAGCCCTGAGTTTCTGCGCCCTGATTACGCTGTTCACCATTTTCTTCGGCTCCCGGCACATCGCTACCCGCGAGAAGCATGAAGGATTGGTGTTCGCGATTGCCTTCGAGTCGGTCATCAAGTTGATTGCCCTCGGCGGCGTCGGCCTCTACGCGCTGTACGGCGTGTTCGACGGCCCGCAACAACTGGAACTGTGGCTGCTGCAAAACCAGACCGCCCTCGCCGCCCTGCACACGCCATTGCAGGAAGGCCCGTGGCGTACGCTGCTGCTGGTGTTCTTCGCCTCGGCGATCGTGATGCCGCACATGTACCACATGACCTTCACCGAAAACCTCAACCCGCGCTCGCTGGTCAGCGCGAGCTGGGGTCTGCCGCTGTTCCTGTTGCTGATGAGTTTGGCAGTGCCGCTGATTCTCTGGGCCGGGCTGAAACTCGGCGCCACGACCAACCCGGAATATTTCACGCTGGGCATCGGCATCGCCGCCAACAGCAAGGCTTTGGCGCTGCTGGCGTATGTCGGCGGATTGTCCGCTGCCAGTGGCCTGATCATCGTCACCACCCTCGCTCTGTCGGGGATGGCGCTCAACCATTTGGTGTTACCGCTGTATCAGCCTCCGGCGGAAGGCAACATCTATCGCTGGTTGAAATGGACACGCCGGGCGCTGATCGTCGCGATCATTATGGCCGGTTACGGTTTCTACCTATTGCTAGGCGCCGAGCAGGACCTGGCCAACCTCGGCATTGTCGCGTTTGTGGCCACGCTGCAATTCCTGCCGGGCGTGCTGTCGGTTCTGTACTGGCCGACCGCCAACCGCCGCGGCTTCATCGCCGGTTTGCTGGCGGGGATTCTGGTGTGGCTGGTGACCATGCTGCTGCCGCTGGTCGGCAATCTGCAAGGCTTCTACATTCCGCTGTTGAACATGATCTACGTGCTGGACGACACCAGTTGGCACATGGCCGCGATCGCCTCGCTGGCCGCCAACGTACTGATGTTCACCCTGATCTCGCTGTTCACCAACGCCAGCACCGAAGAGGCCAGCGCCGCCGAAGCCTGCGCCGTGGACAACGTGCGTCGCCCGCAACGCCGCGAACTGCATGCCGCCTCGCCGCAGGAATTCGCCACACAACTGGCCAAACCGTTGGGGGCAAAAGCAGCGCAGAAGGAAGTCGAACAAGCCCTGCGCGACCTTTACCTGCCTTTCGACGAGCGCCGACCGTATGCCTTACGCCGCTTGCGTGATCGCATCGAAGCCAACCTCTCTGGCCTGATGGGCCCGAGCGTGGCCCAGGACATGGTCGAGACATTCCTGCCGTATAAGGCCGGCGGCGAAAACTATGTCACCGAAGACATCCACTTCATCGAAAGCCGTCTCGAGGACTATCACTCGCGCCTGACCGGCCTGGCTGCTGAACTCGATGCACTGCGCCGCTATCACCGCCAGACCCTGCAAGAGTTGCCGATGGGCGTTTGCTCACTGGCCAAGGATCAGGAAATCCTCATGTGGAACAAAGCCATGGAGGAGCTGACCGGGATCGCCGCGCAGCGTGTGGTCGGTTCGCGCCTGAGCACCATCGCCGATCCGTGGAAAGAACTGCTGCAAGGCTTCATCAACGTTCCGGACGAACACTTGCACAAGCAGCACCTGGCCCTCGACGGCCAGACCCGCTGGCTGAACCTGCACAAGGCGGCCATCGACGAACCGCTCGCGCCGGGCAACAGCGGCCTGGTACTGCTGGTAGAAGACCTGACCGAAACGCAGATGCTCGAAGACAAACTGGTGCACTCCGAGCGTCTGGCCAGCATTGGTCGACTGGCTGCCGGCGTGGCCCATGAAATCGGTAACCCGATCACCGGCATCGCCTGTCTCGCGCAGAACCTGCGCGAAGAGCGCGAGGAGGACGGCGAGCTCAAGGAAATCAGCGGACAGATCCTCGAACAGACCAAACGCGTGTCGCGCATCGTGCAATCGCTGATGAGCTTTGCCCATGCCGGCAGCCACCAGCACAGCGACGAGCCCGTCTGTCTGGCTGAGGTCGCTCAGGACGCCATCGGCCTGCTGGCCCTGAACCGACGCAATTTCGAAGTGCAGTTCTACAACCTGTGCGATCCCGAACACTGGGTCGAAGGCGACCCGCAACGGCTCGCCCAAGTCTTGATCAACCTGCTCTCAAACGCCCGCGACGCCTCGCCTCCCGGCAGCGCGGTGCGGGTCAAGAGCGAAGCCGGCGAACACACGGTCGACCTGATCGTGGAAGACGAAGGCAGCGGTATTCCGAAGAACATCATGGATAGATTGTTCGAACCTTTCTTCACCACCAAGGACCCGGGTGAAGGCACCGGTCTGGGCCTTGCACTGGTCTATTCCATCGTTGAAGAGCATTATGGACAAATCACCATCGACAGCCCGGCTGATGTTCAGAGCCAACGCGGCACCCGTATCCGGGTGACATTACCGCGTCATGTCGAAGCGACGTCCGCTGTGAACTGAGACCGTCGAGAGTATCGAATCAATGCCGCACATTTTGATCGTCGAAGACGAAACAATTATCCGCTCCGCCTTGCGCCGCCTGCTGGAACGCAACCAGTACCAGGTCAGCGAAGCCGGTTCAGTGCAGGAAGCACAAGAACGCTTCACCATTCCCACGTTCGACCTGATCGTCAGTGACCTGCGCCTGCCGGGCGCTCCGGGCACCGAGCTGATCAAACTCGGCCAGGGCACTCCGGTGCTGATCATGACCAGTTACGCCAGCCTGCGCTCGGCGGTCGACTCGATGAAGATGGGCGCGGTGGATTACATCGCCAAGCCTTTCGATCACGACGAAATGCTCCAGGCCGTTGCGCGTATCCTGCGTGACCGCCAATCGGCGCAAGCCAGCGGTGAACCGGTTGCCGGCAAGGCCAGCAATGGCGCGGCCAAACCGGGCATCGATAACAGCAACGGCGAGATCGGTATCATCGGCTCGTGCCCACCGATGCAGGATCTGTACAGCAAGATCCGCAAGGTCGCGCCGACCGACTCAAACGTCCTGATCCAGGGCGAATCCGGCACCGGTAAAGAACTGGTGGCCCGCGCCCTGCACAACCTGTCCAAACGCGCGAAGGCGCCGATGATCTCGGTGAACTGCGCGGCCATTCCGGAAAGCCTGATCGAGTCCGAACTGTTCGGCCACGAAAAAGGTGCGTTCACTGGCGCCAGCGCCGGGCGCGCAGGTCTGGTGGAAGCAGCCGATGGCGGCACTCTGTTCCTCGATGAAATCGGCGAACTGCCGCTGGAAGCCCAGGCACGTCTGCTGCGTGTGCTTCAGGAAGGCGAAATTCGCCGGGTTGGTTCGGTCCAGTCGCAGAAAGTCGATGTGCGCCTGATCGCCGCGACCCACCGCGACCTCAAGAGCCTGGCGAAGATCGGCCAGTTCCGTGAGGACTTGTACTACCGCCTCCACGTGATCGCCCTGAAGCTGCCGGCCCTGCGCGAGCGCGGTGCCGACGTCAATGAAATCGCCAATGCGTTCCTGGCGCGACAGAGCGCGCGGATCAACCGCACCGACCTGAAATTCGCCCCGGACGCGGAACAAGCCATTCGTCATTACTCCTGGCCCGGCAACGTTCGTGAGCTGGAAAACGCCGTCGAGCGCGCCGTGATCCTGAGCGAGAGCCCGGAGATTTCCGCCGAGCTGCTGGGTATCGACATCGAGCTGGGTGATCTGGACGACGACGAGTTCATCGGCCTGCCCCCGCAACAGGGCAACGGCAACGCCAGTAACAACAACCACGAACCGACCGAGGACCTGTCCCTGGAAGACTACTTCCAGCACTTCGTGCTCGAGCATCAGGACCACATGACCGAAACCGAGCTGGCGCGCAAACTCGGGGTCAGCCGCAAGTGCCTGTGGGAACGCCGTCAACGCCTGGGCATTCCACGGCGCAAGACCGGGGTGGCCAGCGAGAGCTGAACCGCAGCTGTCTGATGTGTGGGTAACACGTGACTTGTTGAAAAAACTGTTACCTCAGCTTTTTCACGTAACAGAAGCCGGGGCTTACGGTAACGAAGCCCCGGCTTTTTTTCGCCTGCACAAACCCCGTCAGCACGCCCAACCCCTTGTTTTACTGGGGTTCGCAAAAGTTGGCACGCACCCTGCTATATGTTTGGTACAAGAACAATAACAAGCAATGTACAAGACAATAAAAATAAGACGAATCGACTCACGCACAATAAAAACAAGACGGCGAGAGGCGCAGCTAACTGATTCTTTTGGAGAGGCGTTGTATTTGGGGCTTGCCCCACGACCAGGCCGAGAACAACAAAAAACTGTCTTAAGACAGAGCCTGTACTGGTTGGATCGAAAGATCACTGCAATTCAGCGACCAAAGCAATCCGTTTGCTCTTGGCTCCCGATTGGGAGGGTCATGAAGGAAAGCTTCATGGCGAGGGCACTCAACAAAAACAAGAAGCCCGAAACCAATAACAAAAATAGAGCATGCAACTACTTCTTGGGGAGCTTCGGCTCCCCTTGTAGTTTCTGCGATTCGAGAAACCCTGCAAAACTGCCCGCTTTCAGCTGTAAGCATGCGCCTTACAGCTCATATCTGCTGCGTCCTACACCATCCCCCGACTAAATGCTAGAATCCCCGCCCATCATGCGGTCATTCTTTGTTTTGGCCGAACATTCCTTCAAACAGTGCATCCCATGCTGAAGAAGCTGTTCCAGTCATTCCGTACTCCCCTGCGTCGTACGCAACACATTCGCAGCACGCCTGAAGTGCTCAACAGCGGCCAACACTCGCTGCAAAAGGCTCAATTCAGCCGTTACGCGGTGAACATCGTCGAACGCCTGCAGGGCGCCGGCTACCAGGCCTACCTGGTCGGCGGTTGCGTGCGTGACATGCTGCTCGGCATCACGCCGAAAGACTTCGACGTCGCCACCAGCGCCACACCCGAGCAAGTCCGGGCCGAATTCCGCAACGCGCGAATCATCGGTCGACGTTTCAAACTGGTGCACATCCACTTCGGCCGCGAAATCATCGAAGTCGCCACCTTCCGCGCCAATCACCCGCAAAACGATGAAGAGGAAGACAACAACCAATCCTCACGCAACGAAAGCGGGCGCATCCTGCGCGATAACGTCTACGGCACCCTGGAAGAAGACGCGCAACGCCGCGACTTCACCATCAACGCCCTGTATTACGATCCGGTCAGCGAGCGCATCCTCGACTACGCCAACGGCGTACACGACATCCGCAATCAGCTGATTCGCCTGATCGGCGATCCGAAGCAGCGCTACCAGGAAGACCCGGTCCGGATGCTGCGCGCGGTGCGTTTCGCCGCCAAGCTGAATTTCGGCATCGAAAAACACAGCGCCCTGCCGATCCGCGACCTGGCAAAGACGCTGCGCGATATCCCGGCGGCCCGTCTGTTCGAAGAAGTACTCAAGCTGTTCCTTTCCGGCCATGCCGCGGACACCTTCGAGATGCTGGTCGACCTGCAACTGTTCGATCCGCTGTTCCCGGCCAGTGCCGAGGCGCTGGAATACAACCCGACCTACACCCACACCTTGATCAGCGAAGCACTGATCAACACCGATCTGCGGATCAAGCAGAACAAACCGGTGACTCCGGCGTTCCTGTTCGCTGCCCTGCTGTGGCCAGCCCTGCCGGCGCGCGTATTGCGCCTGCAAGAGCGTGGCATGCCGCCGATTCCGGCGATGCAGGAAGCGGCTCACGAGCTGATTGCCGAACAGTGCCAGCGCATCGCGATTCCAAAACGCTTCACCATGCCGATCCGCGAGATCTGGGACATGCAGGAGCGCCTGCCTCGTCGCAGCGGAAAACGTGCCGACCTGTTGCTGGACAACCCGCGATTCCGCGCCGGCTACGACTTCCTGCTGCTGCGTGAAAGCGCGGGCGAGCAGACCGATGGCCTGGGCGAATGGTGGACGGATTATCAAGATGCCAACGAAAGTGAACGTCGTGACATGATCCGCGACCTCAGCGGCAAGGACGAAGGCACCGGTGCACCGCGCAAACGTCGTCGTAGCGGCGGTTCCAAGCGCAAGCGCGCCGCCGGCGTTTCGAGCACCACAGACGAGTAATCCATGGAACGCATCTACATCGGCATGGGCAGCAACCTCGCTGACCCTGCCGAACAATTGCGCAGCGCCGTCGAAGCGCTGGCGCAATTACCGCAATCGGAGCTGGTCGGAGTTTCCGCCTTTTATCAAAGCGACTCGCTGCTCCCCGGCCAACCGCGCTATACCAACGCGGTTGCCGCTATCGACAGCACCCTTGCCCCACTGGACCTGCTCGATGCGCTGCAAGCCATCGAAAACGGTCAGGGCCGTGAGCGTCTTGAGCGCTGGGGCCCGCGTACGCTGGATCTCGACATCCTGCTGTTCGGTGACCGCCTGATCGATGAGCCGCGCCTCAAAGTCCCGCACTACCATATGCAAGAGCGAGCCTTTGTGCTGTATCCGCTGGCCGAGCTTGCGCCTGGGGATCTGCGTTTGGCCGATGGTCGCAAGTTGACCGATTTGCTCGCCGCATGCCCGTTCGTCGGCCTCGAACGCCTGACTCCGAGCTAACACCGCCCCCTGTAGGAGCAAAGCTTGCTCGCGATGACGGACTCACATCTGACATCTACATCAGCTGGCGCGCCGCTTTCGCGAGCAAGCTTTGCTCCTACAGAAACTACCTACGCCGAGCAGCACCACAGCAGCCAGCCTGCTGAATCGCATCAGTCCCCTTCGGTAACACCCCACCCGTAACAATGCGGTAACACACCCGATTGACTTCCCGAGTTCTCCTCACGACTATAGGCGTCCCGCTGCCGCCAACACGGCACACAAGGGCGCAATCCAGGCCTTATAAGCACGACAGAAGACCGTGCGCCTGAGTAGATGACGAATCACGCGCGTTACTCGCAGTAGTTTCCATAGCGCCTGAACGAGGATTTTTTGACATGCCAGCCATCACCCTGACCACGCTCCAGAGCCTCAAGCAGAAAGGTGAAAAAATCACCATGCTGACCTGCTATGACGCGACCTTCGCCCACGCCTGCAACCAGGCTGGCGTCGAAGTGCTGCTGGTGGGCGACTCCCTCGGCATGGTTTTGCAAGGTCACGACAGCACCCTGCCAGTCACCACCGCTGAAATGGCTTACCACGTCGCGGCCGTCAAACGCGGTAACAGCGATGCACTGATTCTCGCCGACCTGCCTTTCATGGCCTACGCCACCACCGAACAAGCCATGGCCAACAGCGCCCTGTTGATGCAGGCCGGCGCGCACATGGTCAAGGTTGAAGGTGCCTTGTGGCTGGCGGACTCGATTCGCCTGCTCGCCGAACGTGGCATCCCGGTGTGCGCGCACATGGGCCTGACGCCGCAATCGGTGAACATCCTCGGCGGTTATAAAGTCCAGGGCCGCAACGAAAACCAGGCGCGGCAGATGCGTGCCGATGCGATTTCGCTGGAACAGGCCGGTGCGGCGATGCTGCTGCTCGAATGCGTGCCAAGCGAACTGGCCGAAGAAATCACCCAGGCTGTGGGCATTCCGGTGATCGGTATCGGCGCTGGTCATCGCACCGACGGCCAGGTACTGGTGCTGCACGACATGCTGGGCCTGTCCATCACCGGCCGAGTACCGAAATTCGTGAAGAACTTCATGGCCGGCCAGGAAAGCATTCACGCGGCCCTGAGCGCCTACGTCAGCGAAGTCAAAGCGGCGACTTTCCCAGGCATCGAACACGGATTCTCTGCATGAACACCGTAAAAACCGTACGCGAACTGCGCGCCGCCGTGGCCCGCGCCCGCAGCGAAGGCAAGCGCATCGGCTTCGTGCCGACCATGGGCAACCTGCACAGCGGCCATGTCGCGCTGATTACCAAGGCCACCCAACGGGTGGATTTCGTGGTCGCGAGCATTTTCGTCAACCCGCTGCAGTTCGGTGCCGGCGAAGACCTCGACAAATACCCGCGCACCCTCGCGGCCGATCAGGAAAAACTGCTCGAAGCCGGTTGCGACCTGTTGTTCGCGCCCGCCGTGGAAGAGATGTACCCCGACGGCATGGCCGGCCAGACTCGCGTCAGCGTGCCGCAATTGTCCGAAGGCCTGTGCGGCGCCAGCCGTCCGGGGCATTTCGAGGGTGTGGCGACGGTGGTCAGCAAGCTGTTCAACATGGTCCAGCCGGATTTGGCGATTTTCGGCCAGAAGGATTTCCAGCAACTGGCGGTGATCCGCGCACTGGTCCACGACCTGAACATGCCGATCCAGATCATCGGCGAGCCGACCGTTCGCGCGGCCGATGGCCTGGCGTTGTCGTCGCGCAATGGTTTCCTCAGCGAAGAACAGCGGGCCGTGGCGCCAGTGGTGTATCGCACGCTGAGCGAGATTGCCGAATCGATCAAGCAGGGTGAGCGGGATTTCCCGGCACTGATAAATGCGCAAATCAAACAGCTCGAAGCGGCTGGCTTGCGTGCGGATTATCTGGAAATTCGCCATGCGCTGACCTTGCGCCCGGCGACGGCGGAAGATCGCGATCTGGTGATCCTGGTGGCGGCGTTCCTCGGCACGACCCGGTTGATCGACAACCTGCACCTGAATCTCGATACACCCCTCTAAACCCCACCCATCCTCCTGTAGGAGCCGAGCTTGCTCGCGATAGCGGACAGACAGCCAATACAAATATTGAATGTCAGGCCCTCATCGCGAGCAAGCTCAGCTCCTACAGGGTAAAAACACGACCTTGGAAAAACACTCATGCACGCCATCATGCTCAAAGCCAAGCTGCATCGCGCCGAAGTCACCCACGCTGTACTCGATTACGAAGGTTCTTGCGCCATCGACGGTGAATGGCTGGACCTGTCCGGTATCCGTGAGTACGAACAGATCCAGATCTACAATATCGATAATGGCGAGCGCTTCACCACCTACGCTATTCGTGGCGAAGAAGGTTCGCGCATGATCTCGGTCAACGGTGCCGCCGCACACAAGGCCAAGGTCGGCGATCGCGTGATCATCTGTGCTTACGCTCATTACAGCGAAGCCGAACTGCTCAACTTCAAGCCGCGCATGCTTTACATGGCGCCGGGCAACGAACTGAGCCACACCAGCAATGCCATTCCGGTCCAGGTCGCCTGATCGAAGCCTGTCTTGCTTCCGTTTGTCGGACTGTTCCTAACCTGGATGTTAAAAAAGTACCGGAAACAGGTCAGACAAAGTCAAGACAGATCATTGCGCGGGGTTTACTGTATTCGACCTGCGCCATGAATTCGTGTCGACGCAGTTGACCGGGACGCCCATCCATAGCGCTCCGGGATTTTTAGTGTTCAAAAGGCCGTTCAAGTAAAAAGGAAACCCGCAGCGATGGCGTATTACCGCACTCCTCACGACGTGACCGCTCTGCCCGCCTGGCAAGCGTTGAATGACCACCGCCAAGCCATGCAGGATTTCAGCATGCGCGAGGCCTTCAATGCCGACCCGCAGCGCTTTACCCAATTCACCCTCAGCAGCTGCGGCCTGTTTCTCGACTATTCGAAGAACCTGATCAACGCCGAGACCCGCAATCTGCTGGTGGGCCTGGCCAACGAAGTCGACCTTCAGGGCGCGATCAAATCGCTGTTCGACGGCGAGATCGTCAACGCCTCCGAAGGTCGCCCGGCCTTGCACACCGCCCTGCGCCGCCCGGTCGGCGACAAGCTGTCGGTCAATGGCGTCAACGTGATGCCGGAAGTGCACAAGGTGCTGAACCAGATCACCGACCTCGTGGGCCGCATCCACGATGGTCTGTGGCGTGGCTACACCGAGAAGCCGATCACCGACGTGGTGAACATCGGCATCGGTGGCTCGTTTCTCGGCCCTGAACTGGTTTCCGAAGCACTGCTGTCCTACGCCCAGAAAGGCGTGCGCTGCCACTATCTGGCGAACATCGACGGCAGTGAATTCCACGAGCTGACCATGAAGCTGCGTGCCGAGACCACGCTGTTCATCGTCTCGTCGAAATCCTTCAACACCCTCGAAACCCTGAAAAACGCCCAGGCCGCCCGTGCCTGGTATCTGGCCCAGGGTGGTTCGGAAGCCGAGCTGTACCGTCACTTCATCGCGGTATCGAGCAACAACGCCGCCGCCGTGGCCTTCGGCATCCGCGAAGAAAACATCTTCCCGATGTGGGACTGGGTCGGCGGGCGTTACTCGCTGTGGTCGGCCATCGGTTTGCCGATTGCCCTGGCCATCGGCATGTCGAACTTCAAGGAACTGCTGTCCGGTGCCTACACCATGGACCAGCACTTCCAGAGCGCACCGTTCGAACAGAACATGCCAGTGCTGCTGGCCTTGCTCGGCGTGTGGTACGGCAACTTCTGGGGCGCGCAGAGCCACGCGATCCTGCCGTACGACCACTACCTGCGGAACATCACCAAGCACTTGCAACAGCTGGACATGGAATCCAACGGCAAGAGCGTTCGTCAGGACGGCACCGCGGTGTCCACCGACACCGGTCCAGTGATCTGGGGTGGCGTCGGTTGCAACGGTCAGCACGCCTATCACCAGTTGCTGCACCAAGGCACCCAACTGATTCCGGCCGACTTCATCGTGCCGATCGTCAGCTTCAACCCGGTGTCCGACCACCACCAGTGGCTGTACGCCAACTGCCTGTCACAGAGCCAGGCGCTGATGCTCGGCAAGACCCTTGCCGAAGCTGAAACCGAACTGCGCGACAAAGGCATGAGCGAAGCCGAAGTGCATAAACTCGCGCCGCACAAGGTGATCCCGGGCAACCGTCCGAGCAACACCCTGGTGGTCGAGCGCATCAGCCCGCGCCGCCTCGGCGCACTGGTGGCGATGTACGAACACAAAGTCTTCGTGCAAAGCGTGATCTGGGGCATCAACGCCTTCGATCAGTGGGGCGTGGAACTGGGCAAGGAGCTGGGCAAAGGCGTCTACAACCGCCTGGTCGGCAGCGAGGAAACCCCGGCTGACGACGCGTCCACCCAAGGCCTGATCAACTACTTCCGTGGTCGTCACCGCGGGTGATTTGACGCCTGCCCACAGAGTGTGTCGAGCACACAACTTGTGGGCAATGAATACCCAATGTGGGAGCGGGCTTGCTCGCGAATGCGGTGTATCAGTCGACATTTTCGTTGGCTGGTACGACGCATTCGCGAGCAAGCCCGCTCCCACAGTTGTTTTGTGTATGACTTGAACCCATTGGTTACTCGGCGCATCTTTATCTTTGTCGCAAAACAAGAATAAGGAACCGTCATGTTCGATATCAGCACGTTCCCCAAAGCCGATGCCGTCCGCCGGGCTGCACAATTGAGTCAAGACGACTACCACCGCCTGTACCGCGAATCCATTGAACACCCCACTACGTTCTGGGCCGAACAGGCCACCCGCTTCCTCGACTGGAGCAAGCCGTGGGACACCGTCCAGCGCTATGACCTGAAAACCGGTGAGGCCAGCTGGTTTGCCGGCGGCAAATTGAACGTCAGCTACAACTGCATCGACCGGCACCTGGAAAAACGCGGCGATCAGATCGCGATCATCTGGGAAGGTGACGATCCCGCCGAATCCACCCAGATCACCTACAAAAAACTCCATCACAACGTCTGCCGCCTGGCCAACGTGCTCAAAAGCCGTGGCGTGAAGAAAGGCGACCGCGTGTGCATCTACATGCCGATGATTCCCGAAGCGGCCTACGCCATGCTCGCCTGCACGCGTATCGGTGCGGTGCATTCGGTGGTGTTCGGCGGTTTCTCCCCGGACTCGCTGCGCGACCGGATTCTCGACGCCGACTGCCGCACCGTGATCACCGCCGATGAAGGCGTGCGCGGCGGCAAATTCGTGCCGCTGAAACAGAACGTCGACAAGGCGCTGCAAAGTTGTCCGGACGTGAGCACCGTGGTGGTGGTCGAGCGTACACAGAATGAAGTGAGCTGGGTTGAAGGCCGGGACATCTGGTATCACCAGGCGCTGCGCGACGTCGGCGACGACTGCCCGCCCGAACCGATGGACGCCGAAGACCCGCTGTTCATCCTCTACACTTCCGGCAGCACCGGCAAACCGAAAGGCGTGCTGCAC
This sequence comes from Pseudomonas sp. MAG733B, assembly GCF_036884845.1. Taxonomy (NCBI): domain Bacteria; kingdom Pseudomonadati; phylum Pseudomonadota; class Gammaproteobacteria; order Pseudomonadales; family Pseudomonadaceae; genus Pseudomonas; species Pseudomonas sp. MAG733B. The sequence goes on from NZ_CP145732.1 coordinate 6,262,073, forward strand.
ACCACCGGCGGTTATCTGCTGCAAGCGGCGATGACCTTCAAGTACGTGCTCGATTACCGCGACGGCGAAGTGTTCTGGTGCACCGCCGATGTCGGCTGGGTCACGGGCCACAGCTACATCGTCTACGGTCCGCTGGCCAACGGCGCAACGACGTTGATCTTCGAAGGCGTGCCGAGCTATCCGAGCACCTCACGCTTCTGGCAAGTGATCGACAAGCACAAGGTCAACATTTTCTATACCGCTCCGACCGCCCTGCGCGCCTTGATGCGTGAAGGTCCGGAACCGTTGAAGGAAACTTCCCGCGCCAGTGTCAGACTGCTCGGAACCGTCGGTGAGCCGATCAACCCGGAAGCGTGGGAATGGTACTTCCATCAGGTCGGTGAGGAGCGCTGCCCAATCGTCGACACGTGGTGGCAGACCGAAACCGGCGGCATCATGCTCAGCCCGTTGGTGAGCGCACAACGGATCAAACCCGGCTGCGCCACGCAACCGATGTTCGGCGTGCAACCAGTGTTGCTCGATGAGCAAGGCAAGGAAATCAAAGGCGCCGGCAGTGGCGTGCTAGCCATAAAATCAAGCTGGCCGGCGCAGATCCGCAGCGTCTATGGCGATCCGCAACGCATGGTCGACACCTACTTCAAGCCTTACCCCGGCTATTACTTCACCGGTGACGGCGCTCGTCGCGATGAGGACGGCGATTACTGGATCACCGGGCGTATCGACGATGTGATCAACGTTTCCGGGCACCGCATCGGCACCGCCGAGGTGGAAAGCGCGCTGGTGCTGCATGACAGCATCGCCGAGGCCGCCGTGGTTGGTTACCCTCACGACGTCAAAGGCCAGGGCATCTACGCGTTCGTCACACCCATGAACGGCGTCGAACCCGGCGACGAACTGAAGAAAGAGCTGCTGGCGATGGTCAGCAAGGAAATCGGCAGCTTCGCCAAGCCGGATCTGATCCAGTGGGCGCCGGCCTTGCCCAAAACCCGTTCAGGCAAGATCATGCGGCGTATCCTGCGCAAGATCGCCTGCAATGAACTCGACAGTCTTGGCGACACCTCGACCCTGGCCGACCCGAGCGTGGTGCAAGGCTTGATCGATAAACGCCTGAATCAATAATGCACTGCCGTCTGTAGGAGCAAAGCTTGCTCGCGATGAACGATAACGCGGTCTACCGATGAACCGCGTCATCGTTCATCGCGAGCAAGCTTTGCTCCTACAAAAGCATCATAAATTACCGGGATATCATGGAATTCATCCGCACCCGCATTGAAACCCAGATCATGAGCCTGACCGGTCTGTCCTTGGGCAAGCTTGATCTGGAGAACCCCAAGGGCGATCCCGGGCTGTTCGGGCCCGACTCCGTGAGCTGGCAGGTGCACGGCGACTTCAGCAGCATGCTCATCGGCGGCATCAGCGCCCTGATGTTGCAGGCCTTGCATCCGTTGGCGCTGGCCGGCGTGTGGGACCATTCGAATTTTCGTGAGGACATGCTCGGCCGGTTGCGTCGCACCGGGCAATTCATCTCCGGCACGACCTTCGGATCAAGACAGGACGCCGACTGGCTGATCGAAAAAGTCCGCACCATTCACCTGCAAGTGACCGGCACCGCGCCGGACGGTCGCCCTTACGCCGCCAGCGATCCCGACCTGCTGACCTGGGTGCATGTGGCCGAAGTCAGTAACTTCCTCGCGGCACATTTGCGGTATCGCAATCCGCATTTGTCCTTGTCCGATCAGGATCGCTATTACGCAGAAATCGCCCTGGTCGCCGAACGTCTGGGCGCGCGGAATGTGCCGCGCTCGCGGCAGGAAACTTCCGATTATCTCGAAGGCATCCGTCCGCAACTGCTGTGCGACGCACGCAGCCGGGAAGTGTTGCGGTTGTTATTGAACGCGCCGTCGCCCAGCCGTTTGGCCAGGCCTTTCGGCGGGCTGATGATGCAGGCCGGGATCGATCTGCTGCCGGATTGGGCCAGTGACATGCTTGGCGTCAGCCAGAACCCGCTGCAACGCAAGCTGATCCGCGCCAGCGTCAATCGCAGCGCGCCGATGCTGCGCTGGGCGGTGCGTAATGGCTCGGTGCAACGGGCCAAGCGGCGGATGGGGTTGTTGACCTGACGCTCCGCCTCATGCGGCTAGACCTGTGGCGAGGGAGCTTGCTCCCGTTCGAGTGCGAAGCGCTCGCATAAAACTCCGACAAGGGCTGAGATTTTGGGGCTGCTTCGCAGCCCAGCGGGAGCAAGCTCCCTCGCCACAGTGTTAAACTCCCGCGCCAAATTCCCTCCTGCAAGGCGCCCAGCATGTCTTCCTTGAATCAGGCGCTGCGCGCCGCCCTTGAACATCGCCAGGATCTGCTCGCCGAGTTGCACAGCCAGGGCACCGATTGCTATCGCCTGTTCCATGGCAGCCAGGAAGGCGCCGGTGGCCTGACCATCGACCGCTACGGCCCGCAATTGCTGGTGCAGAGTTTCCATCAGTCGCTGGAACGCGAAGACCTGGTGCACCTGCACGAGACGATCAACCAGTATTTGGGTCTAGAAACCCTGTTGATCTACAACGACCGTTCCCGTGGCAATTCGCGCATCGACCGCGAAGACACTGTCTACCGCGCCGACGAAGCAGCGCTGCAAGATCTGGTCGGCCATGAGTGGGGCCTGAACTATCGGGTGCGTGGGCGTCATGCCGGGCAGGACCCGCTGCTGTTCCTCGACCTGCGCAACACCCGTGGCTGGGTCAAGGACCACAGCAAAAACAAAAGCGTGCTGAATCTGTTTGCCTACACCTGCGGCGTTGGTCTCAGCGCGGCGGCCGGTGGCGCCAGCGAGGTGTGCAACCTGGACTTCGCCGAAGGCAATCTGGCGGTCGGTCGTGAAAACGGCTTGCTCAACCCACAATTGCCGACCATGGAATTCATCCAGTCCGATTACTTCCCGGCCATCCGCCAACTCGCCGGCCTGCCCATCAGCCAGCGTCGCGGGCAAAAACTGCCGAGCTATCAGCGCCTGGAACAGCGTCAGTACGATCTGGTGCTGCTCGATCCACCGGCCTGGGCCAAGAGCGCGTTCGGCACCGTCGACCTGCTGCGCGACTACCAGAGCCTGCTCAAACCCGCCCTGCTGACCACCGCCGACAACGGCGTGCTGATCTGCTGCAACAATCTGGCAAAAGTCAGCATGGACGACTGGCGCGAGCAGGTTTTGCGTTGCGCCGAGAAAGCCGGGCGGCCGGTGCGCGAGTGGACAGTGATGAAACCCGGTGCCGATTTCCCGTCGATGGATCAGCAACCACCACTGAAAACCCTGATCCTGCAGCTCTGATCGGTGTCAGACAAATCTGAAAAATCCTGAACAGGCTGTTTGCTTCGGAACCGGAATCGCGTGCCATACTCCAAGGCACTCCGATTCAGACAGATGAAGCCACGCATGTACAAAGGATTGATTCGCGCCATCGGCGCCTTGTTGACTGCTCTGGCCCTCTACAGCTTGCTGGGCTTTCTGATTTTGCCGGGCATCGCCTTGCGCATCGCCAACCAGCAATTGGCCAATTATTCCACGACCCCCGCCACGCTTCAGCGGATCGAACTCAACCCGTTCAGCCTCGAAGTGACCCTTTGGGGCCTGAGCATCGGTGAGCCCGGCAAGGAACAGGTCGGCTTCGAACGCCTGTATGCCAACCTGCAACTCGATAGCCTGTGGACCAAGGCGCTGCATCTGTCGGAAATCGAACTGGACAAGTCCAAAACCGAAATCCTCTTCAGCAAAGACGGCAAACTCAACCTGCTGGGGCTGTTCAAGATACCGGCTAGCGAACCGACCCCTGCCGATCCTGACGCCAAGCCGTTTCCGCTGCGTATAGACAGCATCAAACTTGCCGGTGGCGCCGTGCACTTTGAAGATGCCCGGCCGAGCGAGCCCATCGAATTCCTCTACGACGCCCTCGATTTCGAGCTGAAAAACCTCAGCACCCTGCCCGAAGACAGCGCCGACATGACCCTGGTGGCCGTCGGCCCCAACGGCGGGCAAATCGACTGGACTGGCAACTTCAGCCTGATCCCGATCGCCTCCGAAGGTAAGCTGAAAATCACCGATGGCAAGATGAAAGCCTTCTGGCCCTACGTGCGCGATGCCGTGCCCCTGGACCTTGAAAGCGGCGTCATGAGCATCAGTACTGATTACAAACTCAATCTGTCCAAGGAAACCGAGCTGCTGCTGAGCAATGTCTCGGCCACCATCGCGCCCTTCGCCATCAAGGCACCGGACGGTCGGCCGCTGGTGAAGCTCGAACGACTGGACGTCAGCGAAACCACTGTCGATCTGGCCAAACAGCAAGTTGTGGTCGGCAAGATCCGCAGCCACAAACTGGAAACCTGGGCCGCACTGGAAGCCGATGGCCAACTGGATTGGCAAAAGTTGTTCGCCAGCCAGCCGTCCAAACCCGCCGCCAAGGCTAACGCCGAACCGGCCAGCACGCCCGCTGCCGCCGACTCGCCAAAAGTGGAAGCAGCCCCAAGCAAGCCTTGGCAGGTATTGCTCAACGACGTGCAACTGCGTGACTACCAAGTGCACCTGGCAGACCGCAAGGCTCAACCCGCCGTGGCACTGGAACTCGGCCCACTGAATCTCGACTTGCAGAAGTTCGACAGCCTCAACGGCTCGCCCTTCAACCTCAAGCTCGACACCGGCGTGGGCAAGCAAGGCAAGCTCATCGCCGAAGGCGAGGTCAATCTGGCGCCGGTCAGCGCCAAACTGAATGTGCAGACCAAGGACATCGACCTGCGTGTCGCCCAGTCCTACATCAGCCCGTTCATTCGCCTTGAGCTGCGCAGCGGCATGCTCGGCAGCGATCTGGCGGTCAACCTGAAAAGCACCGAGCCGCTGGCCTTCAGCGTCACCGGCCGCGCCCAGGTTGATCAACTGCACACCCTCGACACCCTGAAAACCCGCGACTTCCTCAAGTGGCAGCAGGTGGTGGTCGAAGGCCTGAACTATCAACACGGCGACAGCCTGTCGATCGACAAGGTCAACCTGCTGCAACCCTATGTACGCTTCATGATCAACGATGACCGCACCACCAACATCGATGACTTGCTGATTCCGCAACCGGCCGACACCGGCGCCAAACCTGCCGCCGCCAAACCCGCGGCGAGCAAGGACAAGCCGCTGGGCATCCACATCGGCGGCATCGCCATCAATGACGGCTCGGCCAACTTCGCCGACTTCAGCCTCACGCCGAACTTCGCCACCGCCGTCCAGCAACTCAACGGGCAGATCGGCACCATCGATAGCCGTCAGGCGAAACCGGCCAGCGTCGACGTCAAGGGCAAGGTCGACCGCTATGCGCCGGTCACCATCAAGGGCGCGGTCAACCCGTTCGACCCGATGGCCAGCCTCGACATCGCCACCAGCTTCAAACGCGTGGAACTGACCACGCTGACGCCTTACTCCGGCAAATTCGCCGGTTACCGCATCCGCAAGGGCCGGCTGAATCTCGACCTGCATTACCAGATCACCAAGGGCCAGCTCAAAGCCGAAAACAAAGTGGTGGTCGAGCAGTTGCAACTGGGCGAGAAAGTCGACAGCCCGGACGCCGTGAGCCTGCCGCTGAAACTGGCGATTGCCTTGCTCAAGGACGTCGACGGCAAGATTTCCATCGAACTGCCGGTAACCGGCGACCTGAACAACCCGCAGTTCAGCGTCATGCCGATTGTCTGGCAAACCCTGCGCAATCTGATCGTCAAGGCTGCGGCCGCGCCGTTCAAACTTATTGGCGGCCTTGTATCGGGCGGCGGTTCGGAAGATTTGGGCAGCGTGTCGTTCGCCCCAGGCTCAAGCGACTTGAGCAAGGACGCCGAAGGCGCTTTGGACAAGCTGAGCAAGGCCCTTAAAGAGCGCCCTGCCCTGCGCCTGGAAATCGAAGGTACGGCGGCGAAGAGCAGCGACGGTCCGCTGATTGCCGAGCAACGTCTGGAACGGGAATACCAGTACAACTACTACAAAATGCTCCAGCGTCGCGGCGACAAGGTTCCGGCCCAGGCTTCGTTGCTGGACGTTCCGGACAACGAAAAAGGTCCGCTGCTGGAAGGCATCTACCGCACACGCCTGAAGGTTCAGCCGCCTGCGGAATGGAAGGACCTGGGCAAGGATGATCGCACGGCGAAAATGCGCGAAGGCGTGATCCAGTTCTGGAGTTCCAGCGATGTGTTGCTGCGCCAGTTGGGCCAGGACCGCGCCAGCAGCATCAAGGACTATCTGGTCGACAAAGGCCAACTGGCCGATGACCGTGTGTACTTCATCGATGCGCAATTGGGCGAAGCGGAGAAGGACGGCAAGGTCGTGACGCCGATGCATCTGGACGCTGAATGATGGGGGTTCGGCTGCTGCTCGCACTTGCGCTGGCAATCGCTGCGAGCCAGGCCTCGGCAGCGGACACCTTGCGGTGTGGTAGCCAATTGATCAGCGTCGGTGACCGGTCGAGCGAGGTGCTGCAGAAATGCGGCGAACCTGTCGGCCGTGATTTGCTGGGGTACAAGCGCAGCGCCAATCGGCGGGAAGAGTTCCAGGTCGAGGAATGGACTTACGGGCCGAAGGGCGGGATGTATCAGTACTTGCGGTTCGAGGGGAATCGATTGGTGCAGATCACCAGCAAGCGCGGTAATTAATTCTCACGGATCAAATGTGGGAGCGGGCTTGCTCGCGAATTCGGAGTGTCAGCGAACATCACCGTTCCATGACACAACGCTTTCGCGAGCAAGCCCGCTCCCACATTGGTTTTGCATTGATCCTGAAAATAGAACAGGCCCCGACACGAATACCGGGGCCTGTAATGGCCACATCCTTATGGCCGTTCGCATGAACTCCTGAGATGCGGCAGACGTATGACTTGGCCCGTCTACCGCGCCTTCTCCCGGTCCAGGCGAGAAGTCTTGCCTTACTCGGCTTTCAGGCCGTCAGCGGAGACCGCTTTGACGCCTTTGATTTTCTTGGCGATCGCCACGGCGGTGGTTTTCTGAGCGTCAGTTACCGCAGTAGTGGACGACAGAGACACGACGCCTTTGTTGGTTTCAACTTTGATATCGGTACCTGGGATGCCTTTTTCGGTGACCAGGTCGGCTTTGACTTTGGTAGTGATCCAGGTATCGGAAGTAGCTTCTTTCGCTTCAGTCATTTCACCGGCGGCCAGCACCATTGGCGACTGGGTAGCCTGGGTGGTTTGGGCGAATGCGGCGTTGGCCATGGTCAGGGTCAGCGCGGTAGCAGCAGCGGCAGTGATAGCGAACTTCTTCATACGAGTAACTCCTGTTTTTCTGGAAAGTCTGCTGGGTTCTTGTCAGCAGGGTTACCGGAGATATTGCGAACGCTGTGCCAAGTTTGAGACAGATAATTAATCGTTATAAATCAACTACTTACTAAAAAGGCAATTTTGCGGACTCGTGCAAAATGCATGAGTTGAACTTTATCTACATGCAAGTTGCGGGTTTTCAACAAGGCCTAAAGCCATGAATTGTCGGAGGTTTTCTCATTTACTCGACATCCTGGACGGCGAGCAAAAAAATACCCCGCCAAGGGCGGGGTATCAGGCATGAAAAGCGATGGTTCAAGCTTTCGGAGCAACCCCCGTGCAGCCCTTCGGCGCGTATTCCTGATCCACAGTTGTGGCACACGTCCAGCCAGTCACCGTACGCGAAAGGGTAATGGTTTTATTCAGTACCGGACCCGGCGCATTAAGGATCGTGCAACCAATAGTCCCGGTGCCATCAGCGGCTTTACCCGAGGCCGTGGTGGTGCAGTTCGAGGTGGCTGCTGTGCCGCCAACCTTGGTCAAATCAGGGTCGGTCCCTTGATTGATAATGTCCTCGAACGGCACCTTCAACGCCGAAATCTCGGCCAGCCCCGCCGTCACCTTGGCCCGCGCCTGATACTTGGAGTAAGCCGGTATCGCGAACGTCGCGAGAATCCCGATGATCGCCACCACGATCAGCAGCTCGATCAGGGAAAAACCTTTTTGAGTGTTCATAGACAGCCTCCGTGCATGAGTCGAAATCTCATGATCTGAACCTGTCGCAGCACAGCCCATGCCAAGCCCCGTGCGCCCTATAGACGGGGGGCGTGTAGTCTGCGACGCCCTTTCCTACTCCCAGGATCCGCACTATCTGACGCTTTTTGTCACCTCACTACCGCTGGTTTGGCTCCATTGCTTGACTAGGCTATAAGTCATGAATTGTCTGCGTCCGGTATCCCAATGAATGACATCGCCCTCAGCGGCCTGGCCAAGCAATTGGTCCTGGCCGAGCTGCTCACTGACAAAAGCGCGCAACAGGCGTCCCAGCAAGCCCAACGCAACCGCATCTCCCTGGTCAGCTACCTGGTTCAGAACAAACTGGTCAAAAGCCGCCAGGTCGCCGAGATCGCCTCGGAGCATTTCGGCATGGCCTTGCTGGACCTTCATGCCCTGGACAAGGAGATTCAGCCCAAGGGCCTGGTCAGTGAGAAGCTGGTCCGCCAGCACCACGCGCTGCCCCTCTGGCGCCGAGGCAACAAACTGTTCGTGGGGATTTCCGACCCGACCAATCACCAGGCCATCAACGACATCCAGTTCAGTACCGGGCTTACGACCGAAGCCATCCTCGTGGAGGACGACAAGCTCAGCGACGCCATCGAGAAGTTCTTCGACACCCATGGGACCGGCCTGGAAGACATGGCCGATGTCGACCTCGAAGGCCTGGACATCGAGACCATCGATGACAAGCGTCAGGACGCCATCGTCGGCCAGGATGCCGATGACGCGCCGGTGGTGCGCTTCGTCCACAAAATGCTGCTCGACGCGATCAGGAGCGGTTCTTCCGACCTGCATTTCGAGCCCTACGAGAAAATCTATCGCGTGCGGATGCGCACCGACGGCATGCTGCGGGAAGTCGCCAAGCCGCCGATCCAATTGGCCAATCGAATCGCCGCGCGGCTGAAGGTCATGGCCAGCCTCGACATCTCCGAACGCCGCAAGCCCCAGGACGGGCGGATCAAGATGCGCCTGTCCAAGAGCAAATCCATCGACTTTCGGGTCAACACCTTGCCGACCCTGTGGGGCGAGAAAGTGGTGATCCGGATTCTTGATCCCTCCAGCGCGCAAATGGGCATCGACGCCCTCGGCTACGAGCCTGAACAACAAGAACTGTACATGGCCGCACTCAGGCAACCTCAAGGCATGATTCTGGTGACCGGCCCCACCGGCTCGGGCAAAACCGTTTCGCTCTACACCGGGCTGAACATCCTCAACACCGTGGACATCAACATTTCCACCGCCGAAGACCCGGTGGAGATCAACATGGAAGGCATCAACCAGGTCAACGTCAATCCGAAGCAAGGGATGGACTTCGCCCAGGCGCTGCGCTCGTTCCTGCGCCAGGACCCGGACGTGATCATGGTCGGCGAAATCCGTGATCTGGAAACCGCCGAAATCGCCATCAAGGCTTCGCAGACCGGGCACCTGGTGCTGTCGACCCTGCACACCAACAGTGCCGCACAAACCCTGACCCGCTTGCAGAACATGGGCATCCAGGGTTTCAACATCGCCACGTCCGTCAGCCTGATCATCGCCCAGCGCCTGGCGCGCAAACTGTGCAGCCATTGCCGGGTGCCGCTCGACATTCCCCGCGAGGCGCTGCTCAAGGAAGGCTTCCCCGAGGAACGCATCGGCACATTCACGATCTATGAGCCGGTCGGCTGCGAACAATGCAACGGCGGCTACAAAGGGCGAGTGGGGATTTATGAAGTGGTGAAGAACACAGCGGACTTGCAACGATTGATCATGGCCGAAGGCAACTCACTGGACATCGACGAGCAGATGCGCAAGGACGGCTTCAACGACCTGCGCACCTCGGGCCTGCTCAAAGCCATGCAGGGCATTACCAGCCTTGAAGAAATCAACCGGGTTACCAAGGACTGAACATGGCGGTCAAGGCAGCGAAAATCAGCATTTACGCCTGGGAAGGCACCGACCGCAAAGGCACGAAAGTCACCGGTGAGTTGAGCGGGCAAAACCCGGCGCTGATCAAGGCACAACTGCGCAAACAAGGCATCAACCCCGGCAAGGTGCGCAAGAAATCCGTCTCGCTGTTCAACGTCGGCACGCGCATCAAGGCCCAGGACATTGCCCTGTTCACGCGCCAGATGGCGACCATGATGAAAGCCGGCGTACCGCTGTTGCAGTCGTTCGACATTATCGGCGAAGGCTTCGATAACCCGGCCATGCGTACGCTGGTGGACGAGGTCAAACAGGAAGTCGCGGCCGGCAACAGCTTCGCCGCGGCCCTGCGCAAAAAGCCGCAATACTTCGATGAGCTGTACTGCAATCTGGTGGATGCCGGTGAACAGGCCGGCGCGCTGGACACCCTGCTGGAACGGGTCGCGACCTACAAGGAAAAGAGCGAAAGCCTCAAGGCCAAGATCAAGAAAGCCATGACCTATCCGCTGCTGGTGGTGTTGGTCGCGATCGTTGTCACCGGGATTCTGCTGGTCAAGGTGGTGCCGCAATTTCAGTCGGTGTTCGAAGGGTTTGGCGCCGAATTGCCCGCCTTCACTGTGATGGTCATTGGTCTGTCGCGATTCATGCAGGACTGGTGGTGGATGATGCTCGGCGTGCTGATCGTCGCGATCTTCGCGCTGCGTCACGCCTTCAGGACGTCTCAGGCCTTTCGCGACCGAACGGACGCCTGGCTACTGAAGCTGCCGCTGGTGGGCACCTTGATGTACAAATCCGCCGTGGCGCGTTTTGCCCGCACGTTGTCGACGACTTTCGCCGCCGGCGTGCCGCTGGTGGAAGCCCTGGAATCGGTGGCCGGCGCCACCGGCAACATCGTGTTCAAACGCGCGGTGCTGCGCATCAAGCAGGACGTTTCGACGGGCATGCAGCTGAATTTTTCAATGCGCACCTCGGGCATTTTTCCGAACATGGCGGTGCAGATGACCGCCATTGGCGAAGAGTCCGGCGCACTGGACGACATGCTCGACAAGGTCGCGGGTTTTTACGAGGACGAGGTGGACAATATGGTCGATAACCTCACCAGCCTGATGGAACCGTTCATCATGGTGGTGCTGGGTGTTATTGTCGGCGGCCTGGTGGTTGCGATGTACCTGCCCATCTTCCAACTCGGCTCAGCGATCTGACATGCCCTTGAACGAAATCCTGCTCCAATACCCGCTGGCATTTGTTGTCATCGCGGGAGTGATTGGCCTATTGGTGGGCAGCTTCCTAAATGTGCTGGTCTGGCGCCTGCCGAAAATGCTCGAACGCGAGTGGCGCGTTCAGGCCCATGAGATCCTCGGGCTGCCCGGTGAAACCCCGCTGCCGACCTTCAACCTGTTCCTGCCCCACTCCCAGTGTCCACATTGCAACCACCGGATCCGTGCCTGGGAAAATATTCCGCTACTGAGTTTCGCGTTTCTGCGGGGACGCTGCTCCGCTTGCGCGACACCGATCAGCAAACGTTATCCACTGACCGAACTGGCCTGCGGCCTGTTGTCTGCGTTCATTGCCTGGCACTTCGGTTTCGGCTGGCAAGCCTGTATGGCGATGCTGCTGACCTGGGGTCTGTTGGCCATGAGCCTGATCGACGCCGAGCATCAACTGTTGCCGGATGTGCTGGTGCTGCCGTTGATGTGGCTGGGGCTGATCGTCAACAGTCTCGACCTGTTCGTACCGCTGCATGACGCGTTGTGGGGCGCCATTGCCGGTTACATGGCGCTGTGGTCGGTGTTCTGGCTGTTCAAGCTGATGACCGGCAAGGACGGCATGGGCCATGGTGATTTCAAGTTACTGGCGCTGTTTGGCGCCTGGGGCGGCTGGCAGGTTTTGCCGCTGACCATCCTCCTTTCATCCTTGGTGGGGGCCGTTATCGGCGTGATTTACCTGCGCCTGCGCAAGGCTAAAACCTCGACGCCGATTCCCTTCGGCCCCTATCTGGCAATTGCCGGCTGGATTGCCTTGCTCTGGGGTGGTCAAATAACCGACTTCTATTGGCAGTTTGTCGGTTTGAAATGAATACCCCTGTGGAAAAACCCTGGATTCTCGGCCTGACCGGCGGCATCGGCAGCGGCAAAAGCGCGGCGGCCCAGCATTTCATCGACCTCGGCGTGCACGTGGTCGATGCCGATCATGCGGCTCGCTGGGTGGTGGAGCCAGGCCGACCGGCGCTGGCAAAGATCGCCGAACACTTCGGCCCCGGCGTGTTACTGGCCGATGGGCAACTGGACCGCGCCGCCCTGCGTAAACTGATCTTCGAAGTGCCGGATGAACGCCGTTGGCTGGAAGCCTTGCTGCATCCGCTGATCGCCGAGGAAATCGCTCATCACTTGGCGCTGGCAAAATCACCTTACGCGATTCTGGTTTCGCCGCTGCTGATCGAGTCGGGCCAGTACGCCATGACTCAACGGGTGCTGGTCATCGATGCCCCGGAACAGCTACAGATCGAACGCACCCTGCAGCGCGACCAGACCAGCGAACAGCAGGTCCAGGCGATCCTCAAGGTCCAGTCCAGCCGCCAGGACCGCGTCAGCCATGCCAACGAAGTGGTGGTCAACGACCGCGACCTCGCCTGGCTGCACAGCGAGGTCGAACGCCTGCATCACTTTTATCTAACTTTGCCTGGAGGCCAGTCATGAGCCAGATTCCAACCGTCGAATGCCCGACCTGCGGCGCCCCTGTCGAATGGAGCCCCGAGAGCAAGTTCCGGCCGTTCTGTTCCGACCGTTGCAAACTGATCGACCTGGGCGCGTGGGCGTCGGAAGAACACAAAATCCCAGTGGCGCCGGATGCCGAGGACGAACTGTTCAGCGGTGATTTCGACCCGCGTCACTGAGCCATTGCGTCGACGATTTCAGGCTTTGATGTCCATCAAGACCTGGGATCGTCGTCCTTCCACGGCGCCGACAGATAACGCGTGCGGTTGAAGGTTTCCAGCCATTCCGGGCAGAACACCACCAGCGCGCTGACCACCATGCCGTTAATGAACGCCTCGGGAAAAATGATCAGCCACAGGTAACCGATAAAATCTTCGAGCCAGTACGGCAGGGCGAACAGTTCGTCGTACCACAGCACCGTGAGCGCCAGCACCAGGCACAACAATGCCGAAAGCGCTGCGGCAAAGAAACCGGAAACGAAGATGTAGACGAAGAGATTTCGTGGTTGCGCGCGTTCCACCAGAATCGCACAGCACTCGGTGACCAATACCGGCAACAGAATGAACAGCGCGCCATTGACCCCCATTGCCATCAAGTCCTGACGCCCGAGCAGCACCAGCCCGGCTTGCGCCACCACGCCGCCGACGATCGCCAGCGGCCAGTCCAGCAACAGCGTCACGGCCGTCATGCCGATGAAGTGGTAAGACACGCCGGTATCGAAATCCCGTCGCACCAGCCACAGCATGAACAACGCGAACACGGTGCCGAACAGTAGATGCTGACGACGGCTGTCGGTGAACAGCTCGACCCACGGCGCGCGCGCAGCGGCCCAGATCAAAACCGGTCCGTAGATCAGCCACCCCACGGTGAGGGTTTGAGATGACAGCAACTCGGCACCGATCATGGCTGGGCGCGCTCCCTTGTCTTGCCGTAAGCGAACAGGCCTCCAGTCTACCCGCCCCTTTTGATCTCGTGCCAAATGGGCGCTGATTGTTACGTTTTACGCAAGACTGCATCTGGCGTTCGCCCCTTTATCGGACGGTGGCAAAGACTAAAATTCAAACATCAAAACCGATCCGGAGTACGCCAGCATGAAAACGTTGATCAGCCTGTTGCTGACCGTCATCGCTACCTCGGCCATGGCCGCTGAAGTCGAGCCACCCGCTGTCCAGTACAACCCCGCGCAGCCACTGGACATCGCAAAAGTGGTTTCCGTATCGGACACCGCGACCGCGTGCGGGGTTGTGCCGGCGACGATGGTGTACGTTGATCATCAGGGCCAGACTCGCCGCGTGACGTACGAAGTCATCGGCAATTGCACCAGCAACCTCTGATCAACGGCTCATAGCAACGTCCACGTGTAACTGAGGATCAGACGGTTTTCGTCGATGTCGCTGCGGTAATTGGAACGCGCCATCGCATTGCGCACGCGGATACCCAGGCCTTTGAGGCTGCCGCTTTGCAGCACATAGCCGATGTCGAGGTCACGCTCGCGATCCTTGCCTTCGTAACCCTGGCCGGTGTCGACATTGTTGCCGCTGATGTAGCGCACAGTACTGGTCAGCCCCGGTACGCCGAGTGCCGCGAAATCGTAGTCGTAGCGCGCTTGCCACGAGCGCTCATCGGTGTAGGCGAACTCATAGGTCGGCACTTCGTTGCCCAGTGGTGAGATGTTGGCAAACACCCGTGGAAACGCGCTGTCGCCGAACATGCCTTGATAGCCGATGTAAAACGTATGGCCACCCCGCTTGGCCGACAGCAGTGAAAAGAACGCCTGGTTATCGATGTTGCCCAGCAGCTTTTTGCCGTCCTCGCGCGAATCGTAGTAACCGAGATTGGCGCCGAGAATCCAGTCGCCCACTGGCTCACTGTGCTTGAGGCCAAGGAAGCGCTGGTTGTAGATATCTTCCAGTTGCCCGTACCACGCGCTGACCGAAGTGCGCTTGTCATTGAAGGCATAATCGGCGCCGGCAAAATTGAACCCGTCACTGCTGACCTGGCGCTGCGGCACGTGGCCGAGCATGGCTTGCATCTTTTCGTCACCGGCCTCGTTGCGCAGGCTGGTTGAACTCAAGTGACCGCCCTGCAGCGTCAGGCCGCTGATATCGTTGGAGGTGATGCTAGCGCCTTGGTAGCTCGGCGGCAGCAGGCGAATATCGCTGAAGGCCAACACCGGCAGATTGGGTTGCAGCTCGCCGACCTTTAGCTCGGTTTTGGAGTAGCGAATCTTCAACGCGCCTTCCAGGCGGCTGTAGTTGTCCGGAGCGCGACCGTCGTCCTGCACCGGCAACAAGCCCGTATTGGTCCGGTCCGGGGCGCTGTCGAGCTTGAGACCGAGCAGGCCGATTACGTCCACACCAAACCCGACGGTGCCCTGGGTGTAGCCGGATTTCACGTTGAGAATGAAGCCCTGCGCCCACTCTTCAGCCTTCGACTGTTGGTTGGCGCCGACGATGTCGGAGAAGTCGCGGCTGAAGTAGTAATTGCGCGCCTGCAAGGTCGCAGTGGTGTCTTCGATAAAACCTTTTTCAGCGGCCATCGCGCCTGTGGAAAAACTCGAGGCGACAGCCAGGGACAACGCAGAACCGGTTGTTGGGAAAATCTGTTTCATTGTCTTTCTCTTATTGTTATTGATCGACAGGTTGAACAACTTCAGTTGCAGTGGATTCGCGACGGGGAACAGGACGGCGGGCGTTTAACAGCACATGGGTGACCATGCCGAAAATCAGCCCCCAAAATGCGGCGGACAATCCAAACAGCGACATGCCCGACGCGGTGACCAGAAAGGTCACCAACGCGGCTTCACGATCGCTCGGCACCGCCATCGCCCCCGCCAAAGCCCCGGCAATCGCGGCAAACAGCGCCAATCCGGCCAGTGCCGCGATCAGCTCTTTGGGGAACGCGGAAAACAGCGAGACCAGCGTGGCGCCGAAGATCCCGAACATCAGGTAACACAGGCCGCCGACAACGCCGGCCACGTAACGCTTGCGCGGATCTTCGTGGGATTCGCGACCGGTACAGATCGCCGCCGTGATCGCCGCCAGATTCAAACCATGGCAACCGAACGGTGCCAGCAACGCCGTACCCAACGCGCTGCTGGCAATGATCGGGCTCGCCGGCGTCGGGTAACCACTGGCGCGCAGCACCGCCATGCCGGGCACGAATTGCCCGGTCAGCGCCACCATCACCAGCGGCAATGCGATGTTGAGGATCGCGCCCAGGCGGAACTCGGGCGTGATCCACACCGGCGTGGCCAGGCCGATCACCAGCGCTTCACGATGCAAATCACCGGTGAACGCCGCAATCGAACAGCCCACCAGCAACACCATCAACACTGCATAACGCGGCATCACCCGCTTGCAGATCAGGTACGTGGCAAACATCGCCAGCACCAGCAGCGGTTTGCGTTGCATCGACACGAACAACCCGGTGCCGAAACTGAAGAGGATGCCCGCCAGCATCGCCGCCGCAATCGCTGCGGGCAGCTTGCTGATGATCCGGTCAAACGCCCCCGAGATCCCGACCACGAAAATGATCAGGCTGCTGATCAGGTAAGCACCCACGGCCTCTGCCATGGAGATGTCCGGCAGCAGCGCCACCAGCAACGCCGAGCCCGGCGCCGACCAGGCGATGATCACCGGAACGCGGTAGCGCAGGCTCAAACCGATACCCAGCACCGCGCTGCCGATGGAGATCGCCCAGACCCAGGACGACAACACTTCCCGCGAGAGATGGGCCGCTTCGGCCGCCTGAAAAATGATCACCAACGGGCCGGCGTAGGAAATCACCGTGGCGATGAATCCAGCCACGGCGGCGGACAACGAAAAGTCCTGGAAGAACGCTTTCATGACTCAGGCACCGGTTGCGGAGAGCGCTGGGCTGACACTGGAGGCGCTGCGTCGGCTGCTGATGGCGAACACGGTCATGGCGAGGGCCGCCACCGCACCGGGCAAGGCAAACGCCATGAAGTTCAGTTGCAGCGGCAGGCTGATCCCGAGCAAGGCACCGCCCAGCAGCGGACCGACGATGGCCCCGTTGCGCCCGATTCCCGACGCCCAGCCCAGCCCGGTGGAACGAATGGTCATGGAATAGAATTGCGCGGCACAGGCGTACAGCAGGATCTGCGAGCCAATGGTGGTGGCGCCGGCAATGGCAATCAGCAGGTACAACACTGGCATCGGGCTGTTGAAACCCAGCAGCGTGATCGACACCGCCGCCATGGCGAAAAACACCGCCAGCACTTTCGGCAGATTGAGTTTGTCGCCCAACACCCCGCCGCCGACCGCGCCGAAAATCGCCCCGAAGTTCAACACCAGCAGGAACGACAGGCTCGAACCGAGGCTGTAACCGGCGTTGGCCATCAGTTTCGGCAACCAGGAACTCAGCGCGTACACCATCAACAGGCAGCAGAAAAACGCCAGCCACAACATCAGCGTGCGAAGCGCTCGGCCCTCACGGAACAACTGCAGAACGGGCGTGCCCGTGCCCTTCACTTCGGCCATGTGCAACTGATCGGAAGGCTGCGCAACGTAGGCCGGATCGATGCGTTGAAGAATGTCGCGTGCTTCTTCATCGCGCCCCTGACGCAACATGAAACCCACTGATTCGGGCAGGAAGTACATGATCAGCGGCAACAACAGCAACGGCAGGACCGCCACGTAGAACACCGACTGCCAGCCGAAACTCGGGATCAGCACAATCCCCAGCCCGGCGGACAACATGCCGCCGACCGAATAGCCGCTGAACATGATCGCCACCAGCGTGCTGCGGATTTTCTTCGGTGCGTACTCGTTCATCAGCGCCACGACGTTAGGCATCACACCGCCAATGCCGAGCCCGGCAATGAAGCGACACAGGCCAAACTCGGTGGGGTTGCGGGCAAAGCCGTTGAGCACGGTGAAACCGCTGAAGAGCATCACGCAAATGGTGATGGCTTTTTTACGACCGATCTTGTCCGACAACGGCCCGAAGAACAGCGCACCGAACATCATGCCGAACAGTGCATAACTGCCCAGTGCGCCGGCCTGCAGAGGGCTGAGCCCCCACTCTTTCATCAGCATCGGCAAGACCACGCCGTAGATCACCAGATCGTAACCGTCGAAAATGATGATCAGGGCGCACCAGAACAGCACCATCCAGTGAAAGCGGTTGAACCGAGCGTTGTCGATAACCTCATGTACGTCGATCTTGCGCATGGCATTTATCTCTTGTTGTTGTTTTTTTAGAGCGTGGGTATCACGGCTTACGTCCGTACAGCCGAGGGTAGAGCCACCAGGCGCGAGTCAATATCCGCATTGCGCAGACCACTATCCGTTTTGTGCAGGGCCCTGAAACGGGCATGGGAACCGAGGGAATTGCCCCTCTCCGATAAACTGTCTTCTTTGCGATCGCATTTGGACGCTAAGCTTGGCCTATGGATGACTCAGATTACTTACGCCTGCTGACCATCGCGGCCGAGCAAGCCAACGCGTTCCTGTCCAATGCCCGCAAATGGGAGCGTGAGCGTTGGGTCTGTCAGCGCCTGCTGCAAGGGCTGAACATTCCCTATCGCGCCGACGAATTCGCCCCGGCCGGAGAGCCGCCGGACGTGTTGTTTCGCGACGCCAGTTTCGAGGTGTTCTTCGTGCTCGATGAGGGCCGGCGCCTCAATGATGAATGGCGAGATGAGCTGCAACGTCGACGCAGTGCGTTCTCCCTTAGCCAATTGGTAAGACGCGAAGCCAAGCCGCGACGCATCCCCGCCAACGAATTCTTGCTGCGACTGGCTCCGACCTTGCGCAAAAAAGCGCACAACTACAAAGAACGCGGTATGGACCTGGGTGAGCTGGACATCATCGCCTTCGCCAGCCTCAAGCGCGAAGTGCTGGACCTCAACAGCCATTTCCCGCCGCCTACGGAATACCTGCGCCAGGGTTGGCGCTCGCTGTCGCTGGTGGGTCCGACCTTCGCTCGCGTGCTGTTCGCCCATCCTGATGCACCGGACTTCCTGCGCAGCAACCTCGGACGCAGCATCGTTTTCGATGTCGGGATCAGCCTGTGAGTCCGTTACAGGAATTGATTGCCCATGTCCCGCAAACCGGCCGCGTACGCTGGATCGGCGTGCGCCCGGAGCGTCACGCGCCGATGATCGAACTGGACGCCGTGGAAGCGCGGCTTGAATCCGGTTTGACCGGTGACCGCGCCCGGCCCGGCGTACGCAACGCGCGGCAGGTGACGCTGATTCAGTGGGAACATCTGTCGGTGATCAGTTCGCTGATGGGACGCACGGCGGATCAACCGGTCCGGCCTGAAGATCTGCGGCGCAATCTCGTTATCAGTGGGATCAACCTGTTCAGCCTCAAGGGGCGACGCTTCCGGATTGGCCAGGCGATTTTCGAAACCACCGGCTGGTGCCAGCCCTGCGCGCGCCTGGAAAACAACCTCGGCAGCGGAACGTTCCAGGCCGTGCGCGGGCATGGCGGAATCACCGCCCGAGTGTTACAAAGTGGCATCATTCGCCTGGAAGATACGGTGAGCGTCGAGCCCTTGCCAGAGAGCGGCTATGCTCCGTTCATCGCGGGATAACGCCCGTTGTAGCTTCATCACATTTAGCAACGTCTACCCCTGACGAGGCCCGATATGACCAGCCGCCTGAACCCTGACGACCAGAAGCATGTCGAAGCGTATCTGCAACTGTCCCAACACCGAGTCGAGCGCCGGCCATTCCGGCCGTGGATGCTCCTGGTGATGGTGCTGGCAGTAACCATTGGTCTGGGCCTGTTGAGCCGACTTATCAGTTACCTGACGCTATGAGCTGCCTTGCGCTCGCTCGGGTAATTGCACCGATTTCTTTTAGCCTTGCGAGTTATCCCCATGTCCCATCGTATTGTTATTGTCGGCGGCGGCGCCGGCGGTCTGGAGTTGGCTACCCGTCTGGGTAAGACTCTAGGCAAGCGCGGCACGGCCAGCGTCATGTTGGTCGACGCGAACCTGACCCACATCTGGAAACCGTTGTTGCACGAAGTGGCGGCCGGTTCCCTGAACTCTTCCGAAGATGAACTCAACTATGTTGCCCAAGCGAAATGGAACCACTTCGAGTTCCAGCTGGGACGCATGAGCGGGCTCGATCGCGCGAACAAGAAAATCCAGCTGGCCGCCACCTATGACGAAGCCGGCCTGGAATTGGTGCCGGCGCGGGAAGTGCCTTACGACTCGCTGGTGATTTCCGTCGGCAGTACCACCAACGACTTCGGCACCCAGGGCGCGGCGCAGCATTGCCTGTTCCTCGACACCCGCAAACAGGCCGAGCGTTTCCATCAGCAATTGCTCAACCACTACCTGCGCGCCCATGCCGGACAGACCGACGCGGTCGAGCAAATCAGCGTGGCCATCGTCGGCGCCGGTGCCACCGGGGTCGAACTGGCAGCTGAACTGCACAACGCCGCCCATGAACTGGCGGCCTATGGCCTGGACCGGATCAAACCGGAAAACATGCACATCACCCTGATCGAAGCCGGGCCACGGGTGCTGCCGGCGCTGCCTGAGCGGATCGGCGGACCTGTGCATAAAACCCTGGAGAAACTCGGGGTCAACGTGATGACCAACGCGGCGGTCAGCGAAGTGACGGCGGATAGCTTGATCACCGCCGATGGCAAAGTGATCAACGCCAGCCTGAAAGTCTGGGCCGCCGGGATTCGCGCACCGGGTTTCCTCAAGGACATCGATGGCCTGGAGACCAACCGCATCAACCAACTGCAAGTGCTGCCGACCCTGCAAACCACTCGCGACGAAAACATCTTTGCCTTTGGTGACTGCGCTGCTTGTCCGCAACCGGGCACCGACCGCAACGTGCCGCCGCGCGCCCAGGCAGCGCATCAACAGGCGTCGTTGCTGGCCAAATCGCTGAAGCTGCGCATCGAAGGCAAGGCATTGCCGGAGTACAAGTACACCGACTACGGCTCGCTGATCTCGCTGTCACGTTTCTCGGCTGTGGGTAACTTGATGGGCAACCTCACCGGCAGCGTGATGCTGGAAGGCTGGCTGGCGCGGATGTTCTACGTGTCGCTGTACCGCATGCACCAGATGGCGCTGTACGGACCGTTTCGCACGGCGATGCTGATGCTGGGGAGCAAGATCGGACGCGGGACCGAGCCGCGTCTCAAACTGCACTGATAAAAACCTGTGGGAGCTAGCCTGCTAGCGATAGCGTCGGAACAGTCAACATCAATGTTGACTGACATAGCGCCATCGCTAGCAGGCTAGCTCCCACAATTTCTATCTGAAGAAATTACACCCGAAACCGCCGCACCATCCCCTGTAACGCATTCGCCAGTTGCGACAACTCATGGCTCGATGCACTGGTCTGATCGGCCCCAGTGGCGGACCGCACCGACAGGTCGCGAATATTCACCAGATTACGGTCCACCTCACGCGCCACTTGCGCCTGCTCTTCGGCCGCACTGGCGATCACCAGGTTTCGCTCGTGGATCTCATGCACGGAAGCCGTGATGGTTTGCAAGGCCTCGCCTGCGCGCTCGGCCAGGACCAGCGTGCTGGCAGCACGTGAAGCGCTGGTGTTCATCGCCTCGAGCGCCTGGCTCGACCCATCGCGCATGCCTTGGACCATTTGCTCGATTTCCTGAGTCGATTGCTGTGTGCGATGGGCCAAGGCACGCACTTCATCGGCCACCACTGCAAAACCTCGACCACTCTCCCCCGCCCGCGCCGCTTCAATGGCCGCGTTCAGTGCCAGCAGATTGGTTTGCTCGGCAATGGCGCGAATCACATCCAGCACCTTGCCGATATCCTGAGACTGATTGGCCAGGGACCGCACCAACTCCCCGGTACTTTGCACGTCATGGGCCAGCGAACTGATCGCGCTGGCCGTCTCGCTGACCCGTTCCTGCCCCAGATGCGCCGACTCACTGGACTGGCGCGTGGCATCGGAGGTAGACACGGCGTTGCGTGCGACCTCTTCCACAGCGGAGGTCATTTCATTGACCGCCGTGGCCGCCTGCTCAATTTCGTTGTTCTGTTGTTGCAGGCTCTGATTGCTGTCGAGGGTAACGGCGTTCAATTCATCGGCAGCCGTGGCCAGTTGCGTCGCGGAGCCGCTGATGCCTTGCAGGGTTTCCCGCAGATTCTGCTGCATGGTCGCCAATGCCTTGAGCAAACGGCTGACTTCGTCGTTGCCATGGGTTTCGATCGGGCGAGTCAGGTCGCCCTGCGCCACATGTTCCGCTGCACTCACGGCTTCACTCAGCGGACGCACGATGCTGCGGGTCAGCAACATGGCCAGGGCAACAGTCGCCAACGCCGCGAGGGCGATAAACAGGCTGACGATCGTGCGCGACGTTTCGTAGTGTTCTTTGGATTTCTCGCTCTCTGCCGCGACTTGTCGGCTAAACAGTTCCGCCAGGTCACTGAGTTGCTTGCCGGAGCCGTCGACCACGGTCTTCATATCCACCAGCAGCAGCTTGGTTAGCTCGTCGCGACGGCCTTGTTCGGCCAAGGTGAAGGATTGGGCAATACCGGCGCGATAGGCCGTGAAGGTGTTTTTGAATTGGTCGTACAACGCCTTGCCTTCAGCCGTGGTGACCAGCTTGTCGTAGGCCGCGATTTTGTCGCTCAGCTCCTTGTCCCGGGTATCCATCTGGCTGCGGTATTGCGCGATGTTCTTCGGGTCCGGGTCCAGCGCCATGCGCAAGGAAATGGTGCGAATGCGCAACATGATTTCGCGAATTTCATCACCGCCGCGAATGCTCGGCAGCCATTGTTTCTCCACCGCCACTTCACTCTCTCGAATGCTCGACATCTGCCCCAGCGCAAAAATCCCGAGCAGCGCCACGAGCACCGCGATCAAGGCAAAACCCAGTGCGGCACGGGGGGCAATATTCAACTGACGCAGAAACATAACGAGTGCCTTTGTTTTTGTTGGCTGAGTGGAGACGCTGTTGGCGCTCCGGTAGCTCGTTATCGGCAAGTTGTACGATGACTAAAGAGATGAATGCACTTTTTCGAAGGCAAAAAAAATCCCCGTATCTTTCGATACGAGGATTTTTAATATGGTCGGGGTAAGGGGATTCGAACTCCTGACATCCTGCTCCCAAAGCAGGCGCGCTACCGGACTGCGCTATACCCCGGTAAAAAAAAGGCACCTTTTAAAGGCGCCTTCTTCGATCAGTGCTTTTGGCCTCTGATCTTAAGATTCGATTCCAGCGCTAACTGGTTTCAAAAATGGTGGGTCGTGTGGGATTCGAACCTACGACCAATTGGTTAAAAGCCAACTGCTCTACCAACTGAGCTAACGACCCAAAAATGGTCGGGGTAAGGGGATTCGAACTCCTGACATCCTGCTCCCAAAGCAGGCGCGCTACCGGACTGCGCTATACCCCGGTTTGAAATTGGCTCCGTGACCAGGACTCGAACCTGGGACCCAATGATTAACAGTCATTTGCTCTACCGACTGAGCTATCACGGAACTACACATTTCAATTTACAACGGTGAAGCTTTACTGCGTTCTCTTCGACCCGTTCGCATCGCTGCGTTCGTGTGTCTGAGGCGCGCTATTCTACAATCTTAAGCACCTCTGTCAACCCCCTAAATTGCTTTCAAGTTAATGATTTGCAACTTATTTCAGATTTCCGCTTGGGGAGCAGAAACCCTACCGGGTGACTTACTGCGGGGCGCACTTTACAAGCCTTTTCCTTTAAGTTCAACAGCCTGGCGAAAAAAAGGCCTCGCAATGCGAGGCCTCCTTTTTTGTGCTGCCGTTTGGACTCAGTTGAAAACGATTTCGTCGTTTTCCACTGTACCCACAGCAGTGTCTCCCGGCATGAAGCGACCGGACAGAATCAGCTGTGCCAGCGGGTTTTCGATCCAGCGCTGGATCGCCCGTTTCAGTGGCCGCGCGCCGTACACCGGGTCGTAACCGACCGCGATCAGCTTATCCATGGCCTCTGGGCTCAACTCCAGCTTCAACTCGCGCTCAGTCAGACGACTGCGCAGACGACTCAACTGGATCTCGGTAATGCCAGCGATCTGATCCCGCGCCAACGGCTCGAAGATCACCACTTCGTCGACCCGGTTGATGAACTCCGGCCGGAAGTGGCTGGAAATCGCATCCATCACCGCTGCACGCTGCGCTTCACGATCACCGACCAGCTCCTGGATCTGCACCGAGCCCAGGTTGGAGGTCATGACAATCACGGTGTTCTTGAAATCTACCGTGCGGCCATGGCTGTCGGTCAGGCGACCGTCTTCGAGCACTTGCAGCAAGATGTTGAACACATCCGGGTGCGCCTTCTCGACTTCGTCCAGCAAGATCACCGAATAAGGCTTGCGACGCACCGCCTCGGTCAGGTAACCGCCCTCTTCATAGCCTACATAGCCTGGTGGCGCGCCAATCAAGCGAGCCACGGAATGCTTCTCCATGAACTCGGACATATCGATCCGCACCATCGCCTCTTCGGTATCAAAGAGGAATTCGGCCAGCGCCTTGCACAGCTCGGTTTTACCGACACCGGTCGGGCCGAGGAACATGAACGAACCACTCGGGCGATTCGGGTCGGACAACCCGGCACGGGAACGCCGCACCGCGTTGGAAACCGCGACCACCGCTTCGTCCTGACCGATCACACGCTGGTGCAACAGGCTTTCCATCTTCATCAACTTGTCGCGCTCGCCTTCGAGCATCTTCGACACCGGAATACCGGTCCACTTCGAGACGACTTCGGCGATCTCTTCTTCAGTCACCTTGCTGCGCAGCAACTGGTTTTCGGCTTTGCCGTGCTGATCGACCATCTGCAGGCTGCGCTCCAGGTCCGGGATCACCCCGTACTGCAATTCGGCCATGCGATTCAGGTCGCCTTTGCGGCGCGCGGTTTCCAGTTCCTGACGGGACTGTTCAATCTTTTGCTGAATCTGCGCAGAACCCTGAACCTCGGCCTTTTCCGAGTTCCAGATTTCTTCAAGATCCGAGTACTCACGCTCGAGACGAACGATTTCTTCCTGGAGTTTCTCCAGGCGTTTGATCGCCGCTTCGTCGCTTTCTTTCTTCAGTGCCTGGGACTCCACCTTCAACTGAATCAGGCGACGCTCCAGACGGTCCAGCACTTCCGGCTTGGAGTCGATCTCCATGCGGATGCGGCTGGCCGCTTCGTCGATCAGGTCGATGGCCTTGTCCGGCAACTGACGGTCAGTGATGTAACGATGGCTGAGCTTGGCCGCCGCGATGATCGCACCGTCGGTGATCGCCACCTTGTGGTGAACTTCGTAGCGCTCTTTCAGGCCACGCAGGATCGCGATGGTGTCTTCTTCGCTCGGCTCATCCACCAGCACTTTCTGGAAGCGACGCTCAAGCGCCGCATCCTTCTCTATATATTGGCGGTACTCGTTGAGCGTGGTCGCACCGACGCAATGCAGCTCACCGCGAGCCAGCGCAGGTTTGAGCATGTTGCCCGCATCCATCGAGCCTTCGCCTTTACCGGCGCCGACCATGGTGTGCAGTTCGTCAATGAACAGAATGATCTGCCCTTCCTGCTTCGACAGTTCGTTGAGCAGCGACTTGAGGCGCTCTTCGAACTCACCGCGATACTTGGCACCGGCAATCAACGCCCCCATGTCCAGGGACAGCAAGCGCTTGCCCTTGAGGCCGTCCGGCACTTCACCGTTGATGATGCGCTGGGCCAGGCCTTCGGCGATGGCGGTTTTACCGACGCCAGGCTCACCAATCAGCACCGGGTTGTTCTTGGTACGGCGTTGCAGGACCTGGATGGTCCGGCGAATTTCGTCGTCACGGCCGATCACCGGATCGAGCTTGCCGTCTTCGGCGCGCTTGGTCAGGTCGACGGTGTACTTATCCAGCGCCTGCCGCGCTTCCTCGTGATTCGGGTCGTTGACGGCCTCGCCACCACGCAGGTTGTTGATCGCGTTTTCCAGGGCTTTCTTGCTCACGCCCTGACCGAGCAACAGTTTGCCGAGCTTGCTGTTTTCGTCCATGGCGGCGAGTAGCACCAGTTCGCTGGAAATGAACTGGTCGCCCTTCTGCTGGGCCAGGCGATCAGCCTGATTGAGCAGACGTGCCAGATCCTGCGACATGTTGACGTCGCCGGTCGGGTTCTGGATTTTCGGCAGCTGGTCGAGCTCTTTGGTCAGCTCTTTACGCAAGCTGTTGACGTCGAAGCCCACCTGCATCAACAGGGGCTTGATCGAGCCGCCCTGCTGTTCGAGCAAGGCCTGCATCAAGTGCGCCGGCTCGATGGCCGGATGATCGAGACCGACGGCCAGGGATTGGGCATCGGACAATGCTAACTGCAATTTGCTGGTTAAACGGTCTATACGCATGGGTCACCTTCCTTTTGAGCAGGCCGGACCTATAAAACATCCTGAATGAAGAAACCTGCCAGATACCACAATAGATGTGGTCGATTCTGGGAGTTTCAAGCGTCGTGACGTTGATGCAGGTCAGGAAAGTCTAGCGTTCGAGCCAGATCAAGGAAGCAAATCGACCAGTGCGAGGGCTGCGTCGGTAAGAAAAGAAGCGCGGATCTGTCACGGTGCAGAAACCACCGCCATAGACTGCAGTCACACCGCGAGCCGCCAGACGCAGACGCGCCAGCTTATAGATGTCGGCCATGAACTTGCCGGCATTGACGCTCGGCACAAAGGCTTCAACCGCTTGCGGCAATTGCTGCACGAAGGTTTCGCGCACTTCCGGGCCAACTTCAAAGGCTTGCGGGCCAATGGCCGGACCGAGCCAGACCAGCACGTCGGCAGGTGGCACGGCCAGACTGTCGAGCGTGGCTTCCAGCACACCCGCCGCCAACCCGCGCCAACCGGCATGGGCCGCCGCAACGCGAGTGCCGGCACGGTCGCAAAACAATGCTGGCAGGCAATCGGCGGTCATTGCTGCGCAAGCGATGCCGGGAGTCGAAGTCCAACTGGCATCAGCGGTGACTACCTGACTTGGGTCTGCATGGGCCACGACAATGCCGTGGACCTGCTGTAGCCAGGCCGGTTGAATAGAGAAGTGATCGGTAAGACGACGGCGGTTCTCGGCGACAGCTTCAGGGCTGTCGTCGACATGGTCACCGAGGTTGAGGCTGTCGAACGGCGCCAGACTGACGCCGCCCGCACGGGTAGTCACACAGGCTTTGACCCCGGCCGGCGCGGGCCAGTCAGGAATCAGCCAGTCACTCATCCGATGAACGCCTCGCGGTCTTGCTTGAGCAGCGTCAGCAACCAGACGAAATCTTCTGGCAACGGCGATTCCCAGCTCATGCGTTGACCGGTGGTCGGGTGATCCAGCTCCAGGAAACGCGCATGCAGCGCCTGACGCGGGAAGTTTTTCAGCGACTCGACCATGGTCGGGTTGGCTGCCGGTGGAATCCGGAAACGACCGCCATAGGCAGGATCTCCGACCAACGGGAAGTTGATGTGCGCCATGTGCACGCGAATCTGGTGCGTACGACCGGTTTCCAGCTTCACCCGCACGTGGGTGTGGGAGCGGAAACGCTCGAGCACGCGGTAATGGCTGACGGCTTGCTTGCCACCTTCCATCACGGCCATGCGCTGGCGCTGCTGGCCGTGACGACCGATCGGCGCGTTGATCTTGCCGCCGGCGGTTACCACACCAATCACGATGCATTCATAGATGCGGCTGACACTGCGGCTCTGCAACTGTGTAACCAGCTGCGTCTGCGCCTGAATGGTCTTGGCCACCACCATCAGACCGGTGGTGTCCTTGTCCAGACGGTGCACGATACCGGCGCGGGGCACATTGACGATGTCCGGCACGTGGTGCAGCAAGGCGTTGAGCAAGGTGCCGTCGGCGTGACCGGCAGCCGGGTGAACCACCAGGCCCGCAGGCTTGTTGATCACCAGGATGTCGTCATCTTCGTAGACGATGTCCAGGGCAATGTCTTGAGCGACCCATTCGCCCTGAGCTTCCTGCTCGGCAGTGAGTTCAAGAATGGCGCCACCGTGAACGATGTCTCGCGGGCGGATAACCGCCCCATCCACAGTCAGGCGGCCGTCTTTGATCCAGGCGGAAAGGCGCGAGCGCGAGTGCTCAGCGAATAATTGTGCGGCGACTTGATCGAGGCGTTGGCCGCCCAATTCGGACGGCACCTCTGCGCGAAGTTCAATTTTATCGGACATGCTCAGACTAGGCGTCGGCACAGCCTTTGGTTTCGGCTGCGCGCTTGTGGTTAAATACGGCGTCTTTTGCCCCGAGGCTATTCAACGGGGCGCTCATCATAACAGGACGGCCACGCCCAAGACAGCGGCCGTCATAGGGACGCAAGCCGCCATGCAAGTGAAACACCTGCTGCTGATCGCCATCCTCGCATTGACCGCTGCTTGCTCATCGAAGGAAGTCGTAGACGAAAACCTGAGTGAAGTCGAGTTGTACCAACAGGCCCAGGCCGATCTGGACAACAACAGCTACACCAGCGCCACCGCCAAGCTGAAGGCTCTGGAGTCGCGTTATCCGTTCGGTCGTTATGCTGACCAGGCTCAACTCGAACTGATCTACGCCAACTACAAAAACGCCGAACCGGAAGCTGCCAAAGCCGCTGCCGAGCGTTTCATTCGTCTGCACCCACAGCACCCGAACGTCGATTACGCCTACTACCTCAAGGGCCTGACTTCGTTCGACCAGGACGTTGGCCTGCTGTCGCGCTTCCTGCCGCTGGACATGACCAAGCGTGACCCGGGCGCCGCGCGTGACTCCTATAACGAGTTCGCCCAGCTGACCAGCCGCTTCCCGAACAGCCGTTACTCGCCTGACGCCAAGCAGCGCATGATCTACCTGCGCAACCTGCTGGCAGCCTACGAGATCCACGTTGCCGACTATTACCTGACCCGTCAGGCCTATGTCGCTGCCGCGAACCGTGGCCGCTACGTGGTGGAAAACTTCCAGGAAACCCCTTCGGTCGGCGACGGCCTGGCGGTGATGACCGAGGCTTACCAGCGTCTGCACCTGGACGAACTGGCCGCCACCAGCCTCGAAACCCTGAAGCTCAACTACCCGAACCACCCAAGCCTGGTTGACGGTCAGTTCGTGCCGTCGGTTGCCGAAGCCGACAACCGTTCGTGGCTGAGCAAGGCCACCCTGGGCCTGATCGAATCCCGTCCGCCGCTGCCGCCGGGAGAAACCCGCGCCAACCAGGACGTGCAGAAGCAATTCCAGGACGCGAAAGACGCAATTCCGAGCGATCTCAAGCCTAAAGACGAAAACGGCGATGTGATCGAAGAAGAAGATCACGAAGCGGAAGGCAACAACGATGACCGTTCGTGGTTCAGCTACATGACTTTCGGCGTGTTCGACTGACACGACCGGCAGTACGCAAAGGGAGACTCTTGAGTCTCCCTTTTTTGTTGCCGTTTTTTTGTGTTGAGCAATTGCACTGTGCGCCTGTCATCTCCCCGGCTAAACTGCCGGTTCATCAGCCAATAAAGCAGCTCATCATGCTTCGTTTATTATTCTGGATCGCCGTGATTGCCGCCGCCGTGTGGTTCTGGCGCAAGTACAAAAGCGCGGCTGCCGTACCCAAGTCACCTGCCGAACTGGAAGCGGCACCGATGGTTCGCTGCGCCCATTGCGGCGTGCACCTGCCCCGCGATCGCGCGCTGAACCTTCAAAAACAGTGGTATTGCAGCCAGGCTCATCTGGAGCAAGGCCCCGGTTCCAGTGATCGCTGAGGCGTCCAGTCACAGCGACAAACAGGCCCAGCGACTGCTGCGCCTTTATCATCTCTACCGTTTAAGCGTCGGCATCATCCTGGTGCTGCTGATCTCCAGCAACATGGACAACCGGTTGCTGACCTCGGCCAATGACGACCTGCTGCGCTCTGGCAGCTGGTTGTACCTGGTGCTGAACATTTTGCTGGTGGTGTTCTTCGAGAACACCCGCCATCCTGCGCAACTGTTCAGCCTGGCGCTGCTCGACGTACTGCTGCTGTGCGGCCTGTTCTTCGCTGGCGGCGGCGTGGCCAGCGCCATTGGCAACTTGCTGATCGTTTCGGTGGCCATCAGCAATACGTTGCTGCGAAGGCGTATCGGCCTGTTGATTGCCGCCGTCGGGGCGATCGGCATTGTCGGTTCGAGCTTCCTGTTGAGCGTCAGCCATCGCGCCAATCCCAATGACTATTTACAGGTCGGCACCCTCGGCGCCCTGTGTTTTGCCGCAGCCCTGCTGGTGCAAGGCCTGGTCCGACGGCTGGAAGTCAGCGAAACGCTGGTGGAGCAGAAGGCCAGTGAAGTCGTCGGCCTGGAAACGCTCAATGCGCTGATCCTGCAACGCATGCGCACCGGCATCCTGGTGCTCGACGAGCAGCGGCGCGTGCAATTGGCCAACCACAGTGCCCTGACGCTGCTCAGCTGTGACCGCCTCGAAGGCCAACTGATCGACGACCACCTCCCGGCACTTGTCGATCGCCTGAACCTGTGGCTCAGCAACCCGACCCTGCGCCCGCAAAGCCTGAAAATCGCCAGCAGCGGCGTTGAGCTACAGCCCAGTTTCATAGCATTGGACCCAAGCCCGCAGCATCAGACGCTGATCTTTCTCGAAGATCTCGCCCACATCGCGCAACAGGCCCAACAACTGAAACTCGCCGCCCTCGGGCGCCTGACCGCCGGCATCGCCCATGAAATTCGCAATCCACTGGGCGCCATCAGTCATGCCGCACAGCTATTGCGCGAATCTGAGGAACTCAACAGCGCGGATCAACGTCTGACCCAGGTCATTCAAGATCACTCCCAGCGCATGAATCGAGTCATCGAAAACGTCCTGCAACTGTCCCGCCGCCAGCAAACCGTGCCGCAACGGTTGGACCTGAAGCCGTGGCTGCAACAGTTCGTCACTGAAACCCGCGAGGGCGCGACCGAGCGCCAGCAGATTCATCTGCACATCGCTGCGGGAGACTTCAAGACCTTGATGGACCCGAACCAGTTGAACCAGATTCTCGACAACCTGATTCGCAACGGCTGGCGCCACAGCGCCCAGAACCACGACCAGGCACAGGTATGGCTTGAGTTGTTCATCGACTCCGACAGCCAGTTGCCAATCCTTGAAATCCTCGACGACGGCCCCGGTGTGGCCGCGGACCATCAGGCGCAGCTGTTCGAGCCTTTCTTCACCACCAGCCACCAAGGCACTGGCCTGGGGCTGTATCTGTCCCGTGAGCTGTGCGAAAGCAACCAGGCCCGCCTAGACTTCAAACCACGCCAAGGCGGCGGCTGCTTTCGCATCACTTTTGCTCACGGACGGAAACAAAGTTGAACATGGGCCCACGGCAAAAAGTCCTGATCGTCGACGACGAACCGGACATCCGCGAACTCCTGGAAATCACCCTGGGACGGATGAAACTCGATACATACAGTGCGCGCAACGCCGGCGAGGCCCTGGCCCTGCTCAAGCGCGAAACGTTCGACCTGTGCCTGACCGACATGCGCCTGCCGGATGGCACCGGCCTTGAGCTGGTGCAACACATCCAGCAACGTTACCCGCAAGTTCCGGTGGCGATGATCACCGCCTATGGCAATGTCGACACGGCGATCAACGCCCTCAAGGCCGGCGCCTTCGACTTCCTGAGCAAACCGGTGGACCTCGCCCGCCTGCGGGAACTGGTCACCAGCGCCCTGCTCCTGCCCGTCCCCGGCGGCGGCCTTGATCGGCGCTTGCTCGGCGACTCATTGCCCATGCGCAATTTGCGCAAGCAGATCGACAAACTGGCGCGCAGCCAGGCGCCGGTGTACATCAGCGGCGAATCCGGTAGCGGCAAGGAACTGGTCGCGCGCCTGATCCACGATCGGGGGCCTCGCGCCAATCAACCCTTTGTTCCAGTCAACTGCGGAGCGATCCCGTCGGAACTGATGGAAAGCGAGTTTTTCGGCCATCGCAAAGGCAGCTTCAGCGGCGCCATCGAAGACAAACCCGGGCTGTTCCAGGCCGCCCATGGCGGCACGCTGTTCCTCGACGAAGTGGCTGACTTGCCGTTGCCGATGCAGGTCAAATTGCTACGGGCCATTCAGGAGAAAGCCGTACGCAGCGTCGGCGGGCAACAGGAAGAGGTGGTCGACGTACGTATTCTTTGCGCGACTCACAAAGACCTCGGCGCCGAAGTCGCTGCCGAACGTTTTCGTCAGGACTTGTACTATCGCTTGAACGTGATCGAGCTGCGGGTTCCGCCGCTACGCGAACGTCGAGACGATATCGAACCGTTGGCCGGCCATGTGCTCAAGCGCCTGGCTGCCGACACCGGCCAGCCGGAAGCAAAGCTTCACCCGCAAGCACTCGATGCGCTGAAAAGTTACCGCTTCCCCGGAAACGTCCGGGAACTGGAGAACATGCTCGAACGCGCACACACGCTTTGCGAAAACAAACAGATTGAAGCGGGCGACCTGCGACTGGCCGAAGGCAACTGTCATCCGGAAGGAGGCGTGCCGGATCTGACGCAGATCGACAATCTGGAAGCGTACCTGGAAAACGTCGAACGCCAGCTTCTTCTTCAAGCCCTGGAAGAAACCCGCTGGAACCGCACGGCGGCGGCTCAGCGGTTGAATCTTTCATTCAGGTCGATGCGGTATCGGCTGAAGAAATTCGGGTTGGATTGAGGGCCTCATCGCTAGCAGGCTAGCTCCCACATTGGTTTCGAGGTGTTCACAAATGTTGTGCTCACCTGGGTTCCCTGTGGGAGCTAGCCTGCTAGCGGTAGCGATCTGACAGGCAGCTAATTTCTATCGGTCAGATGCGCCCCGTCGGCGCATACGGTGTCGGATCAATGATCGGCGTCCTGCCCAACATCACATCGGCAAACAACTGACACGACGCCGGTGCCAGCACCAAGCCATTGCGGAAATGCCCGCAGTTCAGCCACAACCCGTCAAACCCCGGCACTTGGCCAATGTACGGAATGCCTTCCGGCGAGCCCGGCCGCAAACCGGCCCAATGCCCGACCACTTCGGCGTCGGCCAGTGCCGGAATCAACTCGACCGCCGAGGCCTTGAGGCTTTCAAGAGCCGACTCGGTAGTGGTTTTGTCGTAACCCTCATACTCCAGCGTACTGCCAATCAGAATGTGCCCGTCGCGCCGGGGAATCGCATAACGCCCCTTCGCCAGCACCATGCTCGGCAAAAAATCGGCCGCACACTTGTAGAGAATCATCTGCCCTTTCACCGGTTCGACCGGTAATTCCAGGCCCAGGCTTTTGAGCAGATCACCGCTCCAGGCACCAGCGGTCAGCACCACTTGATCGCCATGGATTGCACCTGTGGAGGTCTGCACACCGACAACTTTTTCGCCTTCGCGAACAAATCCACTGACTTCGCACTGCTCATGAATCGTCACGTTCGGCAGCGCCTGCAATGCAGCCTTGAGCGACTTCACCAAGCGCGGATTGCGCACATTGGCTACATCAGCCATGTAGATCGCTCGGGAAAAACCACCGCCCAGCACCGGCACCGCGTCGTGAGCCGCCGAGATATCCACAGCCCGCAATGGCCGGCTCTCACGTGCAGCCCATGCCAATGCTTCGGCCTCGTCGTCCAGATCCAGCCAGTACAGGCCGGTGGTGTGCACCTCGGGGTCGACCCCTGTGGCGGCAAACAAACGCTCGCCCAGTTGTGGATAAAAATCCTGGGACCAATGGGCCAGTGCGGTGACTGCCGGGTTGTAGCGCCACGGGTAGAGCGGCGAGACGATGCCACCCCCCGCCCAGGACGACTCCTGACCGAGGTTCGAACGGTCCAGCAGCACGACGCTGTGCACTTCGGACGCGAGATTGAAAGCCGTCAGCAGACCGATTACTCCACCGCCGACAATCACCACTTGCTGTTGCCTGGTCATATTCTGATCCAACCGATAAATAGACAGAGGACGCAAAAGGCGCCCGAAAAAGAAAACTCAGCGACCCCAGCAATCCTTGGTAGTCAGACCGGGCGTGGCGTTGACCATGCTGCGCACGCCGGTATTGGTAATCGTGAAATCACCGCACTTGTCCATCGCCATGGATGTACCGGCCTTGCGCACCGCCGTCAGCAAAAAAGTCTGGTCGGTCAGTGTCGACGTGATGGTGTAGTAGTCATTGCCGGCACTCAGGCCGGCAGCACCGGTGTAGACATTCTTTTGCGAATAGAAACGCTCGAGAATCTGTGCCTGCTCGGAGAGCAGACCGGCCACTTCGGTACGACGCCCCTTCTTCAGGTATTCGGTGAAGCTCGGCGCAGCGATGGTCATGACAATCCCGATGATAGCAATCACGATCATGATTTCGATCAGGGTAAAACCGCGGTTGGATCTGTGCATGCCTCAACTCTCACTTACTGTATTTGTCGCCACATGATGCGACGGCTGCCGCCGCCGGATTTTTCCACCAGCGTGGTGATGCCGCCACTGGAATCGTTCACGACCTTGCGGGTCGCGCCATTGACGACGCCATTCAACGTCGGGATGCCGCCGGTAAAAATCACGCCGCTGGACACCGTGTCGGTGCTGTCGACCATGCCGTCGCCATTGGTGTCGAGCACCGCGTAGTTGAGCATCTTACCGCTGAACGCATCGAGTTCGACCAGTTTGCCTGTGCCAAAACTTGCGCAAGGGTCCGTGGTGTCGACGCTGGCCGTGGTGAAGATGATCCGCCCGAGCACCAGATTGGCCTGATTGATCACCCGCTCGCCCGTCAGCGCGTTGTTGTAAACCAACGGCAAGTACCAACCCTTTTCCGCCGGATAGGTCACCTCGTTCTGGCTGGTGGTGATGAACTGGCCGGAGCTCCCCGAGAACACACCCGTCACAGCCTGAGCCTGCAAACTCGACGTGGTGATTTGCCCGGAACCGCCGTCCGCGTCCCACACCGCATAGAACGCCTGCAAATCCTTGTTGGTCTTGTCCGCCGTTTCGTTGAATTTCCCGGTGCCAAAAAATACCACTTTGCCGCCCAGGGAATTGTCCGCAAGCAAGGGCTGCGCGGTGATCGGCTGGGTCGCGCCTCCCGCAGCGGTAAACAACGGCTTGCCGGAAAACGCCACGCCCCAGCTATCCGAGGTAGTGCCGCTTAGATCAAATTTCCACAGCCGCCCCTTCAAGTCACCGCCATACGCGGCCTGCACCACGTTCTGCGAGTTGACCTTGAGCTTTACCGAAGACAAACCGTTAGTGGTCTCAGTGCTGTCGACGACGATTTTCTTGATCAGCGAGCCATCGCGAATATCCACCACATACAACGCCGCCACGCCGGAGTTGCTGCCGTAGCCATTGGAAATGAACGCGGCCCATCGACCATCGGCCAAGCGTGCCACTTCCGGACGCGCATAGGCATAACCCAGATCATTGAAAGCGTTTGCCGTGCTGGCAGTGGCAGGTGCACTGATTTCCCACAACGCCTTGGTCACGTTACCGGCCGAAGCGTCGAACAGCTGCAACGCATAGAAGGTTCGCCCGCCCGCCCCGGTTCCGCCGAGCGCGAGGGTTTTCCAGGCACTGTTGAGTTGGGCATCGAACACGCCGACCTGTCCGTCCACCAAAAACTTGTGGCTGACGCCGTTGATGTACGTGGTATCGGCGATATAGCGCAAAGATGGCAACACGCTGGACGGCATATAGGCATAGCGCCGGGTGCCGTTTGCCGAGTTGATGACGTTTACAAAACCGTCGTTGGCGTTGACCACCAGGCTGGCGCTCATGTTGGCCGACTTGGTTGCCAGATAGGTGCTGTAGGTGGTGTCGCCGGAAAGATCAGAGGCGGTTTTATCCGTAGGTGAAGCCAAAGCCAACGGAGAGTTGATGATGTCCCCCAGCAGCACACTGCGCACTTTCAGACCGGTTTTGTTGGTGCCCTTGCTCCACTCCACCAGATCGCTGCCGGTGATGCCTGTAGGCAGTCCTTGATTGAGAATGGTTTGCTGGGCTGTGGAAAAGTTGGCGTAGGCCAAGGTCACTGCCGTGTTGGTTTGGTTGTTCCAGGACTGATAGGTCGGTGCAGTGGCTGCGGGCACTATGGCCGTGTCAGTGGTCCACAGCACTGCACTGGTATTAACCGCGCCGCTCGGGGAGAAACCATAGGACTTGATCGTGCCCCGCCAGTCCTTGGGGTCGTAACTGGTCTGGAAGTAACTGGTGCCGCTGGCGAGAATCGTTCCGCTTGTGGTGCCGCTGCCGCCGGAACCTGCCTTGGACGTGATTTCACTCAGAGCCGAAGACAACGCGGCGTTCAACCCGGCGCTGTCGGTGGCCTGGTAGTACTTGCCCTGACCGTAACTCGCGGCGTCCGACAGCATCTGGTTCGCCGCGGTAAAACCCACGGTGTAGGTGTTCATGTTCTGCTTCGGAAAATCGGCGGCATCCCAGCTTTTGCCCGCAAGGTCGGTGCCGGTCGAGCGCATATCGATGTCGAAGGCGAATTTGGCGATGTCATCCAGATAAAGTGCATCGCCTTCTTCGTCCCCTTTTTCCGGAGCATTTCCATCGTTGTTAACACTGTCCCAATTGGGTAGTCGAGGACCTCCTTTGGTGGAGGCCTGGGGATCATCGCTTGGGAAAGTCCGGTCGAACGTGGGTAAACCGTCAGTGACCACTACCCCGTAGTTTTTCTGGCAGCGATACTGGATCGGGCTGGTGTAAGTGGTAGGTGCAGTGTTGTAGAACGGCGCCATGCCACGCATGTAACGGGTCACTTCGTAATATGTCTTCGCCAATGGAGTACTAGCGACAGCGCTCAAGCCATTGATCGAGTTGATCAATGCGTTGTAGTTGGCATCTACCGACAAATCACCGATCGCCCTGGCAATGTAACCACCACTGCCAAGGTTGTTACTGGTGGGCAGATTGAAGGTCGCAAGACCGATGCGCAGCGTGCGATTACTGAAGACCAGACTTCTGGAAACATCCCGAGCCACATCCATCCGGTAGTCGTCAGGTATGGCATTGGCGCCCGAGGTGAAGTCCCGATTCGAACCATTAGCAAGCGCCAAGAGATAAGCAAGGTAGTTAGCGGAGTATCGCGTGTTTTCATTGCCCACCGGGTCGGGCAGTTTCAGGCAAATCGGTGTCAGTCCAAGAAAGCCGCGATAAAAACCGTACCAATTACCGTTGGTCGAACACCCGCCCCGGTTCAGGCTCGACAAAGAAATATTGGCGTCACTCATGTTCAGATTCTCGCCGCCGACACATGAAAAATTGGAACTGCACACCGCAATCTGCGCCCGGTTGACCGTCGGATCGAAACCCGGCGCCCAGATGATGTTATTCATGCTCCCCGAATTGTCGATCATCAACATCACGTTCGGTGCGACTGCGGCGGCACTCAACAACGGCGAGTCCGAAGGCGTAAAGGCGTAGGCCGGCGCCCCCAGATACAGCCCCAAAACAGCACCACAAAACATCTTCCAGAGGCGCGCGCGCGTTTCAGTACTTCGCATAAACACTCTCCACCACACTGCGCGAGTTACCCGCGATGCCCACTGCGGTCACCCGGTACAACGTGGCCGACGTATTGCTTGGAACGTTCACCGCCGTCAGTGTGGTGCCAATATTTTGCACACCATAAAAACCGCTGCCGGAAGCGATCCAGGTCACTCCAGAAGTGGAATTGAACCCGGCGACCTTGACCGTCGACGACTCGGCCGGCGGCGCACACTGGCTGGTGCCGTTGCACACCGCCAATGAATAGCTGTCGAGTTGCACCGCACTTTCACCGACGCGCAACGCCGCTTCGGCGCCCTGGAACGACTGATTGCGCAAGCTCACACTGCCGGCCATTTTTTCCTGCAGGGTGGCGTTCTGCATCGATGAAAGGCCAATCAGCGTCAGCAGCAACAGGAACACCAGGCTGACCAGCAGCGCCATGCCACGCTGGCCATGACCAGTGACGGGAGAAAATTTCATCGGCCCTCCCCTCATGGCAGGCGGTTGCGCAAAGCGGCAACCACATTGAAGGTTTGATTGCTCACCCGATTGTTCGGATCGGTGAGAGTTAGGCTCAAACGCACGCTGCGGATGCGTGCCGGATCAGAGGGATTACTGCTATAACTGGAGGCGGCCGAATCGGCGGCGGAGCTGGCAAGGCCGAAGCTGACATTGA
The DNA here is from genome assembly GCF_036884845.1 of Pseudomonas sp. MAG733B. Classification (NCBI taxonomy): domain Bacteria; kingdom Pseudomonadati; phylum Pseudomonadota; class Gammaproteobacteria; order Pseudomonadales; family Pseudomonadaceae; genus Pseudomonas; species Pseudomonas sp. MAG733B. Next base: position 6,299,805 of record NZ_CP145732.1, read on the forward strand.
AGGCACTGACGTTATCCACCAGTACTTGCTGGGCCGGCGTGCCTCTGCCGATACCCATCGTCAACTGGCCGTTCTTCAGGCTGTAGATCAAGCGCCGGATCGGAAACGCCAGTTGGCCTGACGCAGGCGTACGTGAGTCGGAGTAAGCCGTCGCACTGTTTCGACAGTCTGAAATCACTGTCCACGTCGGCGTGCCGCCGCTGCTTCCCACATCCGCAGTCACCAGCGTCAGCTTGAGATTTGCGTTATCCCAACTGATCGGCGTGACTTGAGCTGCATTGAAATCACCCGCCGTACTGGCATCAGTGATCGTCCCCAAACAACCGAACATACCGACCATGCGGATTTCCTGAATCATTTTGCTCAGCACGAATCGCGCGTCTTCCTGCATGACCGCCGCGGCGTTCTGGCTGACGTAGGTATTTTTCGCGGCAATGAAAACCTGCACCACGCCCAGCACCACGATCAGACTCAAGGCCAGGGCGATCAGCAGCTCGATCAGGCCGAACCCTCTATGCAAGCGGTTCATGGCGTCGATACCGGGTCGACGGTCGCGCGACTGGTGAGGACGAAGCTGCGACGGGAATTGGCGCTGTTGGCGGCCCGGGAGTCATCCCATGTGATGGTGATGGTGTAAACCCGTTGATTGAGCGCGATGCTGCCGGTGGCGGTGGGTCCACCGAAATTGATGATATTGCTGGTGAAGTCGTAGAGGTCCTGGTCCCGGGCGATGCTCAGATTGCCCGAGGTCGGCGGCGTCACGGTGTAGTCGGCGGCTGAATTGGCACGAATGCGGTCCATCATGTCGTAGGCGATAAAACTGGCCTGGCTGGTCATGCGCGCACTGTCGGTGTACTTCAGCGCATTGAGTTGGAACGCCGCCGCACCCAACAGCCCTACGCTCAGAATCAACAACGCCACCAACACTTCGATCAACGTCATGCCATCCTGTGCATGCTTGCTCCATGACCTCATCCGCAACTTCCACCCAATTGAATTCGTCCGTTCAAACACACATTCAGCGTCCTGCTTTGCGTGCCCAGCACATAGTTGATTGCCACCGCTGTGGACGGTGACGACAGCCCGCCCAGATTATTGAAATCGATGGCGGTCACTCCTGAGGTTAGCGTCAGAGTCGCACCGCTGCTCATCGCTGGAACAACCCGCAATACATTGGCCGGAGTGCCAGTACTGTCATAGACCGTCAACTCCCCGGTCCAGACGCTGCCGCCCGCCGTGGGTCGAAGCCGGGTCGTCACGCCACGATCGATAGCCTCAAGACGGGCGAAATTCAAACCACGTTGCAGGTCGCCGATTTCGGTATCGGCCCTTGTCGTTTGCGCCGAACGGGTAAACGCCGGAACAGCCAGAGTGATCAGCACCAGAAAGATCCCGAGCGCGATCAGCAACTCGACCAGCGTGAAACCTTTTGAACGATGTTCCATCGGTGCCCTCCGTTGCCGTCGGCTATACCTGCTTACACGCTAGAACATTCGACCGCCAAGACCCGGTTGAATTGCCATTACCCGTGCATGGATCGCACGGCCCGCATCACTCCAGGGAGGGAAATGACATGGATCAGCGAGGCTTCAGCCTGATCGAACTGCTTATGGGACTGACGATTGTCGGGATTGTTCTGCATTTGGTCAGTCCGGCATTTGCAGCGGTCACTGAATCGAACCATCGCGAGCAGGCGGCACAGTCGCTTTACAGCGGCATCCGCACGGCCAGGAGTGAGGCCATAGCACGCCATCAGAATGTGATGATCCACGCCATCAATGGCGACTGGGGCCAGGGTTGGCGGATCATTCTGGATATCAGCGGCAAGGGGCAGCACGACGCCAGCAACCCGCTGCTGGTCGAACGCCAGAGCGGCACTCGGGTGCCGATTGTCGGCAATCGACCCGTGAGCAAATTCGTGCGCTTCAGCGATCTGGGTGAACCACAGTTCGCCAGGGGCGAGTTTCAGGCAGGGACATTACACATTTGCGCGACTCACGAACCGGTGAGCCAGTACCAAGTGGTGCTGGCCCCGACCGGTCGCGTCAGCCTGCGTAGCGCAAAGGCTGAGCAGGCATTGTGCGCAGAAGGGAAAAAACTTAAAGCAGGGAACGCACGCGCAGTTCTTTAGGCATGGAGAAGGTGATGTTCTCCTCGCGACCGGCCAATTCATCGGCACCGGTAGCGCCCCAGGCCTGCAACTGCTGGATCACCCCCCGCACCAGAACTTCCGGTGCAGAAGCGCCAGCGGTAATGCCGATGCGCTCGACACCGTCGAACCAGCTCTTTTGCAGATCTTCGGCACCGTCGATCAGGTACGCCGGAGTCGCCATGCGCTCGGCGAGTTCCCGCAGGCGATTGGAGTTGGAGCTGTTCGGGCTGCCGACCACCAGCACCACATCGCATTCATCAGCCAGTTGCTTGACGGCATCCTGACGGTTTTGCGTAGCGTAGCAGATGTCGTCCTTGCGTGGACCGCCGATGGCCGGGAAACGCGTACGCAGGGCGTCGATGACGCGACTGGTATCGTCCATGGACAACGTGGTCTGGGTCACGAACGCCAGTTTTTCGGGGTTGTTCACTTGCAGTTCGGCGACGTCTTTCTCGTCTTCGACGAGGTAGATCGCACCGCCATTGCTGGCATCGTACTGGCCCATGGTGCCTTCGACTTCCGGGTGCCCGGCGTGGCCGATGAGGATGCATTCACGACCGTCGCGGCTGTAGCGTGCGACTTCGATGTGCACCTTGGTCACCAGCGGGCAAGTGGCATCGAACACTTTCAGGCCACGGCCGGCGGCTTCGGTGCGCACAGCCTGGGAAACACCGTGGGCGCTGAAGATCACGATCACGTCGTCCGGTACCTGATCCAGTTCCTCGACGAAGATCGCGCCACGATTGCGCAGGTCTTCGACGACGAATTTGTTGTGCACCACTTCATGGCGCACATAGATCGGCGGCCCGAAGACTTCCAGGGCGCGGTTGACGATTTCGATCGCCCGGTCCACACCGGCGCAGAAGCCACGGGGGTTGGCGAGTTTGATTTGCATGCTGTGCCTCGTGTCTTGCGCCAGAAATTAGATCGTTACAACCCTGTAGGAGCAAAGCTTGCTCGCGATAGCGGGGGGTCAGTCAACATTGATGTCGACTGAGATTACGCCATCGCGAGCAAGCTATGCTCCTACAGTTGACTGTGTACAGTCAGTTACAGCGCTTTGACGGAAATGATTTCCACGTCAAAGGTCAGTGTCTTGCCTGCCAGCGGATGGTTGAAGTCGATGGTCACTTGCGCGTCATCGAACTCTTTCACCACACCCGGCAATTCAGTATTGGCCGCATCGTTGAAGATCACCAGCAAACCCGGCGACAGGTCCATGTCCTGGAACTGCGAACGCGGGATGATCTGCACGTTTTGCGGGTTTGGCTGGCCGAAAGCGTTTTCCGGCTCGATGTTCAGTGTGCGCTTGTCACCGGCCTTGAAACCGAACAGCGCCGCTTCGAAACCTGGCAACAGGTTGCCGTCACCGACCTTGAAGGTCGCCGGGGCTTTGTCGAAAGTGCTGTCCACTGTGTCGCCGTTCTCCAGGCGCAATGCGAAATGCAAGGTGACTTCCGTGTTCTGGCCGATGCGTTGCTCAGCCAATACCTGTTCAGTCATGAACGGCTTCTCCGGTCTTTTTACTTTTGAACATGTCCAGTGCCAGCATCACCGCACCAACAGTGATCGCACTGTCGGCAAAATTGAACGCCGGGAAGTGATGGCGGTTCTGCCAGTGCACCAGAATGAAATCGATCACATGGCCCAGGGCAATGCGGTCATACAGGTTGCCCAGCGCGCCGCCGAGTACCAGTGCCAGCGCAACCGCCAGCCAGGTTTCGTTGCGACCCAGGCGTTTGAGCCAGACCACCAGCACCGCACTGACCACAATGGCGATCAGGGCAAACAACCAGCGCTGCCAACCGGAGCTGTCAGCCAGGAAGCTGAATGCCGCACCAGTGTTGTAGGCCAGGGTCCAGCTAAAGTAGTCAGGGATCACCACGATCTGCTGATACATCTCGAGCTTGCCCTCGAAGTAGTACTTGCTGGCCTGGTCGATGACCAGGACCAGCAAACTCAACCAGAGCCAGCTCAGTCGCCCGAAGCGACCAACGGCATTAGGCATAGTGACGAACCTCGCCAGCGCCGCTGATGTTGTCGACGCAACGGCCGCAGATTTCCGGATGCTCCGGGTTCACGCCGACGTCTTCACGGCAGTGCCAGCAACGGGCGCACTTGGCGAAGGCAGACTTGACGATCTTCAGCTTCAGGCCGCTGACTTCAGTGACCACGGCATCGGCCGGAGCCTGCACGAACGGCGCAACGCTGGCGGTCGACGTGATCAGCACAAAGCGCAATTCGTTGCTCAGCTTGGCCAGATCGGCGCTCAAGGCGTCTTCGGCGAACAGCGTCACTTCGGCTTGCAGGTTGCCACCGACGGCCTTGGCCGCGCGCTGGATTTCCATTTCCTTGTTGACCGCGACCTTCACGGCCATGATCCGGTCCCAGTACGCACGATCCAGCTCGAAGCCTTCCGGCAGTGCGGTCAGGCCTTCGTACCAGGTGTTGAGCATGACGGACTCGTTACGCTCGCCCGGCAGGTACTGCCACAGTTCGTCGGCGGTGAACGCCAGGATCGGAGCGATCCAGCGCACCAGCGCTTCGGAGATGTGGAACAGCGCGGTCTGGCACGAACGACGGGCCTTGCTGTCGGCGCCGGTGGTGTACTGGCGGTCCTTGATGATGTCGAGGTAGAAACCACCCAACTCCTGCACGCAGAAGTTGTGGATCTTCGAGTAAACGTTCCAGAAGCGGTATTCGCCGTAGTGTTCTTGCAACTCGCGTTGCAGCAACAGGGTACGGTCCACGGCCCAACGGTCCAGCGCGAGCATTTCTTCGGCCGGCAGCAGGTCCGTAGCCGGATTGAAACCGGTCAGGTTGGAAAGCAGGAAACGCGCGGTGTTACGGATACGCCGGTAGGCGTCCGCACTGCGTTGCAGGATCTGCTCGGAAACCGCCATTTCACCCGAATAGTCGGTCGAAGCGACCCACAGACGCATGATGTCGGCGCCCAGGGTGTCGTTGACTTTCTGAGGCGCAATCACGTTGCCCAGGGACTTGGACATCTTGCGGCCGGACTCGTCGACAGTGAAGCCGTGGGTCAGCAGCTCGCGGTACGGCGCGTGGTTGTCGATGGCGCAACCGGTCAGCAGCGACGAGTGGAACCAGCCACGGTGTTGGTCCGAGCCTTCCAGGTACAGGTCGGCGCGTGGGCCGGTTTCGTGGCCCATCGGGTGCGAACCGCGCAGGACGTGCCAGTGCGTGGTGCCCGAGTCGAACCAGACGTCGAGGGTGTCGCTGATCTTGTCGTACAGCGGGGCTTCATCGCCCAGCAACTCGGCGGCGTCCAGCTTGAACCAGGCTTCGATGCCCTCGCCTTCAACGCGCTTGGCCACTTCTTCCATCAGCTCGACGGTGCGTGGGTGCAGTTCGCCGCTTTCCTTGTTCAGGAAGAACGGGATCGGCACGCCCCAGTTGCGCTGACGGGAGATGCACCAGTCCGGACGGTTGGCGATCATCGAGTGCAGGCGCGCCTGGCCCCAGGCCGGGACGAACTTGGTGTCTTCAATGGCTTTGAGCGAGCGCACACGCAGGGTGTCGCCGCTGGTTGGCTCTTTGTCCATGCCGATGAACCACTGCGCGGTGGCGCGGTAGATCAGCGGGGTCTTGTGGCGCCAGCAGTGCATGTAGCTGTGTTCGATGATGGTGGTGTGCAGCAGCGCACCGACTTCGGTCAGCTTGTCGACGATGGCCGGGTTGGCCTTCCAGATGAACTGGCCGCCGAAGAATTCCAGCGACGGCACGTACACGCCGTTGCTTTGTACCGGGTTGAGGATGTCGTCGTTGACCATGCCGTACTTCTTGCAGGTCACGAAGTCGTCCACGCCGTAGGCCGGCGCGGAGTGAACCACACCGGTGCCAGCGCCCAGCTCAACGTAATCGGCCAGGTAAACTGGCGACAGACGGTCGTAGAACGGGTGACGGAAGTTGATCAGCTCCAGCTCTTTACCGGTGGTGGTCGCGATGACCGAACCTTCGAGGTTGTAACGAGCCAGGCAGGCTTCGACCAGTTCTTCAGCCAAAACCAGCAGCTTGTCGCCGACATCGACCAGTGCGTAGTTGAATTCCGGGTGAACGTTCAGCGCCTGGTTGGCCGGGATGGTCCACGGGGTGGTGGTCCAGATCACGATCGAAGCAGGCTTGGCCAGCGACGACAGACCGAAAGCGGCAGCCAGTTTGGCTTCATCGGCAATCGGGAACGCCACGTCGATGGTCGAGGACTTCTTGTTCTCGTACTCGACTTCCGCTTCAGCCAGGGCCGAACCGCAGTCGAAGCACCAGTTCACAGGCTTCAGGCCCTTGAACACGAAACCGCCCTTGACGATTTCAGCCAAGGCGCGGATTTCACCGGCCTCGTTCTTGAAATCCATGGTCTTGTACGGGTTGGCGAAGTCGCCCAGCACACCCAGACGGATGAACTCGGACTTCTGGCCTTCGATCTGCTCGGTGGCGTAGGCCCGGCACAGTTCGCGGGTCTTGTCGGCGCCCAGGTTCTTGCCGTGGGTCACTTCGACTTTGTGCTCGATCGGCAGACCATGGCAATCCCAGCCCGGAATATAAGGCGCGTCGAAGCCCGAAAGGGTCTTCGAACGGATGATCATGTCCTTGAGAATCTTGTTCAGTGCGTGACCGATGTGGATCGTGCCGTTGGCGTACGGAGGGCCGTCGTGCAGGACGAACTTCGGACGATCCTTGCCAATCTCGCGCAACTTTCCGTACAGGCCAATACTGTCCCAGCGCTGCAGAATCTGCGGTTCGCGCTGTGGCAGGCCGGCCTTCATTGGGAAGGCGGTGTCCGGAAGGTTTAGCGTGGCTTTATAGTCGGTCATTTAAGGCTCTTCATTAGCGATTGGCGCTAGGTGCGACAGGGCACGGGCGGCGGCGACATCCGCATTGATCGCCGTCTTAAGCGCCTCCAGAGAGGCGAAACGCTGCTCTTCACGCAGCTTTTGGTGGAAAACCACCGTCATACGCCGGTCATACAGATCGCCGGCAAAATCTAAAAGATGGACTTCGAGGTGGGCTTTGCCATCCCCTTGGACCGTGGGCCGCACGCCGATATTGGCGACGCCCGGCCAGGTCTTGCCGTCGAGGTCGACGCTGACCAGGTAAACCCCGGTGAACGGCACGCGACGGCGCTTGAGTTGAATGTTGGCAGTGGGTGTACCCAACTGACGCGCCAGTTTCTGGCCGTGCAGCACGCGACCGGCAATCCGGTACGGGCGACCGAGCAGGCGTTCGGCCAGTGCGAAATCAGCGGCGGCCAAGGCATTACGTACCTGAGTGCTGCTGACGCGAATGCCGTCGAGCTCGACGGTCTGCGCCGCTTCGACGGTAAAACCCTGCATCACGCCGGCCTGTTGCAGGAAATCGAAATCCCCTACCCGGTCACAGCCGAAACGGAAGTCGTCACCGACTTCAAGGTGCTGCACACCGAGGCCGTCGACCAGAATGGTATCGACGAATTCGCTGGCGCTGAGCTTGCTCAGACGCTGGTTGAATGCCAGGCACAAGACCCGGTCGACGCCTTCGGCAGCCAATAGCTGCAGTTTATCCCGCAGGCGGGCCAGACGGGCCGGCGCCGTGTCCGGAGCGAAAAACTCCCGTGGCTGCGGCTCGAAAATCACCACGCAGCTGGGCACGCCCAACTCCAGCGCACGCTCACGCAGCCGCGCCAGGATAGCCTGGTGGCCACGGTGTACACCGTCAAAGTTGCCAATAGTGGCGACACAGCCCCGATGCTGGGGGCGCAGATTGTGGAGGCCTCGAACCAGCTGCATAACGCGCTTCTTGCTCATAAAGTGGTCGATTATAACCACACCCGGCGGCCGACGACAGGCAACACCGTAACCCAAAGTGATCGAGCCGACAAAAATGCCGGCTCGCCCGTATTTATGGAGGTTTTATCCTCAGCCCAACGCTTTGCGATTGAAGTCGCGCAGGCGGAAGCCCATCAACATTAACATGCCGAAATACGCCACCACACCGGCAACCACCAAGGCGCCCAGGCGCAGGAAACGCTCAAGCATCTGTCCCTCGCCCCAGGCCGGCATGAAATGCATGCCCGCCAGCAACACGGCGGACATTACCGTCACCGCGATTACCAGCTTGAAGCCGAACTTCGCCCAACCCGGTTGCGGCTGGTACATCTGCTGTTTGCGCAGTTGATAGAAGAGCAGGCCCGCATTGAGGCAGGCCCCGGCACTGATGGCGAGCGCGAGCCCGGCGTGGGCCAGCGGGCCGATCAGCACCAGGTTGAACAACTGAGTAACGACCAGGGTGAATATTGCGATTTTTACCGGCGTGCGGATGTTTTGTTGCGCATAAAAGCCAGGTGCCAGCACTTTAATCACGATAATCCCGAGCAAACCGACCGAGTACGCGATCAACGCGCGCTGGGTCATGGCCGCATCATGCGCATCGAACTGACCGTACTGGAACAGCGAAACCGTCAGCGGCTCGGCGAGAATCCCCAGCGCCAGGGCGCAAGGCAGTACCAGCACGAAGCATAGGCGCAGACCCCAATCGAGGATGCGCGAGTACTCTTGGCGATCCTTGCTGGCATAGGTTTTGGCAAGGGTCGGTAGCAGAATCGTGCCCAACGCCACGCCCAGAACGCCGGACGGCAGCTCCATCAAGCGGTCGGCGTAGTACATCCACGACACGGAACCCGCGACCAGGAACGAGGCGAAAATGGTGTTGATGATCAACGAGATCTGACTCACCGAGACCCCGAGGATCGCTGGCAGCATCTGTTTCATGACCCGCCAGACGCCGGTATCGCGCAAATTCAGGCGCGGCAGCACCAGCATGCCGATCTTTTTCAGGTGCGGCAGCTGATAAAGCAATTGCGCCAGGCCGCCTACCAATACGGCCCAGCCCAGCGCCATCACCGGTGGATCGAAGTACGGCGTCAGGAACAGCGCAAAGATGATCATGCTGACGTTGAGCAGGGTCGGCACGAACGCCGGTACCGAAAAACGGTTCCAGGTATTGAGGATCGCGCCCGCCAATGACGACAGGGAAATCAGCAATATGTAAGGAAAGGTCACCCGCAATAGATCGGACGTGAGCTCGAATTTTTCCGGGGTATCGGTGAAGCCCGGCGCCGTCACCCAGATCACCCACGGTGCGGCAAGCATGCCCAGCGCCGTGACCAGCGCCAGTACCAGCGTCAACAAACCCGAGACGTAGGCAATGAACGTGCGCGTCGCCTCTTCGCCCTGCTGGCTTTTGTATTCCGCAAGAATCGGCACGAAGGCTTGGGAAAATGCCCCTTCAGCGAAGATCCGGCGCAGCAGATTGGGCAACTTAAAGGCGATAAAGAAGGCGTCAGTCGCCATTCCCGCGCCAAATGTACGCGCAATGAGGGTGTCACGAACAAACCCCAGAATCCGGGAAAGCATCGTGATAGAGCTGACGGCGGCCAACGATTTAAGCAGATTCATTGAAAGAGTTTGTGCCTGTCGATAAACAGCAGGCGAACAATGCGCCTACTTGTGCGATACTCCGCGCCGCAACAGCACAGAGCCAAAGCTCGCGAGTTTACAGGTCACACGCCGGAAAGAAATATCCCGTCGCACCACGCCTACCACTTAGCGGAACGTTTCAAGCGCCCTTGACAAGACTTCAACTCATCGGCATGATTCGCGGCCTATTTTGTTTGCTATTTCCTAAAAAGTCTTTCGAGGAGCTCGACGGTGGCCAACTCACCTTCCGCCAAAAAACGTGCAAAACAGGCTGAGAAGCGTCGCAGCCACAACGCCAGCCTGCGTTCCATGGTCCGTACCTACATCAAAAACGTAGTTAAGGCCATCGACGCAAAAGACGCTGCTAAAGCACAAGCTGCTTACGTTCTGGCTGTGCCAGTTATCGACCGTATGGCCGATAAAGGCATCATCCACAAGAACAAGGCTGCTCGCCATAAGAGCCGCCTGAATGGCCACGTAAAGGCCCTGAACGTTGCCGCTGCTGCCTAAGCGACTCGTTCATTAAAAAACCGACCTCAGGGTCGGTTTTTTATTGCTTGCGATTTAGTGAATTCAACGCAAAAAAATGTGGGAGTGAGCCTGCTCGCGATGACGGATTAACATTCAGCATTTGTACTGGCTGGATACCCGCTATCGCGAGCAGGCTCGCCCCACAGTTTGTCTTGCGTCAGGTTATTGGGCGTGCGCCCACGGCAAAATCGGAATTGCCGTCACCGCATTCTGCGGGCTGCCTTCGATCAAGCGATCGCTGTAGACCAGATACACCAACGTATTGCGCTTCTTGTCGAGGAAGCGCACCACCTGCATGGTCTTGAAGACCAGCGACGTACGCTCCTTGAACACCTCATCGCCATCCTTCAGCTCACCCTTGAAGCTGATGGGGCCGACCTGACGACAAGCGATGGAAGCTTCGGCACGATCCTCGGCCAGACCCAACCCACCCTTCACGCCACCGGTTTTGGCGCGAGACAGGTAGCAGGTCACACCTTCGACCTTCGGATCATCAAACGCCTCGACCACGATCCGGTCGTTCGGCCCGACGAACTTGAACACCGTCGACACCTGGCCAATCTCCTCGGCGGAAGCCAGCAGCGGCATCGCCAGCACTAACCCCAACAATCCTTTTGCCAAACGCATTCAGGTATTCCTTCAGACCAGAATCAGGTTATCGCGGTGAACCAGTTCCGGTTCCGCCATATACCCCAACAACCCGACAATCGCCTCAGACGACTGACCGATGATTTTTTGTGCTTCCAGCGCACTGTAGTTGGCCAGGCCACGGGCGATCTCACGTCCGTCCGGCGCCACGCACACCACCATTTCGCCGCGGCGGAAGCTGCCCTGCACCAGCTTGACCCCGACCGGCAACAAACTCTTGTTGCCTTGGGACAGCGCCGCCACCGCGCCCGCATCCAGCACCAGCGTGCCTCGGGTTTGCAGATGACCAGCCAACCACTGCTTGCGCGCCGCCAGCATGCCGCGCTCAGGCGAAAGCAAGGTGCCGATGCGCTCGCCCACCTTGAGGCGATCCAGCACACGCTCAAGGCGACCGCCAACGATGATGGTATGTGCACCGGAACGGGCCGCCAGCCGCGCAGCGCGCAACTTGGTCTGCATACCGCCACGCCCAAGCGCCCCACCGGTACCACCCGCCACCGCATCAAGCGCCGGATCATCGGCGCGCGCTTCGTAAATCAGCTGGGCATCAGGATTGCTGCGCGGATCGGCGTCGAACATGCCGTCGCGATCCGTCAGGATCACCAGCAAATCCGCCTCAACCAGGTTGGCCACCAGCGCCGCCAACGTATCGTTGTCGCCGAAACGAATTTCGTCGGTGACAACGGTGTCGTTCTCGTTGATCACCGGGATGACTTTCAGCTCGACCAACGCGCGCAAGGTACTGCGGGCGTTCAGGTAGCGCTTGCGGTCGGACAGGTCGTCGTGGGTCAGGAGAATCTGCGCCGTGTGCCGGCCATGCTCGGCGAAGCTCGATTCCCAGGCTTGCACCAAGCCCATCTGACCGATTGCAGCGGCAGCCTGAAGCTCGTGCATCGCACTGGGTCGCGAGGTCCAGCCCAGACGGCTCATGCCGGCAGCCACCGCCCCGGAGGACACCAGCACCAGCTCAACGCCCGCCTCATGCAGGGCCACCATCTGTTCAACCCAGACACCCATTGCCGCGCGATCCAGGCCTTTGCCGTCCGCCGTCAGCAAAGCGCTGCCGATTTTCACGACCCATCGCTGCGCACCTGTCACCTTGCTCCGCATCATCTTCAACCTTAGCTTGAGGGCAGCGCGACCTGGCACTGCCCGTGACATTATTCGTGGTTATTCGTGACCAACGATCGATTTCCAGATACTAAAACGCCGCTCGATTGAGCGGCGCTTAAGTTTATCGCAACGAATCAGTCACGCACGTAAATGATTTCCGGACCGTCCTCGTCATCCACATCTTCTTCGTCCCAATCGTCGTCACCGATGTCATGGACCGACTTCACGCCGCTGCGACGCAGGGCACGCTGATCATCCAGCGCCTGCAACTGGGCGCGAGCTTCGTCTTCGATGCGCTGATCGAGATCGGCCAGCTCTTCCTTGTAGGCAGGGTCGTTGGCCAGGCGATCGGCACGATCTTCCAGGTAACGCATGATGTCGTGGCACAAGCGCTCGGTGTTCTGCTTGGCAATCGCCGAGATCACATAGACCGGACCAGTCCATTCCAAGCGATCAACGATTTCCTTGACGCGAGCATCGTGCTCTTCGTCGAGGATCTGGTCGCACTTGTTCAGGATCAACCAGCGATCACGCTCAGCCAGGGATGGGCTGAACTTGGTCAGCTCGTTGACGATGACTTCGGCAGCGTCCGGAGCACTGGTGTCGTCCAGCGGCGCCATGTCGACGAGGTGCAGCAACAGACGGGTACGCGACAAGTGCTTGAGGAAGCGAATGCCCAGGCCCGCGCCGTCGGAAGCACCTTCAATCAGCCCCGGAATGTCCGCGACCACGAAGCTCTTCCAGCGATCAACGCTGACCACACCCAGGTTTGGCACCAAGGTGGTGAACGGGTAGTCGGCGACTTTCGGCTTGGCGGCCGATACCGAACGGATAAAGGTACTTTTACCGGCGTTCGGCAAGCCCAGCAAACCGACGTCCGCCAGCACTTTCATTTCCAGCTTGAGGTCACGCTGCTCGCCCGGCTTGCCCGGCGTGGTCTGGCGTGGCGCACGGTTGGTACTGGATTTGAAACGGGTGTTGCCCAGACCGTGCCAGCCACCGTGAGCGACCAGCAACTTCTGGCCAGCCTTGGTCAGGTCGCCGATCACTTCCTGAGTGGCGGAGTCGATCACCGTGGTGCCGACCGGAACGCGCAGCACAAGCTCTTCACCCTTCTTGCCGGTGCAGTCAGTGCTGCCGCCGTTGGCGCCACGCTCGGCATCGAAGTGCCGGGTATAACGATAGTCGACCAGGGTGTTGAGGTTTTCGTCGGCGATCATGTAGACCGAGCCGCCATCACCACCATCACCGCCGTTCGGGCCACCGTTTTCGATAAATTTTTCCCGACGGAAACTCATGGCGCCATTGCCACCGTCGCCAGCCTTTACTCGGATCGATACTTCATCAACAAACTTCATAACAACACGCCTCTCGCCATACGGACGAGCCGAAAAACACTAAGACATAAGACTCTTGCAAAAATGAGCGCAGCGACCTCAATCAACGACCGCACAGTCCAGCGCGCCGACAGCCCATACAAACAGTTTTGCAAGAGACTCACCCCACAAACGAAAAAGCCCCGTCGCGAGACAGGGCTTTTCCAGCGATCGCGCAATTAAGCGGCGATTACGCTCACGTAACGACGACCGAAGGCGCCTTTTACTTCGAACTTGATCACGCCTTCGACTTTAGCGAAGAGGGTGTGATCTTTACCCATACCAACGCCGTAGCCAGCGTGGAATTGGGTGCCGCGCTGACGCACGATGATGTTGCCCGCTTTGATAGCCTGGCCGCCATACATCTTCACGCCAAGGCGTTTGGCTTCTGAGTCGCGACCGTTACGGGTACTACCACCAGCTTTTTTGTGTGCCATGAGTTCAATTCTCCTAGTGAGGAATTAGGCTGAAATTAAGCCTGAATACCGGTGATTTTGATCTCGGTGTACCACTGGCGGTGGCCCATACGCTTCATGTGGTGCTTACGGCGACGGAACTTGATGATGCGGACTTTATCGTGACGACCTTGGGAGATCACTTCAGCCACAACGGTAGCGCCAGCAACAACTGGAGCGCCGATATTCACGTCGTCGCCATTGGCAACCAACAGAACGCGATCAAAGGTAACGGATTCGCCGGTAGCGATTTCCAGTTTTTCGATCTTCAGGTATTCACCTGGGGCGACTTTGTACTGCTTGCCGCCAGTAACGATTACTGCATAAGACATGGTATTTCTCCGATAATCCTGCTCACCCAGCTCTTTATAAGAAGAGGTATTGGCTGGCATGGCTGCATGGGGCTGGAAGGCCCGCTTGCAATTGCGTAAGGCAGGTGCTGCCCAGGAAGTTCAGGGTGCGCGATTGTACGCAAGGCACGAGCGCCTTGCAAGGGGCCGTCCATCGCGCCTTGACAGGCCAGGACGTGGGTCCTAGCATGCCGCGCAACCCTTCTGGAGCGACTGTCGCTGATGCAACCCCAAGCTTTCTACCGCGCGGTCGCGGACGATTTTAGCGCCGTCGACGGCATCATCAAGAAGCAGCTGACTTCCCGAGTGCCGCTGGTATCTAAAATCGGCGACTACATTACTTCGGCCGGCGGCAAACGCCTGCGTCCTTTATTGGTGCTGCTGTCCGGCAAAGCACTGGGACGTGAAGGCGATGACCTGCGACTTTTGGCCGCGACCATCGAATTCCTGCACACCGCGACCCTGTTGCATGACGACGTAGTCGACATGTCCGGCATGCGCCGTGGCCGCTCGACCGCCAACGCCATGTGGGGCAATGCGCCGAGCGTGCTGGTGGGCGACTTCCTGTATTCGCGCTCCTTCGAAATGATGGTCGAACTGGGCTCCATGCCGGTGATGAAAATCCTTTCGCAAGCCACGCGCATCATCGCCGAAGGCGAAGTGTTGCAGCTGTCGAAGGTCCGTGACGCCAGCACCACTGAAGAAACCTACATGGAAGTCATCCGCGGCAAGACCGCGATGCTCTTCGAAGCCTCGACCCACAGCGCCGCGGCCCTGGCCGGCGCAACGCCTGAACAGAGCGAAGCACTGCGCATGTTCGGCGATCACCTGGGTGTGGCTTTCCAACTGGTCGACGACCTGCTGGATTACAAAGGCGACGCGGAAACCCTGGGCAAGAACGTCGGTGACGATCTGGCCGAAGGCAAGCCGACCCTGCCGCTGATCTACACCATGCGCGAAGGCACGCCGGAACAGGCTGCCTTGGTGCGCAAGGCTATCCAGAAAGGCGGCATCGAAGACCTGGAGAGCATCCGCGAAGCCGTGGAGGCCTCGGGCTCGCTGGAATACACCGCGCAACTGGCCCGCGATTACGTGGCCCGTGCGATCAAATGCCTCGACGCACTGCCGCCGAGCGAGTATCGCGATGCGCTGGTTGAGCTGAGCGAGTTTTCGGTCGCCCGTACGCACTGATCGTTAAAGCAAGATCAAAAGATCGCAGCCTTCGGCAGCTCCTACACCCACCCTGTAATTGGATGGACTCGCCCAAGCCGAGGCGTCAATGCGCCACGGTGGCAGTCTAAACAGCCAACGACAGCGAGGGCGAGTCCATGAAAAATCATAGTTCGTTTGATCAATCCGTGTCTTCTTCCGATTTGTCGGCCTGCACAACCTTGGCGGTCGACCTGGCCAAACAGGTCTTTCAGGTCGCCGGTGAAGATATCCTCGGCCAGGTGTTCTACGAGCAGCGGATCAAGTCGCGCGAGGCGTTTTATGATTTTCTCCGACAGTTGCCGCCGCATGTCGTGGTTTTGATGGAGACCGGTCCGGGTGCCCAGGCCTGGGCCCGGCAGCTGCAAGACCAAGGCAATCCGGTGCGGATTCTTCCAGCCGGTTTGGTGGCCACACATCGCAGCGGGCCTAAAAATGATCGCAACGATGCGCTGGCGATTCTGCGGGCTAATCGCGATGAAAAAATCTGCGCAGTACCGGTCAAAAGCGTTGCGGCGCTGGCAATGCAGGCGTTGCATCGCGCCCGCCAGGGCTATGTGCGTCGACGCACGGCCCTCAGTAATCAGATGCGCGGCCTGCTGCTTGAGCACGGCGTAGCCTTGGCACAGGGCGATGTTGCGATCAGCCAGAAAATTCCGCGGGTGCTGGAAGATGCCACCCAACCGGTGCCGGGCCTGCTGCGTGAACTGATCGACGAACTGTTGGCCGAGTGGCGCCATTTGGGCGAGCGCATCAGCGTACTGACGGGACGCCTGGAAGTGGCCGCCAACACCGACATGACGGCGAAGCGGCTAATGACTGTGCGCGGCATCGGCCCGATCACTGCCACGGCACTGGTGGCCAAGGAAACCAAGCCTGAGCGATTTCCCAATGCCCGCAAGTTTGCCGCGTACTTTGGCATGGTGCCTGACCAGCACAGCAGCGGGGAGACGGTCCGGTTGGGGAACATGACCAAGCGAGGTGATGCTTATTTACGCAGCCTGATGATCCAGGGAGCCCATGCGGTGCTGCAACAACTACGACCTGATTCCCAGCAACCCGATGACCGCCGTTTGTTGCACTGGATGAGCCGGTTGGGCCGTAAGGAGGCTGCGATCAGGCTAGCCAACCGCAACCTGCGAATCGTCTGGGTGCTTCTACAGAATGACCAGACTTATCGTCGCCACGCGGGTGATGGCCAGCCAGCGACGATGGGCCACTGAGCGACAGAGTTCTGCCACCGAGGTACTAACCGTCTGACCCTCTGCTGAAAAAAATTGACCCCAGGTAAGACCGGCGTGGATTGATGCCTAAGCTCCTACTGGCCTTCGAGGCCTGACTGTAATCGGCATACCACGAGCTTTTCCAATTTTGGCCAGAAGCCGAAGACGGCTTCCACGAATAGGCCTAATACATAGATGCAACGGGGCAGCGGTTTTTCAAAAGCGGGTAGACAGTGGGTGCGAGTCCATACATAGGAGCTGCCGAAGGCTGCGATCTTTTGCTTTCAACTCCCCGCACCTGGAAAACCCTATACAATGTGCGCTTTTTAACGATCCTGAATCCAAGGAGCCTTAGTGAGCACGTTGCCACCCTGCCCGAAATGCAATTCCGAATACACCTACGAGGACGGCGCCCAGCTGATCTGCCCCGAGTGCGCTCACGAGTGGTCCGCAAGCGGCGAAGCCGAAGCGGTGTCCGATGACGCGGTGAAAAAGGATTCGGTCGGTAACGTCCTGCAGGACGGCGACACCATTACCGTGATCAAGGACCTCAAGGTCAAGGGCACGTCGCTGGTGGTCAAGGTCGGCACCAAGGTGAAGAACATCCGCCTGTGCGATGGCGATCACGACATCGACTGCAAGATCGACGGTATCGGCCCGATGAAACTCAAATCCGAGTTCGTCAGAAAAGTCTGAACCTGCTGTATTCCATCCCGCGCCAGGCGTGGGATGGTGCTTCGCCCTCCCCTGCTTCACCCAGCAAATCCTCGCAATAGCTAAAGGCCAGCCGTTTTGACCTTACGCAATCTTTACCCGGAAAAAAGCCCAAACCGCCAATAGGTCCTTGCTATTTATTGAATAGGAATTATTCTCATTGAAACCAATCAATGGAGATGAGAATTCATGACTTACTTAATCGATGCCTGGCTGGACCGCCCACACCCTTACCTCAGGATTCTGCATCGCGAAACCGGGGAAGTCTGTGCGGTACTTGAAGAGGAAGCCTTGAGTGAACTTCAGGATCAGGGTGATCTTGACCTCAATGGCCTGAATTCCAGCGAGCCGGTGGTGCTCAAGGAAGTAGTGCGCAACCTGTTTCTGTTCTGCTATGCCCGGGCATTGCGCCCGTCGCATGAACTGAATCACAAGATTGAAGTATGAATAGCATCGCAAACCCTGTAGGAGCAGAGCTTGCTCGCGATGCAAGCAACTCGGTTCAATTTTGATACCGAGGTGCTGCTATCGCGGGCAAGCCTTGCTCCTACACGATCAAATGCTTACAGAACGTCGAGCAGCTCGACGTCGAACACCAGTACGCTGTGCGGCGGAATGCTGCCAACGCCTTGAGCGCCGTAAGCCAGTTCGCTCGGCACGTACAGACGCCATTTGCTGCCGGCATTCATCAGTTGCAGGGCTTCGGTCCAGCCAGCGATCACGCCGCCAACCGGGAATTCTGCAGGCTGGCCACGCTCGTAGGAGCTGTCGAACACGGTGCCGTCGATCAGGGTGCCGTGGTAGTGAGTACGCACGGTGTCTTCACGGGATGGCTTGGCGCCTTCACCGGCAGTCAGAACTTCGAACTGCAGGCCGGAAGCCAGGGTGGTGATGCCGTCACGCTTGGCGTTTTCAGCCAGGAAGGCCAGGCCTTCGCCAGCGGCCGCTTCAGCCTTGGCTGCAGCTTCGGCTTGCATGATTTCACGGATCACTTTGAAGCTGGCGGACATTTCTTCCTGGCCGACACGGCTTGGCAGACCGGCGAATGCGTCGGTCAGACCTGCCAGGATCGCGTCCAGGTTAACGCCCGGTGGCGGGTTGTCGCGCAGTTGGTCGCCCAGCTGACGGCCAATGCCGTAGCTGACGCGAGTTTCGTCGGTGGACAGATTTACTTCGGACATGACACTGCTCCGCTGTGCGGACGGACCAGGAACTTGCCGTGCATGCACAGCGCGTCCCGGAGCGCCCGAAACCAAAAGGGCCAGCAGACTAGCACAGTTGCCACCGCGTTGATGAGGGGTGTCAGCCCTGTCGTGGAGATCGCTGGTCGATCGGCACCTTCAGGCTTTCGTCAATGCCGCCGAGCCCGCACATCTCGTCATGCACCAGGTTGTGCACGAGGTTGAAGTTCAGCTTGGGAAAGGAGTGAAGCACTTCGCGAGCGTGCTCGACCGAACGCAAATGCATCATTTCGCCGCGTTTATCGCTCAGGGGATACGCGGCGCCATGCATCCGCGCTTCCAGCAGATAAATCCCCCCCTCCATCGAGATCAGGTTCAGCTCGTCGACCTTCCCGGCGACGGCATAGGCATTCAACTCTTGCAGGTTCATGAAGGCACCTCACACAGTGGCGAGCCATTACCTCTACAGGGATAGGCCTCGACGCATCAAAGTACAAGCCACAAACGACGCCGCCCGTCTGTTTTGCAACAGACGGGCGGCGGGTACAGCGCTGAATGTTGATCAGTGCTTGGTCACTTTATCCAGGTAACCCATGGCAAAGGCCGACACCACGAAGGTCATGTGAATGATCACGTACCACTGCAAATGCTCGGGATCGACGTTCTTGGCGTCCATGAAGATGCGCAGCAAGTGAATCGAGGAAATCGCCACGATGGAAGCGGCCACTTTCATCTTCAGCGACGAAGAGTCCATGGTGCCCAGCCAGTTGAGCTTTTCCTTGCTGTCGTCGATGTCGAGTTGGGAAACGAAGTTTTCGTAACCGGAAATCATCACCATCACCAGCAAACCGCCCACCAGCGCCATGTCGATCAGCGACAGCAGCACGAGGATCAGGTCCGACTCGGCCATCGAAAAAACGTTGGGGATGACGTGGAAGACTTCTTGGAAGAACTTCAGCGCCAGGGCCAGCAACCCGAGGGACAGGCCGAAGTAGATCGGCGCCAGCAACCAGCGGGAGGCGTACATTGCATTTTCGATAAAGCGTTCCATTGAATCTCACAGGTGGTCTGAAAATCGACGCGAGTATAGCAGCCCGCTGTTACACCCAGAAACCATCGGGAAATCCGCCACCTGCGCGTGTACATCAAGGTTTTTCTGCTAGTGTCCAAACCATTGACAGCTCAGTGATATCGGACAGGAAGACAGGAAATGGATGCGCGCTTGCCTTTAACCGGTGCAGGAATCTGCCTGGCGTTGCTGATGAGCGCCTGCTCGCCGAGCGATGAAAAACGCCAGGTCAGCCTGGAGGAAAAGACTGCGCAGTTCGAAAAGTCGCTGGATGCGATCCAGGACCCGAAACTCAAGGACGCCGTGGCGGAACTTGGCGGCTCGCTGCTGCTGCTCGAACGGGCGCAACTCAAGCTCGACAGCAAACCGGTGGAGACCGAATACGGTGAAGACGCCCTCGCCGTCCTCAAGCACTACCCCTCGCCCCAGGCACTGGTCGACACCTACATCAACGGCCTGTTCGTGTTGCATAAAGATTCCAGCTCCGACTACCTCACCGACCTGCAACCCGTATTTCCTTTCAATTTCAGCATTCCGGCGGCGTTTCTGTTTCCCCATGGCCTGGAATGGCAATCGGTCACGCTGAGCAACAAACGCGTCATCGCCTTCCAGCCGGAATGGTCGGAAACCGATCCCGGCATTCAGTTGAGTCCGTCGAGCTCCAACCTGAACAATCCCGATGACCTGACCGTGGCGTATCCGTTCATCGAAGGCCTGGATGCCGATATCAAGAACCAGCCGCAACCGCTCAGCCTGCAAGGCAAGATCGAAGTCATCGCCCCCCATCGGCTCTACAGCTTCGACCTGACGAAAAAGGATGTCGGCCAGACGCGCACCAACGACAACGTCAGCGTCACCCTGCTGAAGCTGGCCAATAACTACGCAGAACTCGAATTCAGCAACAGTGCGCCACAAGCCCCGGAGATCGTAGAAACACCGCTCAACCCGCTGATCGTCCAGGCCAAGGATGCCAGCGGGCAATTTCTCTCGCGCTCCGGCTCGATCAATGAAACCGCTGCGCAAATCGCTTTCTACCAGAAGCAGTTGGTGAAAATGCAGCAACAGAAATCCTGGAGCGAAGCGTTCGAAAAGCAGCTCGATGAAGAGCACCGCACCTTCGAGAAGCAACAAACCCATCGTTATTCGAAAGTGTATTTCAACGGACCGATCGAAACTCTCGAAGTGAGCCTACTGGACTTTTCAGCCGTCACGGTGACCCGCAAGGATCTGGATCTGCCGGTGCGTCGCTTTGACCGTCACACCACGCAGAAAACCATCCAGCCCTTGAACTTGCCGGTGGTGGTGTATGACGACCAGGCGCCGAGCTGGCTCAAGGGCGCGACCTTGACCGAGGAACAACTGAAGAAGGGGGTCAAAATCACTCAGTCGGTTGATGACTCAAGCGCTGCCCGAGTCGAATTCAGCCACCTCAAAAGCTTCAATGACGAACTCCTTGGCACCTCCTTCAATCCCGGCGAAAACCCGGTCAGCTTCTTCACCGAGGACAGCCGGGGCAAACGCGATGAACCGATCGAACTGCCGCCGGAGGCGTATGAGGTCGATCCCCTTCGCGGCACCATCACCTATGACCTGAACCTGTTTCCGGAAACGCCCGCTTACGTGGTGGGCTCCGTGCCGCTGTTCCTGGCGACGGTCGACAAGCAGAGCATCGACGCTCATCAACTGCCCAAAGGCCTGGAGCTCAAAGGCAACGCGTTGGTGGTGGACCTGAAAGTGTTCCCCGAGCAGGACTGGCGGTTTTTTGCCAAGGACGACAGTGGCAATTACCTCAAGGAAATTCTCGCAGTCACCCATGATGCAGGCACAGAAGGCCCCGCGCTGTTTGCCGTCCATTACTTCTACGGCCAACCCACGCGCCTGGAAACCTATCAGCGAACTGACCTCACCACCGTGCAATATGGCTACGAGGTCAAACTCGACAAGGCTGATGCATCCAAGCTGGCCCAATAGAACGGACTAATGATCGGGCCGAAACTCAAAGCCACCGACGTTACGGCAACGTCCGCCATTGATCTCGCGCAACTGGGCTTGCAGATGCAGGCACCAGATTTGCGGATCATCAGCGAGTTCGTAGCCGTGCAAGGTCAGGCTTTCAACAATGGTGTCGAGGATGGATTCAGCCGCGAACGGACCAGGAAACGGGCCCTGGGCTTTGATGGCTGAAGGTTGTTCGCCGGCCATTCCGGCGGCGAAGAGCAAGGTCCACATACCCGTATCACCCGCCAACGGCTTGATGGCGCATTCGATACGGGTCACAAGACCCAGGCATTGACGAGTGAGGCAGAGGTTGCGCGACATGGCGGCGACCCTCGGTAGATCCGGTATTCAGCCTCCACGGGAAGGCTGTTTCGATCCAGTGATTACTGTCCCTGTCCTTGAGCAGAGAATAGAAGAAAAGTGCGGGATGCAGGCCATTCGATACCAGAAGGCGCCGAATGGTCATTGTGTGAATATTGACGCCAGAGTGATGGCGTTTTCGGACTGTATAGATCACCTGTAGGAGCCGAGCTTGCTCGCGATTGCGGACGTTCAGTCACCACAGGTGCTGAATGTCAGTCCGCTATCGCGAGCAAGCTCGGCTCCCACAGGTTATGCATCACGCAGGCTTGGCCTCGACCAGCGCCTCGACCGCCATCTCCTTTTCAGCCTCTTTTAGATCTTCCTCACTGATCATTTCCGCAATGACCCGCAAGCGCTCCACCACCCGTGCGTTGACGCTGCCTTCAGGGAATTCGCCGTTCTCGTCCGGCTCGCCCGCCGGTTCGCCGACCAGCAGGCTCAAGGCCTCATCAGCCTGGCGTACCGCGTAGACATGGAACTGCCCGGCACGCACCGCCGTCAGCACTTTCTCGTCGAGCATCAACGTAGCGACGTTGGCCTGCGGAATGATCGCGCCCTGCTCGCCGGTCAGCCCGCGCGCTTCACAGAGGCGGAAGAAGCCTTCGATCTTCTCGTTGACCCCGCCCACTGCCTGCACTTCACCGAACTGGTTGATCGAACCGGTAATCGCAAAGCACTGTTTGAGCGGGGTTTTCGACAAGGCCGAAATCAGCGTGCACGCCTCGCCCAGAGAGGCGCTGTCGCCGTCCACATAACCGTAGGACTGCTCCAGTGCGATACTCGCGGAAATCGCCAACGGGAATTCCTGGGCGTAACGGCTGCCCAGATACCCGGTGAGGATCATCACGCCTTTGGAGTGGATCGGCTGACCGAGGTTGACCTCACGTTCGATGTCGACGATGCCGCTGCCGCCCGGATACACCGTGGCGGAAATCCGCGCCGGTACACCGAAGGCCGAATCGCCGACTTCCAGCACCGTCAAGCCGTTGCACTTGCCGACCGCCGCGCCATCGGTGTCGATCAGGATGATCCCCGCCAGCATGTCATCGAGAATCCGCGCCGACACGCGTCCGGTACGGGTGGCCTTGGCCTTCAGCGCACGTTCGATGTGCCCGGCGTCGGTCATCTCGTCACCCGCCAGATGGCGAATGAAATCCGCCTCGCTGACCAGTTGGAACAGGTCGCCAATCCGTGCTGACAAACGCCCCTGATGCTCGGCCAGACGCGCGCTGTACGTCGCCAGACGCGCCACCGCATCGGCGGTCAACGGCGCCATGCCTTCTTCGGATGTACGGGTTTTGAGCAACTGGGCGAACTGCTCCAGGCTCTCGTCGACCATCGGGATGTCTTCGTCGAAATCCACCAGGACGCGGAACATCTCCTGGAAGTCCGGATCGAGGTCTTGCAGCGTGTAATAGAGCTGACGGGCGCCGATGATCACGACTTTGACCTGCAGCGGAATGTGCTGCGGGTTCAGCGTGACGGTGGCGAACCGGCCCATTTCACCGAGCGGCGATTCCATTTTCAGCTTGCGCGATTGCAGGGCGCGTTTCAGCGCGTCCCACACGAACGGTTCGCTGAGCATTTTTTCCGCTTCGAGGATCAGGAAACCGCCGTTGGCGCGGTGCAGCGCACCCGGTCGCAATTGCCGATACGTCGTGTACAACGCGCCCTGATCGGTGCTGTATTCGATACGGCCGAACAGGTTTTCGTAGGTCGGGTGCGGTTCGAACACCACCGGCGCACCGCCGCTGGCCGAATGACCGACCACCAGGCTCGGCGCGTATTGCTCTTCCAGCAGTTTGCGGGCGACGGCGTCGGTCTTGCTGTCGTCCACCAGTTGCTCGACCACGGTCTTGAGCAGGTAAACCTGCATCGCTTGCAGGTAACCGCACACCGCCGCGTTCTCGGCGTACTTCTCCGACAACGGCGAAAGTAACGGCTGCAAGGCCAGGGTGATGGTTTCTTCGTTGAGGTGGCGCAGTTGATTGCTCGACTCTCGCTTCCATTGCGGCAGGCTGGCGAGCTCTTCGTTCAAGCGCTCTTCGAGGGACGAGATGTCCTCATGGAAACGCTCGCGCTCAGCTTCCGGCAACTGGGCGAATTCCGCTTCGTCCAGGGCCTTGCCTTCAAGCATCGGGGTGAACGCGATGTTGCTGCTGTCGCGGTAGAGAGCGACGTCCTTTTCCAGGGCCAGACGCTCAATGATATCCAGAGCCTTGTCGTAGCGCTGATTGAAGGCGCGGTCGATGGCGCTCTTTTTCTGTTGGTAGGACGGGTGCTCGAAAACGGCTGGGAAAGTTGCCAGCAGGTTGTCGATCAAACCGTTGATATCACCAATGAAATTACCGGCGGTACCCGACGGCAGCTCCAGTGCGCGAGGTTCGCGCGGCTCATCGAAATTATTGACGTAGACCCAGTCCGCCGGGGTCTGCAGGCGTTTGCCTTCGGCTTTCAGGTAGCGTTTGACGAACGAAAACCGGCCGGTGCCGGGCTCACCCATGACGAACACATTGTAACCGGGGCGTGGCATGGCCACACCGAACTGCAAGGCTTCGACAGCACGTTCCTGGCCAAGCACACCGCGAAAGGGCTCCAGATCATTGGTGGTAGAGAAGCTGAACTGTTCAGCGGAAAACGGACGGGTCAGCGCTTCGGGCGCTAGACGCAAGCTGGCAGCAACAGGATCAGGCATCGGGCTTCCTTAGATCAGGCGGGGCAGATAGCGGCATTCTGGCGCTGCCTGTACCTGACTGGCAAGGAGCGCCTCAGACCAAAGCATAGACAAGTCATGCCGCCGCTGCGGGCGTGCGCCAAATCACTGTTTGCGGCAAATGTTTTGCAAAAAATCACGGAACCGCGCGATCGTGCCTAAACTCCAAACTGCGCGGCTGGACTAATAACCGGCCCACTGGCACCGGAACGGGCCAGATCCCTTGTCCATTGGTACGCACATAAAGAGAACAAAGCTATGAAACGGATTCTTCTCGGTACTCTCTTCACCGCTGTATCCATCAACGCCATGGCTCAGGCGCCAGGCGGCCCGGATTGCGGTTGGGGCAACATGCTGTTCGAAGGTCAGCGTGGCACCCCGGCTCACTTCCTGGCATCCACCACCAACGGCACTTCCGGCAACGCAACCTTCGGTATGACCTCCGGTACCAACGGTTGCTCGACCAACGCGTCGCTGACCTATGGCGGCAAATCCTGGTTTGCCATGAATGGCATGATGAACGAGCTGTCCGAAGACATGGCCAAAGGTAACGGCGAAGCGCTAACTACCTATGCCGTGGTACTGGGCGTGGCGCCGGAAGACCGTGCGCACTTCGCCGCCGTCACTCACGAGCACTTCCAGCAGATCTTCAGCAAGGCTGACGTGACTGCCGAAGATGTGCATACCAACACCCTGGCCGTTCTGAAGAACGATCCTCGTCTGGCCAAGTACGCCACTCAGGCATAAGCTCGACCCGCCCGCTTCTTTCGGGAAGCGGGTTTTGTTTTTTGGACCTGCCCCTCTTTGGGTCTTTTTCTCAAGTATTAAGTTGCCACTATGCTCAAACGCCTTGCCTGGCTGGCGCTCTGTGTCTGCGCCCCGCTGTCCGCCGCGCCTCACATCGACCCTCAACGTTTGCAGCAACTGGCCAACGACCCTTTCTGGATTTCCCTGGGCCATTACGAAACCGCCAAGCTCGGCGGCTGGCGCAGCTATGTCAGCGACCCGAAATTCTTCCTCGCCGCGGATGGCAACGAACATCCCGATCATGAACTGGCCGCTACCGTACAGGCCTTGTACGCGCCGGCGAGTGCCGGCGAGCAGCACGCCCAATGCGTTTACCCTGCCCGCACGCGTTGGCTCAAGGCACAATTGAATCTGACCGATTTGCCGACACTGGACTGCGCCGAGTTCAAGCAGTGGTTCAAGGACGTCTCGCCCCACAGCGCGGTGATGATCTTCCCGGCGGCCTATTTGAACAGTCCATCGTCGATGTTCGGCCACACCCTTCTGCGCATCGACCAAGCTGATGTGCAGAGCGACAAGACCTCACTGCTCAGTTACGCGATCAATTTTGGCGCCTACATCGAAGGCTCCGACAACAGCATCCTTTACGCCTGGAAAGGCTTGATGGGCGGCTATCCCGGGCTGTTCGCGCTGGTGCCATACCAGGAAAAGCTCTCGGAGTACCGCAGCCTGGAAAACCGCGACCTGTGGGAGTACCGGCTGAACCTGACACAAGCGGAAACCGCGCGCATGGTCGAGCACGTCTGGGAGTTGAAGCAGATCAAGTTCGATTACTTCTTCTTCGACGAAAACTGTTCCTATCGCCTGCTGGAACTGCTGCAAGTGGCCCGCCCGAGCCTGCGCCTGACCGAACAATTCCCGCTGACCGCCATCCCGACCGATACCGTCAAAGCCGTGAAAGAAGCCGGGCTGGTGGAATCGATCCAGTACCGCCCTTCCCGTGAGCGAGAGTTGCTGAGCCGCGCCGAGCCATTGAACCCGGAAGAGCAGCAGTGGGTGCTGAAAGTCAGTGCTGACCAGAAGCAATTGCAAACGCCGGAATTCAAGGCCCAACCCCGCGACCGTCAGGCGCTGATCATCGATGCGGCCTATCGCCTGGAACGCTATCGCGCCAACGGCCAGGAGCGTGATCCAGCGCGAGCGCAACGCAGCTTCGAACTGCTGCGGGCGATCAACCAGAACCCGGCACCGGAATTGGTTATCCCGCAACCGGGCCTGCCCGAAGATGGCCACGAATCCCGCACGTGGCAGGTCGGTGTCGGCACCCGTGGCGACCGTGCGTTCGGCGAATACGGCCTGCGCATGGCCTATCACGACCTCAACGACAATTCGGAAAGCTTCCCCCTCGGCGCGCAGATCGAAATCCTGCAACTGAAGCTGCGCCAGTACGAAGGTAATGACTGGCAGGTGCAGCAACTGGACCTGGCAACCATTCGCTCCCTGACCCCGCGCAATGAGTTGCTGCAACCGCTGTCGTGGCAGGTCACCGGTGGCCTGGAGCGAGTGCCGGGCAAGCATGACGATGAAACCCTGGTCAGCCACGTCAACGGCGGCGGTGGTGGAACCTGGCAACTGGCCGACGACATGCTCGGTTTTGCCTTGGGTACTGTGCGTGTGGAGCACAACAATGACTTCGCCGAATTCATTTCCCCGGCGGCGGGTTTCAACACGGGGTTGCTGTGGAAAAACCCGTTGGGCAACTTGAGCCTCGAAACCAAAGGCGATTTCTTCACCAATGGCGAAGTGCGCCGGTCCATCAGTTTGAATCAGCAATGGGAGCTGTCGCGCAACCTGGGCTTGCGCCTGAGCGCCCAGCGCGAGTTCAGCCATTTGGCGACGCCCGAAAACGAAGTGATGCTTGAGGTGAAGTGGTATCACTATTGACCTAAACACACCGCAACCCCTGTAGGAGTGAGCCTGCTCGCGATAGCGCAACTTCAGTCGATATCGCAGTTGGCTGATAAACCGCCATCGCGAGCAGGCTCGCTCCTACAGTAGTTTTGTGGTGTTGAATGGGGACAGACATCCGCCGAAACTAAAAGCCTGCAACCATGGCCCAATTCCTATAACGGGAGAAATCCATGAGCCGGGCATTCGTCAACGAAGATAACGCCGCCGCGCAAGCCGATCAGCCGGTCGAACGGCAGGTCAGTGCGCAACCCAACTACGTCACCCCGCAAGGCCTGAGCCTGTTGCAGGAAAAGGTGGCTGAGCTGCAAGCCCTGCATGCCGAGCAAACAGCCAAGGGCGAACAGGCGGACAAACAACGCCTGGCCGATCTCGAACGGGATCTGCGCTACTTCAAGCAGCGGCTGGGCAGCGCACAAGTGGTGCCGGTTGCGACGTCTACCGAAAAAGTGCAGATCGGTAGCTGGGTGACTTATGCCGATGAACACGACAGCGAACGCCGCGTGCAACTGGTAGGTGAAGATCAGGCCGATGCAGCCCATGACCTGATCAATTGGGGCTCGCCTCTCGGCCGGGCGTTACTCGGCGCACAGCTCAATGATGAAGTGCTGTGGCAACGCCCGGCCGGTGACCAGCTGATCGAGATCATCCGCATCGAACCGGCTTAAACCACGCCTTGGGCCAGCATCGCATCGGCGACTTTGACGAAGCCGGCGATGTTCGCGCCTTTGACGTAATTGACCTGACCGTTCTCCTCACCGTAATGCACACAGGCGTGGTGGATCGACTGCATGATCGCGTGCAGCTTGCTGTCCACTTCACCGCCGGTCCACAGCAGGCGCATGGCGTTCTGCGACATCTCCAGACCGCTTACGGCAACGCCACCGGCGTTGGACGCCTTGCCCGGCGCGAACAAGATGCCCGCTTCGATGAACAGGTCCACGGCTTCCAGCGTGGTCGGCATGTTCGCGCCCTCGGCCACACAGATGCAGCCGTTGCGCAGCAACGCATGCGCCGCCTCGGCATCCAGTTCATTTTGTGTGGCACATGGCAGTGCGATATCGCAACTCAAGCCCCACGGATGTTGACCCGCGAGAAACTCGAGGCCAAAGCGCCCGGCCAGTTCGCTGATGCGCCCGCGCTGAACGTTTTTCAACTCCAGCACCGCTTGCCATTGCGCTTCGGTCAAACCGCTTTCGCAGTACAACGTGCCTTCGGAGTCCGACAGCGAAATCACTTTGCCGCCCAGGTCCATGACCTTGCGCGCAGCGTATTGCGCGACATTGCCGGAACCGGAGATCGCTACGCGTTTGCCCTCGACCGTCAGGCCACGACGCTTGAGCATTTCTTCAGCGAAGTACACGCAACCGAAACCGGTGGCTTCCGGACGAATCAGGCTGCCGCCGTAGCTCGGGCCTTTGCCGGTCAGCACGCTGGTGAACTGGTTGCTCAGGCGCTTGTATTGACCGAACAGGAACCCGATTTCGCGCGCACCGACGCCGATGTCACCGGCCGGCACGTCAACGTCGGCGCCGATGTGACGGTACAACTCACTCATGAAGGCCTGGCAGAAGCGCATGACTTCCGCATCGCTTTTGCCTTTAGGGTCGAAGTCCGAACCGCCCTTGCCGCCGCCCATGGGCAGCGAAGTCAGCGAGTTTTTGAAAGTCTGCTCGAACGCGAGGAACTTCAATACACCGAGGTTCACCGAAGGATGGAAGCGCAACCCGCCCTTGTACGGGCCGATGGCGCTGTTCATCTGGATGCGGAAACCGCGATTGACCTGCACCTTGCCGTGATCGTCGACCCAGGAAACCCGAAACACGACCGCCCGCTCCGGCTCACAGATGCGCTCCAGAATGCCCGAGGTCAGGTAGTGCGGATTGGCTTCGAGAAACGGCCACAGGCTGCGCAAAACTTCTTCGACGGCCTGGTGGAATTCAGGTTGATCCGGGTCGCGTTTTTTCAGGCGGGCAAGGAAGGATTCGACGGATTCGATCATGGAAAAGTCTCGGCAAATTTATTGTCGTTGGGAGAGATTGGGCCGGACTTTAACAAACGGATCGCGCACAAGAACAGAGCAGAATGTCGCATTTGTGAAATTAAATGGTGCACAGGATATAAATCAGACCCGTTTTTTGGTCGGTTTTGCACCTGAATAGGGAGCTAATCTCCAAGTCATGCACCAACAGTTACACCATCATCGCCAGCAGGCTGGCTCCCACAGGGGTTGGCGGTGGAACGGGATTTATTGCCTGCACAATACTTTGTGGGAGCTGGCCTGCCAGCGATGAATTCTCCTCGGTATCCCTGAAAAACCGGCCAAAAAAAACGGAGCCCGAAGGCTCCGCTCTTTATGCAACCAACCCGAAATCAGGCCAGCTTTTTGTGCCGTACACGATGCGGCTGGGCAGCTGCTTCGCCGAGACGCTTTTTGCGATCGGCTTCGTATTCGGTGTAGTTGCCTTCGAAGAACACCGCTTGCGAGTCATCTTCGTACGCCAGGATGTGCGTCGCGACGCGGTCCAGGAACCACCGATCGTGAGAGATCACAATGGCGGCGCCCGGGAAGTCCAGCAGGGCTTCTTCCAGGGAACGCAGGGTTTCAACGTCGAGGTCGTTGGACGGTTCGTCGAGCAGCAGGACGTTACCGCCCTCCTTCAGGGTCAGGGCCAGGTGCAAGCGACCGCGCTCACCACCGGACAGGTCCTTGACGAACTTCTGCTGGTCGCCGCCCTTGAAGTTGAAGCGACCGACGTAGGTACGCGACGGGATCTCGTAGTTGCCGATGCGGATCTGGTCCGAACCGTCGGAGATCTGCTGGAACACAGTCTTGCTGCCGTCCAGGTCTTCGCGGCTCTGGTCGACGCAGGCCAGTTGCACGGTTTCACCGACTTCGATGCTGCCCGAATCCGGAGTTTCCTTGCCCATCAACATGCGGAACAGGGTCGATTTACCGGCACCGTTACCGCCGATCACGCCGACGATGGCGCCTTTCGGCATGGAGAACGACAGGTTGTCGATCAGCACGCGATCGCCGTAGCCCTTGGTGACGTTCTTGAATTCGATGACCTTGTCGCCCAGGCGTGGACCGGCCGGGATGTAGATCTCGTTGGTTTCGCTGCGCTTCTGGAATTCCTGCGATTGCATTTCTTCGAAGCGTTGCAGACGAGCCTTGGATTTCGACTGGCGGGCCTTGGCGCCTTTGCGCACCCACTCCAGTTCTTCCTTCATGGCTTTTTCGTGGGCCGACTGCTGCTTGGATTCGGCAGCCAGACGATCGGACTTGGCTTCCAGCCAACCCGAATAGTTGCCCTCGTAAGGAATGCCCGCGCCGCGGTCGAGTTCCAGAATCCAGCCAGCAACGTTGTCCAGGAAGTAACGGTCGTGCGTGATCGCTACCACTGTACCCGGGAAGTCGTGCAGGAAGTGCTCCAGCCAGGCGACGGAATCGGCGTCCAAGTGGTTGGTCGGTTCATCGAGCAGCAGCATGTCCGGTGCGGACAGCAGCAGACGGCACAGGGCCACACGGCGCTTTTCACCACCGGACAGGACTTCGATCTTGGCATCCCAGGCCGGCAGACGCAGCGCATCGGCGGCGACTTCCAGTTGGCGATCGAGGTTGTGACCGTCGCTGGCCTGCAGGATCGCTTCGAGCTTGGCCTGTTCGGCGGCCAGTTTGTCGAAGTCAGCGTCTTCTTCAGCGTAAGCCGCGTAGACCTCGTCCAGGCGCGCCTGGGCGTTCTTGATGACGCTGACCGCTTCCTCGACCACTTCACGCACGGTCTTGGTCGGGTCAAGTTGTGGCTCTTGCGGCAGATAACCGATGTTCAGCTCCGGCATCGGACGCGCTTCGCCTTCGAACTCGGTGTCGACGCCGGCCATGATTTTCAGCAGCGTGGATTTACCCGAACCGTTGAGGCCGAGCACGCCGATCTTGGCGCCAGGGAAGAACGACAAGGAGATGTTTTTCAGGATTTCCCGCTTCGGCGGAACAACTTTGCCCAGCCGATGCATGGTGAATACGTATTGAGCCATGGAGAACCTTGGGTCAGTGACTGATGAATGAATAGAGCGCAGGCGAAGCCCGGGCCAGACCATGCGCGTTGACCGCTTAGTTGGAGACCAAAGCGTGCGCGCTGAAAAAAGTCTGAGTTTAGGAGCTGGAACGCTCCCGCGTAACCGGCAAAGCTACCTGAATGACAGAAGGCCGTCCAGCCGAGCGGGGCTGGCACTTTGCCACAACTCAAGGCATGCTAGCCGCCCTTCGGGCGTCCGGCTTATAGTGCACGTCGCGCCAGTCCAGCCAAACCGCAGGATTACAGCTTGTCCAATGTCCCTTCGCCCTTGACCACCCGTGCACCGACAGCGGCGTCCGGTTCGCCCCTGCGCGGAACCCTCAAAGGTGCGTTGGCGACCCTGGTGCTGATGCTGCTCGCACTGCTGTTCTGGCAACTGCTGGATCAGCTACGCGAAACCCAGAAAAGCCAGCGTCAGTACACCATCGACTACACCGCCGACCTGGCCGCGCAAGTCAGTCTGAACATGGCGCTCAACGCGCAGATCGCCATGAACCTGCTACCGATCGTCGAACAGCCGCAAAGTACCGACGAACAGCAGGAGCTGCTGCGCAAGCTGCAAAAGTCCTTGCCTGACCTGACCAGCCTGGCCCTGCTCAGCCCTTCCGGCACCATCATCACGGACAGCGCGGCCAACAGCGAAGACGCCGACTACCTGAGCGAACTGGTCCGGCGCAGCCGTGCCCAGCCTCACTATTTCAGCAACGCCATCGATGGTTCGATGGTGCACCTGTTATTGCATCAAGCCAGCGGCAGCACACGTGGCTATTGGGCCTTGCGTTTCAAACCGACATTTTTCTCGTCTTTGACCAAGTTGAACGAAGCCGATGGCCGTCCCCAGTGGCTGGTGGAAAACCGCTTCAACCACCAGATCATCAGCCGCGATGAAGCGCTGCCATTGGTCAACCCCGGCACGCTGACCCAGGATGACCTGAGCAATAGCGTGCTGACCGTTCCGCTGAGCGGCAGCGACTGGCAACTGCGCGGGCTGTTCGATCGCCAGCGCGTACTCGAAGAACTGCTGCCGGCCTTCATCGGCAAATGCCTGCTGGGCCTGGCCTTTTCCATGTTGCCGTTCATCGTCCTGCTGAACATGCGCCGGCGTCAGCGCCAGTTGCATGAAGGCCGTCGGCGCTATCAGGAGATTTTCGAAGGCACCGGCGTTGCGTTGTGCGTGCTCGACATGTCCGGCCTCAAGAATGTGTTCGGCAAGGGCCAGATGCAGAGCAACAATCAACTGCAAACGTGGCTGGCGGTCCCGGAGCAGCGCCAGCAGTTATTACAGGCGCTGCGCATTACCGAGGTCAACCAGGTCGCGTTGCAACTGCTCAACGTCAACACCTCCGATCAAGCCTGGAAACTGCTGATCGACGGCAACCCGCTGGACGGCAGCGCTATCGGCAACCAAGTCCTGGAAGCGCTGCTCAACCAACAGAAAAAGCTTGAACTGGAAATCCGGCTCCAGGACGCCGCCGGCAACGACCAGCACCTGTGGCTGGTGCTGCGCCTGCCGGAAAGCCCTGAAGACTATAAAGCGGTGATCCTGAGCATCACCGACATCACCAGCCGCAAGCTCATCGAGTTGTCGCTGCAAGAGCGTGAAGGATTCTGGTCCGATGTGGTGCGCACCGTGCCCGATCACCTGTATGTGCAGGACGTGATCAGCCAGCGCATGATCTTCAGCAACCACCATCTGGGCCAGACCCTCGGTTACAGCCGTACCGAGCTGCACCAGATGGGCGAGTATTTCTGGGAAATCCTGCTGCATCCCGACGATGCCGACTACTACCACCGCTCGCGCCAGAGCCAGCGGCAAGGTGGCTACAGCCAATTGATGCAATGCCAGTTGCGCTTCCGTCACCGCGACGGTGAATGGCGCCGTTTCGACATTCGCGAACAGGCCCTGGCGCGGGACAAGAACGATCAGGTGACTCGCATCATCGGCGTGGCCAAGGACGTCACCGAACAGATCGAAGCCAGTGAGTCCCTGCGCGACAGCGAGCAGCGCTACCGGATGCTCGCCGAAAGCATCAGCGACGTGATTTTTTCCACCGACAACCGCATGACGCTCAATTACGTCAGCCCGTCGGTGCAAGCCGTGCTGGGTTACGACGCCGAATGGATTTTCCAGAACGGCTGGCAATCGACCATCGCCAACCCGCAGCAACTGGCCGGTATCTACACGCTGATGGAGCGGGTCAGCAAAGCGCTGGATCACCCCGAGCAACTGGCACTGTTGCGCAACCAGGTGCAGACCCAGTTGTTCCTGTTCGATTGCTTGCGGGCCGATGGGCGCAAGATTCCGATCGAGCTGCGGCTGGTACTGGTCTGGGACGAGCACGGCGCATTCGAAGGCGTACTTGGGGTTGGTCGCGACATCAGCCAGCAGCGCCGCGCCGAAAAAGACCTGCGCATGGCCGCCACGGTATTCGAACACTCGACGTCGGCGATCCTGATCACCGACCCGGCCGGCTACATCGTCCAGGCCAACGAAGCCTTCAGCCGCGTCAGCGGTTATGCGGTGGAACAGGTGCTCGACCAGTTGCCGAACATGCTGACCGTTGACGAGCAGCAGGAAGCCCATCTGCGCTACGTGCTCAAGCAACTGAACCAGAACAGCACCTGGGAAGGCGAAGTCTGGCTCAAGCGCCGCAATGGCGAACATTACCCGGCGTGGGTCGGCATCACCGCCGTACTGGACGACGAAGGCGACCTGGCCAGTTACGTGTGCTTCTTCAGCGACATCAGCGAGCGCAAGGCCAGTGAGCAGCGCATTCACCGCCTCGCCTATTACGACGCCTTGACGCACCTGCCCAACCGCACGCTGTTCCAGGATCGTCTGCACACCGCGTTGCAAGCGGCCGAACGGCAGAAGTCGTGGGTGGTGCTGATGTTCCTCGACCTCGACCGTTTCAAACCGATCAATGACTCCCTGGGCCACGCCGCCGGCGACCGCATGCTCAAGGAAATGGCCACGCGCCTGCTCGGTTGTGTCGATGATGACGATACCGTGGCGCGCATGGGCGGTGACGAGTTCACCTTGCTCCTGCAACCACGGGCCAACCGTGAAATTGCCTTGAACCGGGCGATCCACGTGGCCGAACAGATTCTCGCCAGCCTGGTAAAACCGTTCGTGCTCGAAGGCCGCGAGTTCTTTGTCACGGCCAGTATCGGCATCGCCCTGAGCCCGCAGGACGGCAACGAACTCAGCCAGTTGATGAAGAATGCCGACACCGCGATGTACCACGCCAAGGAGCGCGGCAAGAACAACTTCCAGTTCTATCAGGCGGACATGAACGCCAGCGCCCTGGAGCGTCTGGAGCTGGAAAGCGACTTGCGTCACGCACTGGAGCAGAACGAGTTCGTGCTGTATTACCAGCCGCAATTCAGCGGCGATGGCAAACGTTTGACCGGCGCCGAAGCGCTGCTGCGCTGGCGCCACCCGCGTCGCGGCCTGGTGCCGCCGGGGGATTTCATTCCGGTGCTCGAAGAGCTCGGTCTGGTGGTGGATGTCGGCGACTGGGTGATCAGCGAAGCCTGCCGCCAGCTCAAGACCTGGCATCAAGCCAAGGTGCGCGTACCGAAGGTGTCGGTGAACATTTCCGCGCGGCAGTTCTCCGACGGCCAGCTCGGTACGCGGATCGCCACCATCCTCAAGGAAACCGGCCTGCCGCCGGCGTGCCTGGAGCTGGAACTGACCGAAAGTATCCTGATGCGCGAAGTCAGCGAGGCGATGCAGATTCTCGACGGCTTGAAAAACCTCGGCCTGAGCATTGCGGTCGACGACTTCGGCACGGGCTACTCATCGCTCAACTACCTCAAGCAGTTCCCGATCGACGTGCTGAAAATCGACCGCACCTTCGTCGATGGCCTGCCGTCGGGTGAACAGGATGCGCAGATCGCCCGGGCGATCATCGCCATGGCCCACAGCCTCAACCTGGCGGTGATCGCCGAGGGCGTGGAAACTCAGGAGCAGCTGGATTTCCTCAGGGAACACGGTTGCGATGAGGTTCAGGGGTATCTGTTCGGGCGGCCGATGCCGGCGGACAAGTTCGAAGTGCAGTTCAGCGATGATGCGCTGTTCATGTTTGACTGAAGTATTGCAGCGAGGCAGCTGGCCTCATCGCTGGCAAGCCAGCTCCCACAGTGACTTGCTGTGGACCAATATTTGTGGGGCGAAGCACGGACATTGTGGGAGCTGGCTTGCCAGCGATGGGGCCAGCACAGACACCGCATGTCAGTCATGAAGCCCACTTGTCTGCGACATGATGTCCTTTCATATGCCTTCCAAAACCCGTTGGGGTAGAATGCCCCCCTTTTCTGCCCCCGATCCTTGAGGACCGCCATGTTCAGCCGTGATTTGACTATTGCCAAGTACGACGCCGATCTCTTTGCCGCCATGGAGCAAGAAGCTCAGCGCCAGGAAGAGCACATTGAGCTGATCGCTTCGGAAAACTACACCAGCCCTGCGGTGATGGAAGCTCAAGGCTCGGTACTGACCAACAAGTACGCCGAAGGCTACCCGGGCAAGCGCTACTACGGTGGTTGCGAGTACGTCGACATCGTCGAGCAACTGGCCATCGACCGTGCAAAAGAACTGTTCGGCGCCGATTACGCCAACGTTCAGCCGCACGCCGGCTCGCAAGCCAACAGCGCCGTTTACCTGGCCCTGCTGTCGGCTGGCGACACCATCCTGGGCATGAGCCTGGCCCACGGCGGTCACCTGACCCACGGTGCCAGCGTTTCCTCCTCCGGCAAATTGTACAACGCCGTCCAGTACGGCATCGACGCCAACGGCCTGATCGACTACGACGAAGTCGAGCGCCTGGCTGTTGAACACAAGCCGAAAATGATCGTGGCCGGGTTCTCTGCCTACTCGCAGATTCTGGACTTCCCGCGCTTCCGCGAAATCGCCGACAAGGTTGGCGCTTACCTGTTCGTCGACATGGCCCACGTGGCCGGTCTGGTCGCCGCTGGCGTCTACCCGAACCCGGTTCCATTCGCTGACGTCGTGACCACCACCACCCACAAGACCCTGCGCGGTCCACGTGGCGGCCTGATCCTGGCTCGCGCCAACGCCGACATCGAGAAGAAGCTGAACTCCGCCGTATTCCCGGGCGCCCAAGGTGGCCCGCTGGAGCACGTGATCGCTGCCAAGGCGATCTGCTTCAAGGAAGCACTGCAGCCTGAGTTCAAGACTTACCAGCAACAAGTGGTGAAAAACGCCCAGGCCATGGCCAGCGTATTCATCGAGCGCGGTTTCGACGTGGTTTCCGGCGGTACTGAAAACCACCTGTTCCTGCTGTCGCTGATCAAGCAGGAAATCTCCGGTAAAGATGCCGACGCCGCTCTGGGCAAAGCGTTCATCACCGTGAACAAGAACTCCGTGCCAAACGACCCACGCTCCCCGTTCGTCACCTCCGGCCTGCGCTTCGGCACCCCGGCTGTGACCACTCGCGGCTTCAAGGAAGCAGAGTGCAAGGAACTGGCCGGCTGGATCTGCGACATCCTGGCTGACCTGAACAACGAAGCGGTGATCGACGCCGTTCGTGAGAAGGTCAAGACCATCTGCAAGAAACTGCCGGTGTACGGCGCTTAATAAGCCCCGCTAAACCGTAGTTAAAAAGCCGGCACTTGTGCCGGTTTTTTTATGCCCGTTAGTTACACGCACCAAAAACGGAAACTTACTTACAGACAACAATACCTCTAAAGTCTTGCAACACACCAAAAGTTCAACCTTTAAACTTTAATGATAGTCTCTCCCCTACAGACAACGAATAACCCGACCCACTAATAATCAATTATCGGTGTTATTCCAACATCACGGAAGAGACATATATCATGCAAACCACGGATGAAAACCAATCATTTACCGCTCAACTTTTTGTCGATAACAAGCCAGTTGCCCTAGCCGGCAAGGTCATTCGAAAAATGCTGGAATCCCCTGATTTTTCTGAGAAAGAAAAGGATGTCCTGAAGAAGCAACTCGACCTGTACGCAGATGTTCTTCTGAGTTACGCAGAGGACGTAACCCCAGAAACGTTCCTCTTCGCTCATCAGGACGATGTCTACACAATCAAGATTGAGGATCGTGACGGAAACTTCAAAAATACTGCAAGCATGGAAGGCGAACTGCGTAACCTGTCGGTTTTTGATGGTGATGACCCTACTTACTTTCGCATCATTCATCAGGGCGAATATGTGAAGCTTGATGATATGCCAAACGAACTAAATACAATCCGCTTACGATCGGGACCGCAACGCCGGGAGGTTCTAACCTATGGTCAACTACCTAATTTTCCCATCCTGACCGACAAAGAAAATCGCGGCGGCAGGACTTTATTCCTTGAATTAAAGATTATCAAACGTCATGTCTCCACCGCATTCTGAAGTGCATTCGAATTAGAACTCACTCTTCGGAAGCGGTGACCGACGTAAACCTGTAGGAGGTGGGTTGCTGGTGATCGCCAGCAACCCGCCTCTTTGTTCTTGCCGAAGGAGCCGTCAGTTTCTTTGCTCCCCCCAAAAATTTTCAAACGACAAAACGCTCAAGGTCGGGCCATCCAACCCAACTGGTAAGACCGGTCATGCCAATCGTGGAATTTTTGCTTGCGATCCTCCGAAAACAGGGCCTAGACTTTGCCTGCACTGGACATACCGGTAAGACCACAATAATTAAGTCCTGAAGCTGATGCACTCTGCGCACGGCAGCCAGGACACCGACCAGGATTCCTCCCATGCTCAGATGGTGCTCGCGTTCAATCTTCCTCCAAGTGGTTCTCGGACTGGTGCTCGGCATCATCTGCGGGCTGACCCTTCCCGAATACTCCGCTCAGCTCAAACCGCTCGGTGACGGTTTTATCAAGCTGATCAAAATGCTCATCGGCCTGATTGTGTTCTGCGTCGTGGTCAGCGGCATCAGCGGTGCCGGCGACCTGAAGAAGGTCGGCCGCATCGGCCTCAAATCGGTGATCTACTTTGAAATCCTCACCACCATTGCGCTGGTGATCGGTCTGATGTTCGCCTTCAGCACCGGGATCGGCAGCGGTGCGAACATTCATCTGGAGCAGCTTTCCGCCGCCGACATGGGCGATATCGCCCAGCGCGGTCAGCACATGCACACCACCACGCAGTTCCTGATGGACCTGATTCCGACCTCGGTCATTGGCGCCTTCGCCGACAACAACATCCTGCAAGTCCTGCTGTTTTCGGTGCTGTTCGGCAGTGCGCTGAATCTGGTGGGAGAAGCGGCGTCGGGTATTTCACGGTTGATCAATGAGCTGAGCCACGTGATCTTCCGCATCATGGGCATGATCGTGCGTCTGGCGCCGATCGGTGTGTTCGGTGCGATCGCTTTCACCACCAGCAAATATGGCCTGGACTCGCTGCAACACCTGGGCAGCCTGGTCGGTCTGTTTTACCTGACCTGCGTAGCCTTCGTGTCGCTGATTCTCGGCTTGGTCATGCGCCTCTCCGGTTTGAAGATGTGGCCGCTGCTCAAGTACCTGCGCGAAGAATTGCTGATCGTCATGGGCACTGCTTCGTCCGACGCTGTGTTGCCACAAATCATGCGCAAGCTTGAGCATCTGGGCATCGGCAGTTCGACGGTCGGGCTGGTGATTCCAACCGGTTACTCGTTCAACCTCGACGGTTTCTCGATCTACCTGACCCTGGCCATCGTGTTCATTGCCAATGCCACCGGCACGCCGCTAGCGATGACAGATCTGCTGACGATTCTGTTGGTGTCGTTGATCACCTCCAAAGGCGCGCACGGTATTCCCGGCTCGGCGCTGGTGATTCTGGCCGCGACACTGACCGCGATCCCGGCGATTCCGGTGGTGGGTCTGGTGCTGGTGCTGGCAGTGGACTGGTTCATGGGCATCGGCCGGGCGCTGACCAACCTGATCGGCAACTGTGTGGCGACCGTGGCCATTGCCCGCTGGGAAAAGGACATCGATGTGCAACGGGCGAACAAGGTACTTTCCGGCCAGGTGGGTTATACCTTCCAGCCGCGCAAACCGGTGGCACCGGTGCATCAGCAGGAATTTTGAATACACGCCGTGCCTGCTCCGGGCAGGCACGGCCAACAAACTTGATGGATGCTCATGGAGCGAACAGTGATTACCTCGTCGACCGTTGTAAATTCAGTCGTGGAAAAACTTCGGGCCGCACTGGCCCGTGGTCAGTGGCGTTCCGGTGAAATGCTGCCGGGGCAACGTGAACTGGCCGAACAACTGGGTATCAGCCGCCCGAGCCTGCGTGAAGCGGTGATCGTGCTGGAAACCCTCGGTCTGGTGCGCTCAATGCCGGGCAAAGGCGTGGTGGTGCTCGAAGCCAATCTCGCCGACAGCCAGGCGCATGAAAGCGCAGTGGCCGCGGCGAGCCTGGAAGATGTGCTGCAACTGCGCTACACCCTCGAGCCGTTCATCGTCGGCCTGGTGGCGCAATCCATCAGCAGCAAGGAAGTCGGGCAACTGCGCCTGACCCTGATGGACATGCGCGAAGCCCTGGAAGCCAACGACAGTGAAGCCGGCGTGAATGCCTACATCGCCTTCCACGAAGAGCTGTTCACGCTGACATCGAATCCGATCTTCCAGAGCGTGGTCCAGCAGACCAGCAATGCCCTCAAGCAGAGCGCCGATGTGCTGCGCAACTCCCCGGAACACCTGGCTGAGCGCCTCGAAGAAAACGAAGCGGTGGTTCGGGCGATCCGCAGCAAGAACAGCGCCCAAGCCAGCGCCGAGATGCGTCGACACATTATTCGGGAAGGCCAGCGGATGGGCATCGAGTTGAACATCCCGGAAGACCATTTCGGCAGTTGAAACCTATTCAAACCGGAGACAGGCCATGAACAGCTTCGCCTCACCGCAGACTCTTGTTGCCCTGCCCTTTGCGCCGTTGGTGGATGATCTGTATGCACGAATCTTCGAGGCAATTCTCGAACAGCGAATCCATTCGGCCAGCCGCTTCACTGAAGAAAGCCTGGCGCAAATGTTCGGCGTTCGACGCAGCGATGTTCGAGATGTGCTGACACAACTATCCCATCAGCAAATCATCGTCCTTCGAGTCAACCATCGCCCCCGCGTAGCCGAAATTGATGCCGAACAGACCCGGCAGACGCTGCATGCCCGGCGCCTGGCCGAAGTCATGCTGGTGCGACTGGCCTGTCAGCAGCCTCTTGCACAAGACATGAAACGCCTGCGCGCGCTGATCGAAAGCGAACGCCAATGCACAGAACAAGGCCGGGCGCTGCGTCTGTCGGGCGAGTTCCACCTGCGGTTGGCGCAAATGGCAGGGAATGCACCGTTGGCGCACTTTCTCGAAAGCCTGATACCGCTGACTTCGTTGGCGCTTGCGCAGTGTGATGAGCAGTCGACGGATTATTGCGCGTGGCGGGTGCACCTGAAGATTCTGGATGCGCTGGAACAAGGTGATGCGGCGAAGGCGGAAACCGAGCTCAACCGGCATCTGGATTATCTGGAGGATGTGTTGCTGAGCCCTCTATCGGCACGGGGCCAAAACTGTGCTGCAGGTTAGTCCGCCATCGCGAGCAGGCTCGCCCACAGGGGACTGCATTTCAAATGTGGGAGCGAGCCAGCTCGCGATGACGGCTTAAGGCTCGCTGCAACTTCTGGCTTTAATCCGCCGCCACCCGCGCAAACCCTTCGCGAATCTTTTCTTCCGGCAAATCATCGGCAATGAACACGATCACGCTTTCGCGTGTTTCACCCTCTGCCCACTCCGTATCCCAATCGAAACCGTAAAGCTTCAGCACGCCCTGAAACACCATGCGCCGCGTTTCGCCAACGATGTTCAGTACCCCTTTGTAGCGCAGCAATTGCTTGCCGTGGTCCTCCAGCAGCTCGTTCATGAACTCGCTGAGCTTGTCGATATCCAGCGGCTTGTCGGTGCGCAGCACCAGGCTGGAAATGCGGTCAATGGACGGGGCCTGGCTCACCGGGCGCAAACTCACGCCACCACCGAGGTCGGCATTGAGATTGAAACCACGCACGTCGAGCAGCTCGGCCAGATCAATCTGACCATGGTCGACCACGCGGATTGGTGCGCGACGATTGATACGGGTCAGCCGCTCGCTCAGCGCCGTGAAAGTCGGCTCGTCTACCAAATCGCGCTTGCTCACCAGCAAGCGGTCGGCGAAACCGATCTGCGCCTGGGCGATGGTTTGGGTCAGATGAGTTTCGGCGTGCGCCGCGTCGACCAGTGTGATGATGCCGTCGAGGATGTAGCGCTCGCGCAATTCTTCGTCGATGAAGAAGGTTTGCGCCACTGGGGCCGGGTCGGCCAGGCCGGTGCATTCAATCACCAGACGGTCGAAGGCGATGTCGCCGCTGTCGAGGCGCTCGAGCAGCAGGTACAGGGCTTTGGTCAGGTCGGTGTGGATGGTGCAGCAGACGCAGCCGTTGGACAGCGTCATCACTTGTACCGGTTCGTCGCCCAATAGTTGGGTGTCGATGCCGGCGTCGCTGAATTCGTTTTCGATCACGGCGATTTTCAGGCCGTGCTCGGTTTTGAGCAGATGGCGCAGCAAAGTGGTTTTGCCGGCGCCGAGGAAGCCGCTGAGGATTGTGACCGGGATGGGAGAGGACACGCTCTATCTCCTGTTGTACAAAATTAAAAACAAACACAAAACAAATGTGGGAGCGGGCTTGCTAGCGAAGAGGGTGTGTCAGTCGACATGAATGTTGAATGACACACCGCTTTCGCGAGCAAGCCCGCTCCCACAGGGTGTTGCGTCAACCTCGCTGCTGGATCAACAGCACTTCGGCCCACCCTTGCCACCGTAGCGGGCTTCCTGACGTTCGCGGAAGAACATCTCGTAGCTCATCACCGGTTTGTCCGGGTGTTTGGTTTGCATATGCTCGACGTAGTTGTCGTAGTCGGGCATGCCGACCATCAGGCGCGCGGCCTGACCGAGGTATTTACCGAGGCGACTCAGGTCATTGAACATGCTGCATTCCTCAGGTTACGCATCCGGCAGTGCCTGGAATGGCGATTCTTTATCCGTACGTTCTTTTTTACCCCAGGAGGCAATGCCGACCTTGAGTGCATAGAACAGGATGCTGAACACCACGAACAGGAACAGCGCGGTCAGCGTTGCGTTGGTGTAGGCGTTGAAGATCACGTGTTGCATCTGCGTGATGTCCTTGGCCGGGGCGAGGATCTGGCCGTTGGCCAGGGCATCGCTGTATTTTTTCGCCAGCGACAGGAAGCCGATCGCCGGGTTGGCGTCGAACAGCTTGATGAAGCCGGCAGTGGTGGTGCAGATCAACAGCCACACGGCAGGCAACAAGGTCACCCAGATGTAGCGTTGACGTTTCATTTTGATCAGCACGACAGTGCCGAGCATCAGCGCGATACCGGCCAGCATCTGGTTGGAGATGCCGAACAGCGGCCACAAGGTGTTGATGCCACCCAGCGGATCGATTACGCCCTGATACAACAACCAGCCCCACATCGCCACACAACCGGCGGTGGCGATCAGGTTGGCAGTCCAGGATTCGGTGCGTTTCAGCGCCGGGACGAAAGACCCCAGGAGGTCTTGCAGCATGAATCGACCGGCACGGGTACCGGCGTCCACAGCGGTCAGAATGAACAGCGCCTCGAACAGAATCGCGAAGTGGTACCAGAACGCCATGGTGTTTTCACCCGGCAGCACACTGTGCAGGATCTGCGCGATACCGACCGCCAGGGTCGGCGCACCACCGGCGCGGGCCAGGATGGTGGTTTCACCGATGTCATGGGCAACCGCTTGCAGCGCTTCCGGGGTAATCGCAAAGCCCCAGCTGCTGACCGCTGTTGCCACCGCCACTACGTCACCGCCGACTACTGCAGCCGGACTGTTCATGGCGAAGTACACGCCAGGCTCGATCACCGAAGCGGCGACCATGGCCATGATTGCCACGAAGGATTCCATCAGCATGCCGCCGTAGCCGATGTAACGGGCGTTGACCTCGTTATCCAGCAGCTTCGGCGTGGTGCCGGAGGAAATCAGCGCATGGAAACCCGATACCGCGCCACAGGCAATGGTGATGAACAGGAACGGGAACAGACCGCCCTTCCACACCGGACCGGTGCCGTCGATGAACTGAGTCAGTGCCGGCATTTTCAGCTCGGGCATGGTGATCAGAATACCGATCGCCAAGGCAACGATGGTGCCGATTTTCAAGAAGGTCGACAGGTAGTCACGCGGCGCCAGGATCAGCCACACCGGCAGTACCGCCGCGACGAAACCGTAACCGATCAGCATCCAGGTAATCTGGATACCGGTGAAGCTGAACGCCTTGGCCCACACCGGATCAGCGGCGATCTGCCCGCCCAGCCAGATCGAACCGAGCAGCAGCAGCACGCCGATCACCGAGATCTCACCGATGCGGCCCGGGCGGATGTAGCGCATGTAGATGCCCATGAACATCGCGATCGGGATGGTCGCCATCACGGTGAAGATGCCCCACGGGCTCTCGGCCAACGCTTTCACGACGATCAACGCCAGCACCGCGAGGATGATGATCATGATCAGGAAGCAGCCGAACAGCGCGATGGTGCCGGGGATGCGGCCCATTTCTTCGCGAACCATGTCACCCAGGGAACGACCGTTGCGGCGGGTGGACATGAACAGGACCATGAAATCCTGAACGGCACCCGCCAGCACCACACCGGCGATCAGCCAGAGCGTGCCGGGCAGATACCCCATCTGCGCCGCCAGCACCGGACCGACCAGAGGCCCCGCGCCGGCGATGGCCGCGAAGTGGTGACCGAAGAGGATGTGTTTGTTGGTCGGCACGTAGTCCAGACCATCGTTGTTGAGTACGGCGGGGGTGGCCCGTCGCGGGTCAAGCTGCATCACATTGTTAGCGATGAACAGACTGTAGTAACGGTACGCAACCAGATAAATGGCCACGGCTGCGACCACAATCCATAAGGCATTGATTGCCTCACCTCGGCGCAGTGCCACTACACCCAGGGCGCACGCCCCTATGATTGCCAGCACCAGCCAGGGTAGATGGCGTAGCGGGCTATTATTATTTTTCATTTTATTATTCCAGCCAGAGTGGACAAGAAAGACAGCCACACCGAGTTTAGCTCTCCTGACGGTAAAGGCCATACCCCAACGTTGGTCTAGAGCCTTGTCCTGGCTGGCAGGTTTTGACAATGCCGGTCTATAGTCAGCGAACATCCAGAGGATTGCGCCATGAGCGAGCACCCAGCCGATCGCCGCCGCTTCAAACGTATTGCGTTCGATGCCAGAACCGAGCTGAGCCAAGGGGAATTCATCTGGCCGGTGAAGTTGATCGACCTGTCGCTCAAAGGTCTATTGATCGAGCGCCCCGAGCCTTGGCTGGGTGATGGCAAGCAGGATTTTTTCGTCGACATTCATCTGAGTGAAGATGTCGATATCGAGATGGATGTGCAGTTGACCCATGAAGACCATGGGCAATTGGGCTTTGTG
Source organism: Pseudomonas sp. MAG733B (assembly GCF_036884845.1). Classification (NCBI taxonomy): domain Bacteria; kingdom Pseudomonadati; phylum Pseudomonadota; class Gammaproteobacteria; order Pseudomonadales; family Pseudomonadaceae; genus Pseudomonas; species Pseudomonas sp. MAG733B. The sequence continues at coordinate 6,344,634 of NZ_CP145732.1, forward strand.
TGCAGGCATATCAGCCTGGAGTCTATTGAGCGTCTGCGGCGGTTGATTGAGCTGAACCTCGGAGACCAAGCAGAGCTGGAGCGGGAGCTGGGTGCGCTGATCGAGGTTTGAACACACTATGTAGGAGCTGCCGAAGGCTGCGATCTTTTGGTTTTTTGCGTCAGCCGTATCACTGAAGATCAAAAGATCGCAGCCTTCGGCAGCTCCTACAATTCAGTCGCTTACTCGAAGAGTGCGTCGAGCGCCTGCTCCAGACGCGTTACCGCAATGATCTGCAACCCCGGCGGCGACTCTTTCGGCGCATTGCCCTTGGGCACGATGGCCCGCTTGAAGCCGTGCTTGGCCGCTTCTTTCAATCGCTCCTGACCGCTTGGCACCGGGCGCACTTCGCCGGACAAACCGACTTCACCAAACACCAGCAAATCATGGGGCAACGGCCGGTTGCGCAAACTGGACATTACCGCCGCCATCAACGCCAGGTCGGAAGCCGTTTCCAGTACCTTCACGCCGCCGACCACGTTAAGGAACACGTCCTGATCGTGGGTCGGAATTCCGCCATGGCGGTGCAGCACCGCCAGCAACATCGCCAGACGATTCTGATCCAGCCCCAGCGTTACCCGCCGCGGGTTGGCGAGATGGCTGTCATCCACCAGCGCCTGGACTTCCACCAGCATGGGCCGGGTGCCTTCCCACGTCGCCATGACCACACTGCCCGGGACTTCTTCCTGCGCACGGGTGAGAAAAATCGCCGACGGGTTGGAGACTTCTTTCAGGCCCTTGTCGGTCATGCCGAACACGCCCAATTCGTTGACCGCACCGAAACGGTTTTTCACCGCACGCAGCAAACGCAGACGGCCATCGGACTCGCCTTCGAAATACAGAACTGTATCGACCATGTGCTCCAGCACGCGTGGACCGGCCAGTGCGCCTTCCTTGGTGACGTGACCGACCAGGAAAATCGCCGTGCCGCTCTGCTTGGCATAGCGCACCAGCAATGCCGCGCTTTCCCGCACCTGGGACACGCCACCCGGCGCCGACTGCAACTGCTCGGTGAAAATCGTCTGGATCGAGTCGATCACCATGACCTTGGGCTTTTCCTGCCGGGCCGTGGCGATGATGGTTTCGATGCAGGTTTCGGTCATGACCCGCAGCTGATCCTGCGGCAAGCCCAAGCGGCGGGCACGCATGGCCACTTGTTGCTGGGATTCTTCACCGGTGACGTACAGCGCCGGCATGCTTTTGGCGAGGTTGCACAGGGTTTGCAACAGAATGGTCGATTTGCCGATGCCCGGATCACCGCCGATCAGCACTACCGAACCGTCGACAAGGCCACCGCCCAGAACCCGATCCAGCTCACTGGAGGCCGTGGAGAAGCGCGGGATCTCTTCGACACTGACTTCGGCCAGAGTCTTGATCTGCGCCTGCTGGCCCGTCCAACCGGTACGCCCGCTGGGCGCCGCCGCCCCGCCGCTTTCCACCATGGTCTCAGTCAGCGTGTTCCAGGCGCCGCATTCGCCGCACTGGCCGGCCCACTTCGGGAAGGTTGAGCCACACTCGGTGCAGCCGTACATGCGCTTGGCCTTGGCCATCTGAACTCCCCGGCAAAAATCGCGATGATAGCTCAGCTGAGGCGGATCGGTACGTCACGGTTGTCCGGTTGGGTGTCCTGGAGCAACTAAAAATTTAAAGATCATAAAAGGGCATTGGCACTTCATAGCTTGCCAAGAGCTTATATTTCAAATTGCTTCTAATATACTAGCCACATGTAAATCAATTAATTTTGTCCAAGTTTTTTCCGCCATCCTCACTTTTGAACCCCAATAAATCCGAATAAAAAGTTGTACAAGAACTGAAAGCAAAAAGTCACACCGTACAAGATACTCATTGCCATAGAAATGCCATCAGACCACTTACCCGAGCACTCAACTAGTCCATCCAACAAAAGACGCGATTCGAATTTTCAAACCGAAACTGAATCCGCCATATCAGAGCCCAGTAAACCCGAGTGTGCCCATTTGTCATCATCCATTCAGGCGAGTACCAGGGACATGTCGTTTTCGTTCAAAGGTTATCGAAACGGCGATTCCAGCGCGGTTACACCGCGTGGAAGCGAGGGCGCGGTCTAAACTTTTCAGCGCTGATCCGGTCGATTGCAGGCAAGCAACGTAAGCAGTTGTTTCGGGCAGGATGCACCTTGCTGATTTACACTGCGTTCACCAACCTCATCTGTAACAAGGAAATAACCTATGGGCGTGCTAAACGAGTTCAAGGCCTTCGCGGTCAAAGGCAATGTGATCGACATGGCCGTCGGTATCATCATCGGCGCCGCTTTCGGCAAGATCGTTTCGTCTTTTGTCGGCGATTTGATCATGCCCCCTATCGGGCTGCTGATCGGCGGGGTGGACTTCAGCGACCTGGCCATTACGCTCAAGGCAGCTCAAGGCGACGTTCCGGCGGTGGTCCTGGCGTACGGTAAATTCATCCAGACCCTGATCGACTTCGTCATCGTTGCCTTCGCGATCTTCATGGGCGTCAAGGCCATCAACCGCCTGAAGCGCGAAGAAGCCGTGGCCCCGACCCTGCCGCCGGTTCCGACCAAGGAAGAAGAATTGCTCGGTGAGATTCGTGATTTGCTGAAGGCCCAGAACAATCGGCCTTGAGCGTTTCAGCGATAAAAGAACGGCGCCTGCAGGGCGCCGTTTTTTTACCAGAAATTCTCCACTGCCACCTGCCCGGGTCGCCGGCTGAGGCTCAAATGCATATCGCGCTGCTTGAGCAGCTTGCGCGTGTCATCAATCATCTGAGGGTTTCCGCACAACATCACCCGCGAATGCTCAGGCGTCAGCGCCACTCCAGCCTCGCGCTCCAGCTCGCCGTTTTCGATCAACGTGGTGATCCGCCCGTTCAGGGCGCCGGGATGCTGCTCGCGCGTCACCGTGTTGATCAGTTGCAGCTTGTGTGCGTATTCCGCCAGATATTCACGCTGCGCCAACCCTGCAATCAGCTCCTGATAGGCCAGCTCCCGCGATTCGCGCACGCTGTAGACCAGGATAATCCGTTCGAATTTCTCCCACACTTCGAAGTCCTGAAGGATCGACAGAAACGGCGCAATGCCGGTGCCAGTGGATAGCAGCCACAGATCGCGTCCGTCGACAAAACGGTCGAGCGTCAGGTAACCGAAGGCCTGGCGGTCGACCAGCAGCGTATCGCCGACACCCAGCCGACTCAGTTCGCTGGTGAACTCGCCTCCAGGAACCACAATGGAAAAGAACTCGAGAAACTCGTCAAAGGGTGACGACACCATGGAATAGGCGCGCCAAACCGTACTGCCATCAGCCTTCGTCACGCCCAGCCGGGCGAATTGACCTGCGCGAAAACGAAACCCGGAATCCCTCGACGCCCGCAGAGTGAACAGGTTCGGGGTCAACGGCTGGACTTCGAGCAAGGTCTGGCGAGTAAATTTCTCTTCACTGGCACTCATGGGGCGCTCCATTCAACAGATAGCCTCAGTGTCTCGCAAAGCGAGCAGCAGAAACACCGGTGATTTGTAGTGTCATTAAGCAGACGCTCTTATTCTCATTTGTATCTCAAAAATTTTTTACCTCCTATTAACCGCTTGGTTAACTTTCAAAAAAATGACATTAATACCAACATACAAACTAACTATTACCTTATGGCAAAGTTTTAGAACCATAGACCTGTTTAAAAACACTTCAGCAAAGCAAAAAAATCTCAACGGAATATCAGAATCATCCTACACTCCAACTCGCGCCTGCCTCTTGGATCCAAGTGCGCCTGTCACGTTAGAAACTTACAAACGGAGCCGATGATGGAAAGGTGGAAGGAACTACAACTCATACAACTATCCAGTACGACGGAAATTGAGAGCGCCTACCGGATCTCACTGAGTTTTGCGAAAAATATCGGATTTAAATTTTTCGCGTTTTCAACAAGTTGTCCAACAAAAAATGAAAGTTTTCACACGGTCCGTTTCAACAATTATCCAAAAGACTGGAACGCCGAATATGAAAGAAAGAAGCTGTGCGCAATAGATCCGGTAGTAGCCCATTGCAATCAATCCATGTTGCCTGTTCTGTGGAGTGAAGAGCTCTTCAGCAACACACCCTGGCTATGGGATGAGCTGGAACAACAAGGGTTACAGCATGGTTGGTCACAAGCCGTCCATGACGAGGAAAGCGGTCTGTGCAGCATTTTGAGTCTCGCCAGAACCCATTGCCCGGTCAGTGCGTGGGAGCTCTACGAGAACCTCGGTTTCTCTGTGTTTATTGGCCGTCACCTGCATAAATTGATTGCCCAGACAATGCCCAAGGCACCTGAACATCCGTCTACACCACATTTGACGCCACGGGAAATCGACGTGCTGAAACTGGCTGCGGACGGCAAGACTGCCTATGAAAGCGCCAGAATTCTCAATCTCAGCGCGCGCACCATCAACTTCCATGTTCAGGAAGCCATTCGCAAACTCGGGGTCAACAACAAGATTTCGGCCGTCATCGCCGCCGTCAAGGCTGGTTATCTCACCAGCAATGCGCTGCGCTGAATCGAAACCTGCGGGTAATCCGACACAAAAAAACGTACCATTCGCGGTCCGGCCTGAGTGAAGACGTGTGAGCTTTCCACGTTGCAGTCCACTCGGACGGCCCCGCCCGCCAAGCCCCTGGGCGCGGGACACCCGTTGATTACCCAGAGCCCCGCCCCATGCCTTTGCTCGAAACGCCTTTCGCCAGCCTCGACCTGATCCGCCAGCCCGAACAGCAGAACGAACCGCTGCAAGCCTTCGATGCGGCGGACGAGTACCTGCTCAACCATCTGGCTGAACAGCAACTTTCGACTGAAACACGGGTTCTGGTGCTCAACGACAGTTTTGGCGCATTGGCCGCCAGTCTGGCCGGCAAGGTCAACGTGATCAGCAGCGGCGATTCGTTCCTGGCGTTTCAAGGTCTGGAAAAGAACCTTGTCCGTAATGGCCAGGCATTTGATGCGGTGCAGCATGTACCAGCCAGCGAAGCAATCACCGGCCCGTTCGACCGGGTGCTGATCCGGGTGCCGAAGACCCTGGCATTGCTGGAAGAACAACTGATCCGCCTGCAAGGCCAACTGGCACCCGGCGCTCAGGTGGTCGCGGGTGCGATGATCAAGCATTTGCCGCGTGCGGCGGGTGACTTGCTGGAACGCTACATCGGCCCGGTGCAGGCGTCGCTGGCGGTGAAGAAAGCCCGGTTGTTGATTGCCACGGTTGAGGCCAAAGCGCCGGTCACATCGCCCTACCCGACGCGCTATCGTCTCGACGAACCGGCCATCGAATTGCTCAACCACGCCAACGTGTTCTGCCGCGAAGGCCTGGACATCGGCACCCGGGCGTTCCTGCCGCACCTGCCGAAGAACCTTGGCACTGCGCGGGTTGCCGACCTCGGTTGTGGCAACGGCGTGCTGGCCATCGCCAGCGCCCTGCAAAACCCCGAGGCCCATTACACGCTGGTGGACGAATCGTTCATGGCGGTGCAATCGGCCGCCGAAAACTGGCGCGCAGCGCTGGGTGAGCGCGATGTCATCGTGCGTGCCGGTGACGGCTTGGCCGGACAGGAACCCCAATCGCTGGACGTGGTGCTGTGCAATCCACCGTTTCACCAGCAGCAGGTCGTCGGCGATTTCCTGGCGTGGCGTATGTTCCAGCAAGCCCGGGAAGCGCTGGTGGTGGGTGGCGCGCTGTACATCGTTGGCAACCGTCACTTGGGTTACCACAGCAAACTGGCGCGATTGTTCCGTGGCGTCGAGCAAGTGGCGGCCACACCGAAGTTCGTGATTCTCAAGGCACGCAAGTAACGAAGCGAAAAAAACCCTCCGGTCGGAGGGTTATGAATCCGCGCCCGCAGACGACGGTATGGGATGTCAGTGTGTGGTCAGGCCGGCGGCGTTCATGAACATCCGCATCAGGCTGGCCGCGATAAACAGTACACCGACGCTGCCAGCCCAGATCAGGGCCAACCAGCCAAGCCGCTGCCAGAGCGGCTTTTTTTCGGCTTCTTCGATGTCGTGCAGGGAATGTTTGTTGTTCATTGCTTCTACCTCTCGTATAGGTCGATGGCGCCTGTGACGACGCCATCGCGAGCAAGCTCGGCTCCTACAGGTTCTATGCGACGCCTTAGTGGTAACCGTCTTCGTGGGTGACCTTGCCGCGGAACACGTAGTAGCTCCAGAAGGTGTAGCCCAGGATGAACGGGATGATGAACAGCGTGCCCACCAGCATGAAGCCCTGGCTTTGTGGCGGCGCGGCGGCATCCCAGATCGAGATCGACGGCGGCACGATGTTCGGCCACAGGCTGATTCCCAAGCCGCTGTAGCCGAGGAAGATCAGCACTAGCGTCAGCAGGAACGGCGTGTAGTGCGCATTGCGCGCCACCGCGCGGATCAGGCCGTACAGGGTGACCAGCACCAGAATCGGCACCGGCAGGAACCAGAACAGGTTCGGCAAGGTGAACCAGCGCGCAGCGATTTCGGCATGGGCCAGCGGAGTCCAGATGCTGACGATACCGATCACCGCCAGCAACACGAACGCCAAGGGCCGCGCCAGGTCATGCATCTGTTCCTGCAACTTGCCTTCGGTCTTCATGATCAGCCAGGTGCAACCGAGCAACGCATAAGCCACCACCAGCGCCGCACCACAGAACATCGTGAACGGCGTCAGCCAGTCCAGTGAACCTCCGGCGAACTGCCGATTGACCACCGGCAAGCCATCGATGAATGCGCCCAATGCCACGCCCTGGAAGAACGTTGCGGCAATCGAACCACCGATGAACGCCTTGTCCCACAAGTGGCGCTTGTCGTCCCTGGCCTTGAAGCGGAACTCGAACGCCACGCCACGGAAGATCAGCCCGATCAACATGAAGATCAGCGGCAGGTACAACGCCGAGAGCACCACCGAATAGGCCAGTGGGAAAGCGCCGAACAACGCCGCGCCGCCCAATACCAGCCAGGTTTCGTTGCCGTCCCAGACGGGTGCGACGGTGTTCATCATCACGTCGCGGTCGGTTTTACCGGGGATGAACGGGAAGAGAATGCCGATCCCCAGATCGAAACCATCCATGACCACATACATCATGATGCCGAAGATGATGATCACGGCCCAGATCAGCGGAAGATCAATACCCATGATTCAAATCTCCTTGGTCAGGCTGTGGTCGGTGTGGTCGTCGTCGGCAGCAGACAACGGCCGGGCCGGCGTGCGTTTCTGGCCGGGGCCACCGTCGTTGGTTTCCTTGCCTTCATCGATCTTCGGCCCTTTGCGCACCAGGCGCATCATGTAGCCCAGGCCGGCACCGAACAGCGCGAAATACACCACGACAAACAGGATCAAGGTGATGCTCATCTGCATGAAACTGTGGTTGGAGGACGCATCCGCCGTGCGCATCAGGCCGTAGACCACCCATGGCTGACGACCGATTTCCGTAGTGAACCAGCCGGCGAGAATCGCGATCAGGCCGGACGGCCCCATCCACAACGCCAGGTACAGGAACGGCCGCGAGGTATACAGCTTGTCGCGTTTGCGCAGCCACAAGCTCCACAAACCGGTGAAGATCATCAGGAAGCCCAGGCCGACCATGATCCGGAACGACCAGAACACGATGGTCGAATTTGGCCGGTCTTCGGGTGGAAACTCCTTGAGCGCCGGCACCTGTTTGTCCAGCGAGTGAGTGAGGATCAGGCTGCCCAGATACGGAATCTCGACAGCGTATTTGGTCCTCTCTTCCTTCATGTCCGGCCAGCCGAACAGGATCAGCGGCGTCGCTTCGTCACCTTTGTTTTCCCAGTGGCCCTCGATCGCGGCGATTTTCGCCGGCTGATGTTCCAGCGTGTTGAGGCCGTGGAAGTCACCGATGACCGCCTGGATCGGCGCGACAATCAGCGCCATCCACATCGCCATCGACAGCATCTTGCGGATCGCCGGGTTGTCCTTGCCGCGCAGCAAGTGCCAGGCCGCCGAGGAACCGACGAAGAACGCCGTCGCGACGAACGCCGCCGTGGCCATGTGCATCAGGCGATACGGGAACGACGGGTTGAAGATCACCGCCAGCCAGTCGGTCGGGATCACCTGGCCGTTGACGATTTCGAAGCCCTGCGGGGTCTGCATCCAACTATTGGACGCGAGAATCCAGAAGGTCGAAATCAACGTGCCGATGGCAACCATGACCGTGGCAAAAAAGTGCAGGCCACGTCCGACCTTGTTCCAGCCGAACAGCATGACGCCGAGGAAACCGGCCTCGAGGAAGAACGCAGTCAATACTTCGTACGTCAGTAGCGGCCCGGTCACGGAACCGGCGAAGTCCGAGAATCGGCTCCAGTTGGTGCCGAACTGATAGGCCATCACCAGCCCCGAAACCACGCCCATGCCGAAGTTGACGGCAAAGATCTTCGACCAGAAATGGTAGAGGTCACGGTAGGTGTCGTTGTGGGTTTTCAGCCACAAACCTTCGAGGACGGCCAGGTAACTGGCCAGGCCAATGGTGATGGCAGGGAACAGGATGTGGAACGAGATGGTGAACGCGAACTGAATTCGGGCGAGATCAAGTGCCTCTAAACCGAACATAAGTCTTCCTCTGTCAGGTAGTACGGCTGCGGGCTGGAAGCCTGCACCCACGGCCCCCACGGATATGGAGTGTGGCGAATCTCTGTTTGTTCTTTTTTTCTACGCATCACAACGCAGGGAGTCTGGCCTTGCGGCCGCCGGATCAAATTCCTTGTGAGGGCTTTGATCTGGATCAAGCAACGATGAAAGAGTAGTCCCATTTTTGGGGATGAACTGCGTGGTCTTTTGCCGCGTGACAAGTTGCCTCATGGCTTTGGTCATGGACAGAAATACATTTCCCGGATCACGGTGCAGTGCGGGCGAATGAAATCGATGCCTGGCTAACTAAAATTTCTGTCATGGCAACTTTCTGTTACAGGTTGGTGATAATCTCGGTTTTCCCTCTCCTCCAAATTTGCCCGCAGATGCCCAGCCAAGAGCCCTTGCTGTTACGCCATCACCGTCCTTTCCTTGCGTTCTGGCTGGCCCGGGTTTTTACCGCCAGCGGCTTTCAGATGCTCACCGTGGCCATTGGCTGGAACCTCTACCAACTGACCGGCAACGTGCTCGATCTGGGTCTGGTGGGGTTGGTTGAGTTCGCCCCGCGCGTACTGTTCATGCTGCACACCGGGCATGTCGCCGACCGCTACGACCGGCGCAAGGTCGCGGCCATCTGCCAGTCCCTGCAAGCGCTGATCGCCCTCTCGCTGGCCATCGGCAGCGCTACCGACCATGTCACTCGGGAGATGATCTTCATCCTCGCTTTCCTGCTCGGGGCTGCCCGCTCCTTCGAGATGCCGACCACCCAGGCCTTGCTGCCGAGCATCGTGCCCAGCGCGCTGTTCCCCCGCGCCGTGGCCGCGGCGCAGTCGGCCCAACAATCGGCAACCATCGTCGCCCCGGCCCTTGGCGGTTTGCTCTACGCCTTCGGCAGTGTCTGGGTCTACGGTCCGACGGTGATCCTGTACATCATCGCCTGCTCGCTGATGCTCAATCTGCCCGCGCGGCAAACACCGTTGAACAAAGGCAAGGCAACCCTGGATTCGCTACTGGCGGGCATTCGCTTCATTCGCAGTCGGCCGGACATTCTCGGGGCGATTTCTCTGGACCTGTTCGCCGTCCTGCTGGGTGGTGCAACGGCGCTGTTGCCGGTGTTCGCCAAGGACATTCTGCTGACCGGTCCGTGGGGCCTCGGCCTGTTGCGCTCGGCGCCGGCGGTAGGTGCGTTGCTGATGTCGCTGTACCTCGCGCGGTTTGCCGTAGAGCGCAATGTCGGGCGGGTGATGTTCACCGCAGTGGGTATATTCGGCGTGGCGACCATCGCCTTCGGCCTGTCGACCTCCTTCTGGTTCTCGCTGGCCGTCCTGGTGGTTTTGGGCGCCGCCGACATGATCAGCATGGTGATCCGCGCCTCATTCGTTCAGCTGGAAACCCCGGACGAAATGCGTGGCCGGGTCAGCGCTGTGAACGGCCTGTTTATCGGCGCTTCAAACCAGTTGGGCGAATTCGAATCCGGCCTGACGGCTCACTGGTTCGGCACCGTGCCGGCGGTGGTCATGGGCGGCATCGGCACGCTGGTGGTGACGGGAACCTGGATCAAACTGTTCCCGACCCTGGCCAATCGCGACCGCATGCATGTGCCGGCCGAAGAAGCGAAGGTCTAAAAATGTCGCGAGGCACAATTTTGCCGACCAGGTGCAATACATAGTTACCGCAGCAGGTGTAATGTATCGCCTTACACTCACCCCATGATCAAATCCTTTCAGCACAAAGGCCTTCGGGGCTTCTACGAAACTGGTTCGACTCGTGGGATCCGGGCAGATCATGCGAAGCGTCTGGCTCGCATGCTGCAGTTCATGGATCGTGCACTGGCGCCGGGTGACCTCGATCTTCCAGGATGGCGGCTCCACCCGCTCAAGGGAGACTTGATCGACTATTGGTCATTGAGTGTTTCAGGAAACTGGAGAGTCGTTTTTCGTTTTATCGGGTCGGACATCGAACTGGTCGACTATCTGGACTACCACTGACAGGAGGCAGGACATGCCCATGCACAACCCGCCGCACCCTGGGGAAACGCTGTTGATGGATGTATTGCCCGACCTGGGGATCAGTGTCGCGCAATTGGCCCGTCACTTGGGCTTCGCCCGCCCACATCTGTCGCGGGTCTTGCACGGTCACGCGCCAATCAGCCCGGACCTGGCAGTGCGTCTGGAACGGGCCGGAATTGGCAAGGCGCGGATGTGGCTCGGGGTGCAGACCGACTACGACCTCTGGCAAGCGGAGCAGCGTGAACAACCGGACATCGAACCTATCGCCCCCCACGCCTGACCGTTCTAAACCACCAACTCCCCCGCCACCGCCGCCCGAGTGGCCTTGCCACATAGTTGTTCAACCAGCGTCAGGGCAAATGCCAATGCAGCGCCTGAACCCTGGGCAGTGATGCAATTGCCGTCGACCACCACCGGTTGATCGACGAAGTTACAACCCGACAGTTGGTGGCTGGCCGAAGGCAGGCAAGTCATGCGCCGCTGGCGCAATACGCCAAACGCTTGTAGCGCCACGGCAGGGGCTTCGGCGATACCGGCGAACAGCCGACCGGCCGCAGCCTGGTCCTTGATCAATTGCTGAAGGGGTTGGTGTGCGGCCAGATGCTGAGTCCCCACGGCACCTCCCGGCAGGACGATCAGGTCGAAGGGCTGGGCCAGCAAGTCCACCAGCATGGCGTCAGAGGTCAGGCGCGTACCGCGTGCACACGTCAGCATGCGTCGCCCTTCGATGCTGGCCACCACCACTTCAACCTTGGCGCGGCGCAGGACATCGATCAGGGTCACTGTTTGCAGGTCGTCAGTGCCCTCGGCGAGGGTAATCAAAGCTCGAAAGGTCATGGGAACAATCCACAGGAGGGTTCTTCAAGCGTAGTCAGCTTTCCTTACCCTTGTTCGAGGCCCGCCGTTACCTGATGTAAAAGCTACTTGATGTAAAGCTGCGTCGACATTGTGTTGCCCGGCGCATTGATCGAGGTGTTGCTGAAGGTGAACGTGCCTTCCTGTTTGCCCGCCAGACTGAAGATGTACAAATTGCCGACGACCTTGGTCCGCTGGGAACAATCAGTCAGGTTACCGTTTTCGTAAGCACAGACCTGCGTGCGGGTTCCGTTGACCTCGAAACCATCCAGCGCGGCATGGGGCTGGCTGCGACCGTAACCCACTTCCAGCACGTAGACCCTGATGTTCGGGCCGCTGTGATTGCAGCGCGTTTGTGTCTGGCCTTCATCAATGGTTTCAAAACCACATTCAGGCGACTCGACCTTGAGCACTTTTACCTGGGTCAACGGCGGTGCCGAGGCTGCCGAGACGGTTTGTGTCCCCAAGGTCAAGGCCAGCAAGATCAACAGACGCTTTTTCATGCAAACACCACCCCAAAAAACCAGCGTGCAGTATGGCTGGTTTGGGCTAAACGCAAAACATCGACGACGATCACCGCCATAAGCAGCCATAACCCTGTGCGGCTGGTATGATGCGCGGCTTTTTCCGACCCACAGAAAAATCCCAGGCGCCTGCAGCGGTCTGTGCTTTGCTGTTGAGGTCGATACATTCACGGCGCCGGGCGCGCCACGGGGAGCAGACATGCTGGAAAGGCTGTTTCAACTCAAGGCACACAACACCAACGTACGCACCGAGATCCTGGCGGGCGTCACGACCTTTTTGGCCATGGCCTACATTCTGTTCGTCAACCCGAGCATCCTCGGCGAGACCGGCATGGACAAGGGTGCGGTGTTCGTCGCCACCTGTCTGGCAGCCGCCATCGGCTCGACGGTCATGGGCCTGATCGCCAACTACCCGATCGCCCTCGCACCGGGCATGGGCCTGAACGCCTTCTTCACCTACACCGTGGTCCTGCACATGGGCCACACCTGGCAAGTGGCGCTGGGGGCAGTGTTCATCTCGGCGGTGTGCTTCTTCCTGCTTTCGATCTTCCGCATCCGTGAATGGATCATCAACAGCATCCCGCTGCCGCTGCGTTCGGCGATTGCCGCCGGTATCGGCCTGTTTCTGGCGCTGATCGCCCTGCACAACGCCGGCATCGTGGTCAGCAACCCGGCGACCATGGTTGGCCTCGGCGACCTGAAACAACCGGCGCCGATCCTCGCCACCCTCGGTTTTGCCCTGATCGTCGCCCTTGAAGCCCTCGCCGTGCGCGGTGCGGTACTGATCGGCATTCTGGTCGTGACCATCATATCCATCGTGATGGGCTTCACCCCGTTCGGCGGCGTGATGTCGATGCCACCGTCGCTAGCCCCGACCTTCCTGCAACTGGACATCAAAGGCGCACTGGACATCGGCCTGGTCAGCGTGATCTTCGCCTTCCTGTTCGTCGACCTGTTCGACAACTCCGGCACCCTGATCGGCGTGGCCAAGCGTGCTGGTTTGATGGGCAAGGACGGCCACATGCCGAAAATGGGCCGTGCCCTGATCGCCGACAGTACTGCTGCGATGGCCGGTTCCCTGCTGGGCACCTCGACCACCACCAGCTACATCGAATCCGCCGCAGGCGTGAGTGCCGGGGGCCGCACCGGCCTGACCGCCGTCGTGGTGGCAATCCTGTTCCTGCTGGCGCTGTTCTTCTCGCCACTGGCCGCCAGCGTTCCAGCCTTCGCCACCGCGCCGGCCCTGCTGTTCGTCGCCGTGCTGATGACTTCCGGCCTGGCCGAAATAGACTGGGACGACATTACCGTCGCCGCGCCGGTGGTGATCACCGCGCTGGCCATGCCGTTCACTTATTCCATCGCCAATGGCATCGCCTTCGGCTTCATTGCCTGGACCGCCATCAAGCTGATGTCTGGTCGCGGCCGTGAGCTGAACCCGGCGCTGGTGATCCTGTCGATTCTGTTCGTGATCAAGCTGGGTTGGTTTAACGCATGACTTTTGATTCCCAGGCCTACGCCGTTCAGCTCGAAGACAAGGTCACGCGCCTGCGTGACCTGCTGGCCCCGTTCGATGCACCGGAGCCGGCCGTTTTCGACTCGCCGCTGCAGAACTTCCGCCTGCGCGCCGAATTCCGCCTGTGGCGCGAAGCCGGCGAGCGTCACTACGCGATGTTTTCCCAGGAAGACAAACGCACGCCGATCCTGATCGAAGAATTTCCGATCGCCAGCCTGCGCATCAATCAACTGATGCCGCAGCTCAAGGCCGCGTGGCAAGCCAGTGCTCCCCTGAGCCACAAGCTGTTCCAGGTGGAGTTCCTGACCACTTTGGCCGGCGATGCGATGATCACCCTGTGCTACCACCGTCCGCTGGACGAGCATTGGCACGCGGCGGCCACGAAACTCGCAGCCGACCTGAACGTCAGCATCATCGGCCGCTCCAAGGGTAAGCGTGAAGTCATCGGTCACGATTACGTGGTCGAGAAACTGGAAGTTGGCGGGCGCACCTTCAGCTATCGCCAGCCAGAAGGCGCATTCACCCAACCCAACGGCACCGTAAACCAGAAGATGCTCAACTGGGCCTACGACGCACTGGGTGATCGTCCGGACGATTTACTGGAGCTGTATTGCGGCAACGGCAACTTCACCCTGCCGCTCGCTACTCGCGTGCGCAAAGTGCTGGCCACTGAAATCAGCAAGACCTCGGTCAACGCAGCGCTGAGCAATCTCAGCGAAAACGCTGTGGATAATGTCACTCTGGTGCGTTTGTCCGCTGAAGAATTGACCGAAGCGCTGAACGAAGTGCGCCCGTTCCGTCGCTTGCATGGCATCGACCTGAAAAGCTACGAATTCGGCAGCGTCTTCGTCGACCCGCCCCGCGCCGGCATGGACCCGGACACTTGCGAGCTGACCCGGCGCTTCGACAACATTCTCTACATCTCCTGCAACCCGGAAACCCTGGCGGCCAACATCGCCCAGTTGCACGACACGCACCGCATTACCCAATGCGCGATGTTCGACCAGTTCCCGTGGACGCATCACATGGAATCCGGGGTGTTATTGACCCGGCGGTGAGTGCAGATGCCGTAAACAAATCAGCCGTCATCACGACGGCTTTTTTGTGGGCGCTCAAAGCACGACATCGACCTTGCGCGGGCGCCCACCTTTCTTGCCATTGGCCCGAGCAGCCTCAGCTTTGGCAGCGCTGCTCTGACGACCATTGCGCGAAGCAATCACCGAAGCCGCCATCGCCATCAATGGCTCGCTGGCCGAGATCATTCCGGCGATAGAGATATGCAGGTCCTTGCCTTCATGGCAGATCGCAGTGCCGGTGAAACCTACCTCTAAACCGGCAAAGTCTTCGATCTGGAATCCATCGAACTCGGGGTAGTTTCCAACCGGCAGCAGTATCCCGCTGCCATCTTCAAAGCTGACCGCCAGACACGGAGCCTGAAAGGTTACCGCTGTCGCCCGTAACCCGCTGTTAGGGCGCGATTTGCCCCGTTCAATAGCTCGATCAAGACGAGCCTCTGTTACTGGCCTGTCTACCTGGACCTTGGCTTTGACCGTTTTCATAACTCGATCTCCACACACTCCTGCGCACCTATCAGAGATAGCCGCGTCCTGTTCGTTTCAGGCTCATAGCAAGCCGAAACGATCATGTTGGTGGTACTGACAATCCTTTTCACTACTACGACCTCACTGGTTTGCCAATCCCACAATTGATTATCAAGGCAGGCCGTTTGCAGTTTTCGCCACCAGATACAGCGAGCCCGCAATAAATGGGCAGGTAGCTTTAGCGATTGACGCAACCCCTCAAGCACCGCAATTGGTGGCCGACGCGAGAGCGGAACAACGTCCCAGAGCTCGACGCCGTTGTGCCAGAAACTGAATTTGAACCGCGCACTCCACGAACCCGCCTCCACATGTGCATGAGGCGGACAATGCTCATCGCGCAACATGATGACCACCGAGAGCCCTTTGTAGCTGCATACTTTCATGCTAACCCATCCGTTAGGTTAATGAATCTGGAGACTCGACATTCCCTGAAAAAACCGACCACTGGTGCCCAACACCAAATGGAATTTGCGTGACTGAGACTAGCGCTCAGCCGCGCTCTGGACCGTTGGATAACGCCAAAGAATCGTAAGCAATCCTTTCCCTGCGACCACAAAAAAGCCGTCACGAGGACGGCTGTTTTGCCTTGCAGAAGAATCACTCCGACGGATTTTTCCGGAACTCAGTCGTGGTAATACCCTTGTATCCCCAGTTATCGGTGTCGATTTCTTCGATCACGATATGGGTCAGCTCCGGCGGCTTGCCGAGCACGCGTTGCAGGGTCTCGGTGATTTCGGCGATGACCTGGGCTTTTTGCTCACGGGTTACGCCGTCACGGGTGATGCGTACGCTGACGAAAGGCATGCTGCTTCTCCTGCTCGCTGATTAATAAAGGCTGACCAAAAACAAGTCACTGTATCCCTGTGAAGCCATCTGATAAATACTGCTCCAGACACTTCATTTGATCCTTGGTGTAATCAATCATGCAGCGACAATTCGACGATCTTCAGTTGGGCAGCATCGAGCTGTTTTGCCTGGCCGCCGAGGCCGGCAGTTTCACCGCAGCGGCGTTGGTGGCGGGGGTTACGCCGGCTGCGGTGAGTCGCTCGGTGTCGCGCATGGAAGAACGTCTGGGCGTGCGGCTGTTCGCGCGCACCACTCGCAGCGTCAAGCTGACCGACAGCGGCCGACGCTATTACGAAGAATGCCGCCAGGCGTTGGCGCAGTTGGTGGAAGCCCAGCGTGAGGTCATGGGCCAGCAGCAGGTGCCGTCGGGGACTCTGCGCATCAGTATCCCCACCACCTACGCCCACCACCGGATCCTGCCATTGATGCCGGCCTTCCGTGCGCGGTTTCCGGATGTGAAGGTTGAGTCGCACATCAGTAATCGCAATATCGACTTCGTCGGCGAGGGCTATGACCTGGCCATTCGCGTGCGCGCCATTCCGGATTCAGGCCTGATCGCCCGGCCGCTGGAGGACGCCGAGTTGGTAATGATTGCCAGCCCCGATTACCTCAGCCGCTGCGGCACACCGCAAACCCTCGATGATTTGCAGCAGCACGACTGCATTCAATATGAACTGCCCAGCAGCGGTCGACGCATCGCCTGGTTGTTCAATGACAGCGGTGTACAGCGCGAGATTCTGGCCGAGGGCAATTACGTTTGTTCCGATGATGTCCTGGGCGGAGTGACCCTGGCGAAACACAGCGCTGGTCTGTTCCAGACCTATCGCTTTATCGTCGAAAAAGAACTGGCCGATGGCTCGCTGATGGAAGTGCTCAAGCCCTATGGCGGGCGTTCTCGGCCGTTTACCTTGCTCTATCCGCAAAGCCGCCATATGCCTCTGCGATTGCGCGCGTTCATTGATTTTCTGGTGGAGCATTTGCCGCGCTGCTAGGGAAACCGTCCGATCACCGCACACAAAGCGCCGGAGAACCACCGGTTCAATTGACCAAATTAACCATCTAGTACAATTTATCTCCACAGGCCGGAACCTCAGGCCAATGCCAAAAATAATAAGTGGAGAAACATCGATGTCCCCGATCATTCTGGTACTCAACGGCCCGAATCTGAACCTGCTCGGCACCCGTGAACCGGCGACCTACGGCCACGAAACCCTCGCTGACATTTCCGCCCTGTGCGGCCGCGCCGCTGAAGAGTTCGGCCTGGCAGTGGAATTTCGCCAGACCAACCACGAAGGCGAATTGCTCGACTGGATTCACGCCGCACGTGGCCGTTGCGCCGGGATCGTGATCAACCCGGCCGCCTGGACCCACACCTCGGTGGCCATTCGCGATGCGCTGGTCGCCAGCGAGCTACCGGTGATCGAAGTGCACTTGTCGAACGTCCACGCCCGCGAACCATTCCGTCATCACTCCTTCGTTTCAGCCATCGCCACCGCCGTGCTGGCCGGGTTCGGCAGCCACGGCTATCGCCTGGCGCTGGAGCATTTCAGTCAACGTCTGAAAGGGTGAACATCGTGAGCCACAACCACGCGGTATTGGCCGGACTGATCGGCGCCGGCATCCAGGCTTCGCGCACCCCGGCGTTGCACGAGCATGAAGGCGATGCCCAGGGTTTGCGTTACCTCTATCGACTGATCGACCTCGATCAACTGCAACTCGACAGCAATGCCCTGCCCGACCTGCTGATGGCCGCCGAACGCATGAGCTTCACCGGGTTGAACATCACCTTTCCGTGCAAGCAGGCGATCATTCCGTTGCTCGATGAGTTGTCGCCGGAAGCACGCGGCATTGGTGCGGTGAATACCGTGGTGTTGAAGGACGGCAAACGTATCGGCCACAACACCGATTGCCTTGGCTTTGCCGAGGGATTTCGCCGGGGCTTGAAGGGCGTTGCCGTTGAGCGTGTCGTACAAATGGGTGCCGGTGGCGCCGGTGCGGCGGTGGCCCACGCGTTGTTGAGCGAAGGCGTACAGCACCTGAGCATTTTCGATGTGGAACTCAGCCGCGCTCAAAGGCTTGCAGACAATCTCAATCAACATTTCGGCAGCGGTCGCGCGGTGGCCGGCCATGATTTGGCGCTGACCCTGGCCGAAGCTGACGGCTTGGTGAACACCACGCCAATGGGCATGAAAAAACTACCGGGCACGCCGGTGCCGGTCGAGTTGCTGCGAGCCGAATTATGGGTGGCGGAGATTGTTTATTTCCCGCTGGAAACCGAACTGCTGCGCCATGCCCGCGCGCTGGGTTGCCGGACGCTGGATGGCGGCAACATGGCGGTGTTTCAGGCAGTAAAGGCGTTCGAATTGTTCAGCGGCGTGGCGCCGGATGCTCAGCGGATGCTGGCGCATTTTCAAAGCATGAATGGTTGAAGTGCAAAAGATCGCAGCCTTCGGCAGCTCCTACAGGTTTCGTGTATGCCGGAATTTCCGCATAGACACCGACCTTTGTAGGAGCTGCCGCAGGCTGCGATCTTTTCAGGCCTGCAAATAACGCAAAACCGACTCGCAAATCATTTCCCGATGACGCTGCTTGATGCTTTCATCCGGCAGATCAATCTGAAAAATCTCACCAAACGTGTGGCGGTTCGAGACGCGATAGAAGCAGAACGAACTGATCAGCAAATGCACATCCAACGGATCAAGCCCGGTGCGGAACAGCCCTTGCTCGGCGCCGCGACGCAGAATCTCGCCCAGTGAATCGAGGATGGTGTTGTTCATCGCCTTGATCGCATCGGAGCGCTTCACATACTCGGCGTTGTGAATGTTCTCGATGCTGACGATGCGTACGAAATCGACGTTGCGATCATGGTGATCGAAGGTGAACTCCACCAGTCGTCGAATCGCCTCCACCGGCGCCAGCTCCGTCAGGTGCAGGCGGTTTTCCGTGCTGCGGATATCGCCGTAGAGCTTTTCCAGAACCTCGACGTAGAGCTGTTCCTTACTGCCGAAGTAGTAATAGATCATGCGTTTTGACGTATGGATGCGCTCGGCGATGGCATCGACGCGCGCCCCGGAAAGGCCTTGTTGAACGAACTCGACAATCGCCTCTTGGAGGATATTCTCGCGGGTTTTTTCCGGGTTGTTCTTGCGACTCTTGCGCGGCTCGGCAATCGGTTCGTCGGGCGCTGCGGAGAGTTCTGAAGTCATTGTCATTGCGGGCTCACGGCCATCACTGCACAGGCTGGCGATTATGAGCCGCGCCGCACAGTGAAGGAAGCCGTGCGGCAGCGGTTTGTCGGCGTGTTTACGATTTTCCTACAACTTTGCCTGACGTACGGCGCCACTTCGGGATTTGGCCATGGCCGCCAGTCGCACCGCCACGTTGGCCGCGCCATAACCGGCATAGCCGTTCTTGCGCTGAATGATCTCGAAGAAGAAGCGCCCTTCGAATGGCTCGGTGTACACGTGAAACAGCTCGCCGCCCTGTGCGTCGCGATCGTACAGCACGTTGTAATACGCCAGTTCGCTGAGGAATTCATCGTCGAAATCGAAACGCGCCGCCAAGTCATCGTAGTAATTGAGCGGAATATCCAGCAGCGGGACGCCCGCCTCTTTCGCGCGGCTGACCTGGGCAAAGATGTCATCGCAATCAAACGCGATGTGATGCACGCCGGAACCGCGATAACTCGACAGCGCGTGTGAGATCGCGGTGTTGCGGTTCTCGGAAATGTTCAGCGGCAGGCGAATCGAACTGTCTCGACTGCGAAGCGCACGGCTCTTCACCAAGCCATAAGGATCGGGCAGGACCACTTCGTCGTCGGCTTCAAAATCCAGCAGGCTCTTGTAGAACAGCACCCAACTATCAAGGCTGTCGGCGGGCAGCGCGATGGCCATGTGATCGATGCGCTTCAAACCGCCGCTGGCTACCGCGTCGGGCAGCATATTGAAGTCGGTGCCGTAGACGTCGGCGTGCTGGTCCACCAGATAAATCAGGCTGCCATCCGGCGCACGCACCGCGGCGAGTTCCAGTTCATTGGGGCCGACCAGCCCGCGATAGGGCTGACCTTTATAGGCCACGGCCCGGGCCAGCGCGCTAGCGCTGTCCTTGACCCGCACGGCGGTGGCGCACAGCGACGGCCCGTGGGCTTCGAAAAAACTGTGACCGAACGAGTACGGTTCCGAGTTGAGGATCAGGTTGATATCGCCCTGGCGCAGCAGGCTGACGCTTTTGGAGCGATGCTGGCCGGCCTTGACGAAACCCAGTCGCTCCAGCCAATGGGAAAGCTTGGCGCCGAGGCTTTCGTCCACGGCGAATTCGAGAAACTCGATGCCGTTGTACTCACTGGCCTTGGGCGTCTCGAACAGAATCTCGGTATTGGCGATCGGTTGGGCTTCCTGCGCCAGACGCTCGCGGGTTTTCTCTTCCAGATACAGCAACGAGCGCAAACCGTCTGCGGCGTTGGCCCGTGGCGGTGCGGCGCGGAAACCGTCGTTGAAGATCTCCAGCGACAGCGGCCCGGTGTAGCCACTCTTGATGATCGGCGCGAGGAAGCCTGGCAAATCGAATTCGCCCTGGCCCGGAAAGCAACGAAAATGCCGGCTCCACTCCAGCACATCCATGGCCAGGATTGGCGCGTCGGCCATTTGCACGAAGAAAATCTTGTCGCCGGGGATCTCGGCAATCGCGCTCGGATCGCCCTTGAGCGACAGCGTGTGGAAGCTGTCGAGCAACACACCGAGGCTCGGATGATCCGCCTGTCGGACGATGTTCCACACCTGTTGGTACGTGTTCACGTGCCGGCCCCAGGCCAGCGCTTCATAACCAATGCGCAGACCCCGCGCACCGGCGTGTTCCGCCAGCAGGCGCAAGTCATCGACTAAAATCTGTTCATCACCGACGGAGTCGACCGAAGCGTTGCTGCACACCAGCACCAGGTCGGTGCCCAGCTCCTGCATCAGGTCGAACTTGCGCTCGGCCCGCTCCAGATTGCGCGCCAGGCGATCGCGGCGGCACCCTTCGAAGTCGCGAAACGGCTGAAACAGCGTGATGGCGATCCCGAGATCGGCGCACATCTGTTTAATTTCCCGGGGGCTGCCGTCGTAGTAGAGAAGGTCGTTCTCGAAAATCTCGACACCGTCAAAACCGGCGGCGGCAATGGCTTCGAGTTTTTCCGGCAGGGTACCGCTCAAGGACACGGTGGCAATGGAACGCTGCATGTTTCGACTCCCGGTGGTGGAGGCAATCTTGTTAGGGACATCACACGCTTTTTTGTAGGAGCACGGCTTGCCGGCGATCTCGCGAACGCCATCGCCGGCAAGCCGTGCTCCTACAGGATAGCGTTTAGCTTTGAATGAATTATTGGCCGCGAAATTCCACACAGCAATTCAAAACGTACTACCCAGTTAGTTTTTTGTGCGATTATCGAACACAATGGCTGTTGGCGAATTGACGATTTTTTGTTCACTGCGCAACATCGTCATCACATTGCGTCCTGCCAAGAACCACCGGTCGTAGTGATTAACAAACCGTTCAACGACCCAGAACACCACATAACAAATTCAAAAACGGGTGGTACACATGATTCCTACTCAAAGCTCTCGCATGGCTCCGGCCATGAGCGCTGCAACTGGTGGCATCGGCGACAAAATCCGCGGCGCCATGGCTGTCGGCAAGACCCGCTGGGGCATGCTGGCGCTGGTGTTCTTCGCCACCACCCTGAACTACATCGACCGCGCTGCCCTCGGCGTCATGCAGCCCATCCTCGCCAAGGAAATGAGCTGGACGGCGATGGACTACGCCAACATCAACTTCTGGTTCCAGGTCGGCTACGCCATCGGCTTCGTGCTGCAAGGTCGCTTGATCGACCGGGTCGGCGTCAAGCGCGTGTTCTTCTGCGCCGTGCTGCTCTGGAGCCTGGCGACCGGCGCCCATGGCCTGGCCACTTCGGCCGTCGGTTTCATGGTCTGCCGGTTCATTCTCGGCCTGACCGAAGCCGCCAACTACCCGGCCTGCGTGAAAACCACGCGCCTGTGGTTCCCGGCCGGTGAACGCGCCGTAGCCACCGGCATTTTCAACGCCGGGACCAACGTCGGTGCGATGTTCACGCCGATGCTGCTGCCGCTGATCCTGCACGTCTGGGGCTGGCAAGCCGCGTTCCTGTGCATGTCGGCACTGGGTGGGATCTGGTTGTTGTTCTGGGGCCTGAAATACTTCAACCCGGAAGATCACCCGAGCGTTAAACAGTCGGAACTGGACTACATCCAGAACGAAGTCGAACCGGAGCAAACCCGCGTACCGTTTTCGAAAATCCTGCGCATGCGTGGTACCTGGGCCTTCGCCCTCGCCTACTCGATCACCGCGCCGGTGTTCTGGTTCTACCTGTACTGGCTGCCACCGTTTCTCAATCAGCAATACAACCTTGGCATCAACGTCACCCAGATGGGCATTCCGCTGATCATCATCTACCTGACCGCCGACTTCGGCAGTGTCGGCGGCGGGATCCTCTCCTCGTTCCTGATCGGTCGCGGCGTCAACCCGATCAAGGCGCGGCTGATGTCCATGTTCCTGTTCGCCTGCTGCATCATCGGCGTGATCATGGCAGCCGGCTCCAGCAACCTGTGGGTCGCAGTGTTCGCCATCTCCCTGGCCATCGGCGCGCACCAGGCCTGGACCGCCAACATCTGGAGCCTGGTGATGGACTACACGCCCAAGCACATGATGAGTACGGTGTTCGGTTTCGGCGGCATGTGTGCGGCGATTGGCGGGATGTTCATGACTCAGTTGGTCGGCCACATCCTGACAGTCACCAACAACAACTACACCGTGCTGTTCACCCTGATCCCGGCGATGTACTTCATCGCGCTGATCTGGATGTACTTCATGGCACCGCGCAAGATTCCGACCGTCACCGACTAAACGTCGGCGCATTAACTCTGTGGGAGCCAGCCTGCTGGCGATAGCGGACAGTCATTCAACATTGATGTTGCCTGACCTACCGCCATCGCCAGCAGGCTGGCTCCCACAGTTGTTTTCGGTGACCTTCTATTTACGGCTTTGCTGCCACGCGGCCGCCAACCCACTGCAGCAAATCACGGCAATGCCGATCACGGTAGTCACCGTCGGCGTGTGGGAAAACAGCAGCCAGCCCAGCAGGCCGGCGAAGATGATCTGGCAATAGCTGAACGGTGCCAGCAGTGCCGGTGCCGCGAGACGGAAAGCCTGGGTCAAAAACAGGTGCGCCGTCATCCCGCAGGCCCCCAACGCCAGCATCATCGCGCCGTGCGCAAGGCTCGGCGTCTGCCAGAAGAACGGCACCAAAGCACTCATCACCAACGTGTTGCACAGCCCGGCGAAAAAGTTGCTGGTGGTCGGGCTGTCGATCTCGGCGAGCTTGCGCGTGAGCAATTGGTAGAAGCAGAAAAACAGCGCAGAACAGAACGGCAGCAACACCGCCGGGGTGAACAAATCACCACCAGGGTGAACGATGATCAGCACCCCGCTGAAACCGAAAATCACCGCCAGCCATTGCCCGCGAGTGACCCTCTCGCCCAACAACGGCACCGACAACGCGGTGACCAGCACAGGTGCGAGGAAGTTGACCGAAGTGGCCTCGGCCAGCGGGATGTACATCAACCCGGTGGTAAAAAACAGGCTGGTGCCCAGCAAGCAAAGCGCCCGAATCAATTGCAGCAACGGTCGCTTCGTGCGCAGCACCCGCAGCCCGGATTGCGGCAGGAAAATCCCGGCCATCAGCAACGTGTGCACCACGTAACGCGCCCAGACCACCATGACGATCGGATAGAAACCGGAGAGGTATTTGGAAAAGGCGTCGTGGCTGGAAAACAGGAAGGTTGCGACAACGATCAGCAGGATCCCCTTGAAGGGCTGATTGACGCCGGAGAGCGGGGTGCTGACGGTCATGAAGGCCTCTAAGTGAAATGGGTATGTGGCGAGGGAGCTTGCTCCCGTTGGACTGCGCAGCAGTCCCAAACAACATCGGCGACCGCTTCGCGCTCGAACGGGAGCAAGCTCCCTCGCCACAAAAGCAGGTTACATCCGCGCCAACAACTCCCGGGTTTTGTCCAAAGCCATCTGCGCCCGGTCCAAACCGCTCACACCCTGCTCCAGCAGATGCACGGTGGGAATCTCCAGGCTCAAGGGAATGTTAGCCGGCAAACACCGCAACAACCCCGGTAGATCGCAGTCGCCGTCGCCGGGAAAACGCCGTTCGTTACGGGCCTGACGCAAGATCTCGGCCATGTCTGCCGGTCGCGGCCCGGCAACGTCACACAACTGCGCATACCGTAACCGCGAAGGGGCGACGCTGACCAGATCTTCCAGTTGCGACCCGGAACGATCGAAGTGAAATGCGTCCACCAGCACCCCTCCATTTTCCCGCCCGGCGTTCTCGACGATCCGCACCGCCTGTTGCAAATTGCGCGCATCGGTCCACGGCATGAACTCCAGATGCGGATGCAGTTCGTAAGGTGCTGCCAGATCACACAGCCGGGCGAAATTTTCCGTCAGCCGTTGCTCGTCGGAATCGTTACCGGCCACCAGCAACTCACTGGCACCGAATTCGGCGCCGACCGCCAGAATTTTCTCGAAGTCGGCGACAACGGTGTCCGGTTTCAGACGCAGGATTTCAACATCCAGCACACGAATGCCGGTGTCGCGCAGACGGGCCAGGGTCTGACGGCGCAAATCGCTATCGGCGACCAAGGCAAAATGGCGTTCCTCGGGGGTTGCCGGCACCAGCCGCAAACCGACATGGCTGTAACCGGCCCGCGCCGCGACCTCGACCATCTCGGGCGGCGACAGCTCCAGCACCGTCAGGCTGGCGAGGGAAAAGATTCGTTCGCTCATGGTCAGTCCTCGATCAACGACGGTGCGCACGCGCGACCGGTTTCGGCGGCTTCGCGGATGGCTTCGATCAGCGCCAATGTGCGGGCAGCATCGGCAGCGCTCACCAGCGGCTCGACCTCCCGACGCGCAACGCGCACGAAATGCTGCAACTGCAAACGCAGGGCTTCATCGGCGCTGAATGTTTCCTCTGTCGCCTGCAACGGTTGGTGCCAGCCGCCATCAATCTCGTTGTAGTGCCAGCGTTTGAGCTGCGGAATGCTCAGCGCCCCGCCGGTCCCGGCCAGCAAATAACACGGCTGATCGGCCTGGCGCGGATACACCGGGTTCTCTCCCGAATCCAGCTCCCAACTCCAGGGCGCCGCCACCGCATCGGAGCCGGTCAGGCTGCCCAGCGCACCGTTGTCGAATTGCAGCAACACCGCCGCACAATCCTCATTGGCAAACCCGCGCACGGCGTTGTTGGTAATGGCCTGGACCTGGCGCACTTCACCGCACAAATGCCGCAGCAGGTCGAGGTCGTGGATCAGGTTGGTCAACAACATCCCCGCGCCGGACTCACGGCGCCATGGTGTCTCGAAATAACTGTCGGGTTTGCGTAATTGCCAGAGCGCCGTGACCGTGGTTAACCGCCCCAGCGCGCCGCTGCGGACAAGTTCATGGGCGCGAACGATCAACGGATTATGCCGACGGTGATGGCCGACCAGCACCGGAACGCCGCTCGCCTTCGAGGCAGCCACCAGCTCACGGGCCTCATCGAGGTGCACGCCCACCGGTTTTTCCAGCAAGACCGGCACGCCGGCCGCCAAGCAATCGAGCGCAGTGCTGACGTGCAAGGTATTGGGGTTGGCGACGATGACCGCGTCTGGCTTCACCTGCTCCAGCATCTGAAGGTGATCAGGGAAATACCTCACGCCCCATTCCGTCGCCAGGCCGGCGGCTTGCGGCCCGGGATCGGCCACCGCACACAGGGTCGCCTCCGTCAGGGTTTTCAGATGCTGGTAATGCTGCTGGCCCATGTTGCCAGCGCCGATCAGCGCGATTCGAAGGGGCGAAATCAAGATGCGGTCCTCTTGTGGTTCTTGTTGGAAGAATGACTTCCATTAATTTAGAACCCAGTTCCACAATCTTACACAGACCGATGCTGAAAGTGTTCGAATAGCGCACAGCTTCTCTAGTTGAACACCGTTCAAAATGTGGGAGCGGGCTTGCTCGCGAATGTGTTGTGTCAGTCGACATAGATGTCGGCCAATGCGCCTTCGCGAGCAAGCCCGCTCCCACATTCGATCTGCGTCGGCCTTAGCTGAACAACTCCGACGCCAGACTCGCCGCACTCAACTCCTCGGTAAACGCCAACAACAACGGCGCCAACTCGTGCAACCGCGCGCCAGGCATCCGTGCACTCGGCCCGGCAATGCTGAGTACGCCAATCACCCGACCATCCCCCGGATGCCGCACCACCGCTGCAATCGCCGAGGTGCCCACCGCCGAGCTTTCCTCGACACAGGCATAACCCTGCTCCCGCGCCAGACGCAGGCGTTCAAGCAATTCGATGTTGGAACGCGGTGCATTCGGCCCCAGCTCCAGCAGCCGGTCCGCCGCCTGGCGCTCCACCAGCGACAACGCCTCGGCATCGCTCATGCACGCCAGCCAGGCATGGCCCGAAGCGGTGTAGAACAGTGGCGCATCACGGCCCATGTCCGGGTCGTAACGCAGGCCGGAACGGGCGCCCTGAGACTTGGCGATCCAGGTCTGCCGCTCACCCTCGATTACCCCCAGACGCACCAGTTCACCGGTTTCCTGAGCCAGCCGATCAAGCACCGGCTGCACGATATCGGCGCCGCTGCTCGACAAATACCGGAACCCCATCGCCACCAGTTTGGTCGACAAGTGATAACGCAGGTTCTCCGGATTCTGCCGCACGTAGCCCAACCGGATCAGCTCGGCGAGCAGTCGGTGAGTGGCACTTTTGGGGATGTCCAGTTGCTCCGCCAGCGTCTGCATCGGTAGCCCGCGAGGGTCGCTGGTGAGGCTTTCGAGCACACTGAAAACACGTTCGATCTGACTGCCGGCCATAGGAGTTTCCACGCTAAATTTTCTCGATTCTAGAAGACAACCCGGCAAATGCGAAATCTGGAACTGAGCGTCCGATAACCGCCCGTTTTAAGCGACGCTCGCTTGCCTGCTCCGATGTGCCTCTTATATTTTCTGGAATCAGATTCCACAACAACTAAAACACCGGAGCCCAAACAATGCCTGCCGAACCGCATTTTCTTCCCGACATTGACTGCGATGTGCTGGTCGTCGGCTCCGGTGCGGCCGGGTTGTCGGCAGCCGTGACCGCCGCGTGGCATGGCCTCAAAGTCATCGTGGTGGAAAAGGACCCGGTATTTGGCGGCGCGACGGCGTGGTCCGGTGGCTGGGCCTGGGTGCCGTGCAATCCTCTGGCACGACGCGCCGGCATCGTCGAAGACGTGGAGCAGCCGCGCACCTACCTCAAACACGAATTGGGCGAACATTACGATCCGGCGATGATCGATGCCTTCCTCGAAGCCGCTCCACGGATGGTCGCGTTCTTCGAACAGCACACCTCGCTGCAATTCGCCGACGGCAATGCGATTGCCGACATTCATGGCGACACGCCAGGCGCCGGCACCGGCGGGCGCTCGGTGATCGCCGCGCCATACGACGCACGAAAAGTCGGCAAACTGCTTAAGCGTCTTCGCAAAACCATGCGGGAAACGTCCTTCATGGGCATGCCGATCATGGCGGGCGCGGACCTCACGGCGTTTCTCAATCTGACCCGCTCACTGTCGGCGGCCTGGCATGTCACTCGGCGATTTACCCGCCATCTATTCGACCTCGTCGTGCATGGCCGGGCGATGCAACTGGTCAACGGCGTGGCGTTGGTGGCGCGCCTGGCGAAATCCGCCGAGGACCTCGGCGTGTTGCTCTGGGACTCGGCGCCCGTTACGGAACTGTTGCGCGAAAACAATCAGGTTCGCGGCGCCGTGATCAGCACCGCCAAAGGCTCGGTGCGCATCCATGCACGCAAGGCCGTAGTGCTGGCGGCCGGTGGTTTCGCCAATGACATCGAACGGCGCAAAGCGCTGTTCCCGCGTACGCCGACCGGGCATGAGCATCTGGCCCTGCCGCCACTCGGCGTGTCCGGTGACGGCTTGCGACTGGGTGAAAGCGTCGGCGCCCACGTGAATGTGGACATGCAGTCCCCCGTCGCCTGGGCGCCGGTTTCGCAGGTGCCGCACGGCGACGGCAGCATCGGCCATTTCCCGCACATCATCGAACGCGGCAAACCCGGGATTATCGGCGTGCTAAGCAACGGTCAGCGCTTCGTCAACGAAGCCAATGGCTACTACGACTACGTGACAGCCATGGTTACCGCTGCCCCGCCGGGTGAAGACGTTGCTTCCTGGCTGATCTGCAGCCACCGTTTTCAGCGACGTTATGGTTTGGGGATCTCTCGGCCATTTCCCGTACCGCTGTCATCCTTTATCCGCAGCGGCTATCTGAAGACCGGCAATACCCTTGAGGAATTGGCATTGGTCTGCGGCATCGATCCACTCGGCTTGCGCAGTACCGTATCGGACTACAACCGCCATGCACGCAACGGCGAAGATCCGCAATTCGGACGCGGCTCGACACCCTACAACCGCAAACAGGGTGATGCGCTGCAACAACCCAACCCCTGCGTCGCGCCGATCGAACAAGGCCCGTTTTATGCGGTGAAGGTCCAACCCGGCTGCTTCGGCACCTTCGCCGGGCTCAAGGTCAATCAGCACGCCCAGGTCCTCGATGACTCGGGCCACGCCATCGCCGGGCTGTATGCGGCGGGCGGCGACATGGCCAGCATCATGGGCGGCCACTACCCCGCTGGCGGCATCAATATCGGCCCGGCGCTGACCTTCGGCTACATCGCCGCCCGCCACATCGCAGGAATCACCGCTTACGAAAAGGAGATCGACCATGCAGCACATCGTTAACGCACAGGGTTTGAACATGCCGAAACTCGGCCTCGGCACCTGGCCGATGCTAGGTGAAGAATGCACCCGCGCGGTGGAACAGGCGCAGGCGCTGGGCTATCGGCACATCGACACGGCCGCGGCCTACAACAACGAGGACGCAGTCGGTCAGGCGCTGGTGAACAGTCCTACACCCCGCGAGCAAATCCACGTCACCACCAAGGTCTGGCGGGATCAACTGCAACCCGATGCGATGCGCCATTCCATGGATCGCAGCCTTGAAGCCTTGCGCAGCGATTACGTCGATTTGTTCATGATCCACTGGCCCAGCACCGATTGGGATCTGCCGCGCACGATTGAAACGTTGGTGTCGTTCAAGGAACAAGGCCTGGCACGCAACATCGGCGTGGCGAATTTTCCACTGCCCCTGCTGCGCAAAGTCGTCGAAGAGCTGGGTGCGCCGCTGTCAGCGATTCAGGTCGAATACCACGTACTGCTCGGACAAAACGCACTGCTGAACTACGCCCGTCAACACGACTTGGCGCTTACGGCCTACACGCCACTGGCGCGAAACAAGGTGTCAGACGTCCCGGCACTCCAGCAGATCGCCGCCAAACACGGGGTATTGCCAACCCAGGTCGCGCTGAAATGGTTGCTCGATCAACCGAACGTAGCAGCGATCCCCAAAGCCAGCAGCGAAGCCAATCAACTGGCCAATCTCGCGGCACTCAATGTGAAACTGGATGACCAGGATCGCGCCTTGATCGCCAGCCTGTCCAAACGCGAGCGTCAGGTCAGCCCGGACTTTGCGCCGGAGTGGGATGCGTTCGACGAATAATCCGCAGGACCGGCGATCGCCCTCTGGAGAAAAACCCGGCGCCGGACGGAATTCGATGGGTTATCCGCGTTCAATACAAGCCTGAATCGTTCTCGGCAGCCTTCACGGGTTGCCGGGAATAGTTGCGTGCGTGGCAAAAGCCGGACGACCGGACTGGCGCCGCTCCCACTTGGCAGCAACACTCATCGCACGGACAACCAGAGGATTCCCACATGCTATGGAAAAAAGGCCGACGCAGCGACAACGTGGTCGATGCCCGTGGCGATGATGTCGGCGGCGGTGGCGGCGGAATGCGCTTTGGTGGCGGCAAAGGTCTGAGCCTGACAGCGATTCTGTTGATCGTCGGGATCGGCTGGATCACCGGCCAGGACCCGATGCAAATCCTCGGGCAACTGACCGGCCAGATGGACCAATCCGCACCCACCACAACCCAGACCCGTAAGGCGCCACCGGCCAATGACGAAGGTGCCGAATTCGTCCGTTCGATCCTTGGCGACACCGAAGACACCTGGCGGCAGATTTTCCAGCAGGGCGGCCGTGAGTACAAAGATCCGACGCTGGTGCTGTTCAGCAATCGGGTGAATTCGGCCTGCGGTCTGGCGACCTCGGCGACCGGTCCGTTCTATTGCCCGGCAGACCAGAAGGTTTATCTGGACATGGCATTCTTCCAGGAGATGTCACAGCGCTTTTCCGCCGCCGGCGATTTTGCCCAGGCCTACGTGATCGCTCACGAAGTCGGACACCATGTACAGACCTTGCTTGGTGTTTCCGCGAAAATTCAGACAGCCCGCCAGCAAGGCCGGCAGATGGAAGGCGACGGCGGTTTGCTGGTGCGTCAGGAATTGCAGGCTGATTGTCTGGCCGGGGTCTGGGCCAACAACGCGCAGCAGCGATTGAACTGGCTGGAACCGGGCGACATCGAAGAAGCACTGAATGCGGCGAACGCCATCGGCGACGATCGCTTGCAGCAACAGGGTCAGGGCCGCGTGGTGCCGGACTCGTTTACCCATGGTACGTCAGCGCAACGGGTGCGCTGGTTCAAAACCGGATTCGCCCAGGGCCAGGTTGGCCAGTGCGATACCTTTGCGGCGAAAAATCTGTAAATGAAGAAGTGGTTGTTGGTTTTGCTGTTCACTTGCGCAACGTCCCAGGCCCAAGAGCATGGGGTCAAAGAGCTCAGTCCCGGGCGCCTGCTGTTGAAGTCGGGTGAAATAGCGGTAGGCATCAGTCCCGCTCCGGCAAAAATCGAGCGCGTGTTGATCATCCTCCATGGTCGGTTACGTAATGCGCAAACCTATCTCCACAGCGGCGTACAGGCAGCGCAACTGGCCGGGCAAAGCGACACGACCCTGGTGATCGCCCCGCAATTCCTCAATGAAAACGACGTCGCGCTGCACCCGGTAGCCGATACCGTTTTGCGCTGGCAAGGCAACGAGTGGATGGCGGGTGGCGAATCCACCGCGCCGTTTCGTCTGAGTTCCTACGAGGCACTGGACGAAATCATCGCGCGGTTGGGTGATCGCCAGCAGTTTCCGGATGTGAAGCAAATCGTCATCGCCGGGCACTCCGGTGGTGCTCAAGTGGTGCAGCGCTACGCTTTGCTGGGCCACGATCAATCGGCCCTGGAAGCCGCAGGCGTAAAGCTGCGCTACGTGATTGCCAATCCTTCTTCCTATGCATATTTCGATGAGCGCCGACCGGTGGCTTTCAACCATGCCGCGTGTCCGGACTTCAATCGCTGGAAGTACGGGCTGACAGATTTGCCCGCCTACGCTGAAGGACAAAGCGCCGCGCAGTTGCAGGAAAAATACCTCAAGCGCGACGTCGTTTATTTACTCGGGCAACAGGACATCGACCCGAACCATCCGGCGCTGGACAAGCGTTGTGAAGCAAAAGCTCAAGGCCCGTATCGATTGGCCCGTGGGCGGTTTTACTTCGATTACCTGAAGCGGCTGCAACCGCAAGGGTTGAACCAGCAGCTGATTGAAGTGCCCGGGGTTGGGCATAACGGCGATGGGATGTTTACATCGCCGGAGGGGCAGAAGGCGTTGTTTCAGTAACCGCAAAAAGATCGCAGCCTTCGGCAGCTCCTACAGGGGGTACTCGATTCCCCTGTAGGAGCTGCCGAAGGCTGCGATCTTTTGACCTTAATAAATCAAGCCGAGAGCATCCGCTGCAACTCGACACAATCCGCCGCATGCCAATCCGTCAGCTCCGGCCACGGATTATCCGGCAGGTTCACCAGCACCGTCCGCGCCCCTGCCGCCCGACCGCAATCCAGATCAAAGCGATAATCCCCAACCATCACCATCTCGCTCGTCGGCACATTCCAGGCTTCGGCCAGCTTCAACAACCCACCGGGATGGGGTTTCGGCGGCGCTTCATCACGACCCAGCACATCCTCCACCGCGAAGCAGTCCGCCAGGCCGATTGCCTCCAGCGTGACATGCGCCAGTTCACGGGCATTGCGCGTAAGAATGCCCAGACGATAACCACGCCCAGCCAATTCGCGCACCAGTTCGACGGCGCCCACGGCCGGTTTCGAACCCAGCGCCAGATCCCGCTCATGCTCCAGCAGCCACGCATGTTTGGCCGCCGCTTCATCGGCCGGCAGCGCGGCGAGGTGAGTGAGAATGTCGTCTTCAGCCGGGATCGCCAACGCCACGCGAATGGCCGCGAAGTCATGCACGGCGACGGTCAGGGTGCCGTCCATGTCGAACACCCAATGGCGCACGTCGGTGAGGCTCATGCCCAATCCTTGCGGTGACGGATCAGGCCTTCCTGCGTGACCGAAGCCACCAGTTGCCCGGCGCGGTTGAACACGCTGCCACGGTTGAACCCGCGCGAGTTGCCGGCCCAAGGGCTGTCCATCGCGTACAGCAACCAGTCATCGGCACGCAGGTTGGCGTGGAACCACAGCGCGTGGTCGAGGCTGGCGACTTGCATATCCTTGTGCCAGACCGATTTGCCATGAGGCTGCATCGAGGTGACGAGCAAGCCGAAATCCGAGGCATAGGCCAGCAAGTATTTGTGCAGCGCAGGAGAGTCGATCAAGGCACCGTCGGCGCGAAACCAGACGTACTTGATCGGGTCGGACGGCAGCGGGTTGTAGGGGTCTTTCTCGGTAATCGGACGGAATTCGATCGGCTTCGGGCACAGCAGTTTTTCACGCATGTGCTCGGGGATCAGGTGCGCACGCTGCTGGGTGATTTCCAGCTCTGACGGCAGGTTTTCCGGGCCGACCACTTGCGGCATTTCGGTCTGGTGCTCGAAACCTTGTTCGTCGTACTGGAACGAAGCGCTGCACGTGAAGATCGGGTGGCCCTTCTGGATCGCGGTCACCCGGCGCGTGCTGAAACTGCCGCCGTCGCGTACGCGGTCAACGGAATACACCACCGGCAACTTGGCATCGCCTGGACGCAAAAAGTAGCCGTGCATCGAATGCACATGGCGCGCCTCTTCCACCGTCTGACTGGCCGCCGACAACGACTGACCGAGCACCTGGCCACCGAACAGCTGGCGAAATCCCAGGTCCTGGCTGCGGCCACGGAACAGGTTTTCTTCGATAGGTTCCAGGCTCAGCAGGTCGACCAGATCATCCAACACTTGGCTCATTCAGACTCTCCTCACACAACGCAATGCCGCGCAGTCTTGGCTGCGTCGGTCGATTCAATTTCTGGCCCGTGCCATCATGAGGGCCATTGTAAACGTCCGTGTCAGGTTATCCATGCAAGGTTTGCAGCCATTGTTCACGGCTGATGCGGTATAGAACGTGATGACGCAGGGGATGACCGACAGCGAGCTTCGGGTGCTCGAAGTCATCGGCCGGATCGTGATGCATGCCAATTGCCTGCATGACTTTCTGCGACGGCAAGTTGCTGTCGGCCGTGAACGACACGACTTCGTTCACCGCCAAACGGTCAAACCCGCAGCGTAGAGCAGTCCACGCGGCCTCGCTGGCATAGCCCAGGCCCCAGTGTTCCCGCGCCAGGCGCCAGCCGATTTCGATAGCCGGGGTGAACGGCGCATCGAAACCGACCACGCCAAGCCCGGTAAAACCTATGAACTGGCCGGTGTCCTTGCGCTCCAGCGCCCAGAGACCATAACCGTGCTCGGCAAAATGACCACGGACTCGCCCGATCAATGAAGCGCTTTCCAGTCGGCTCAAGGGCGCCGGAAAATAGCGCATGACCTGCGGATCGGCGCACATTGCGGCAAATTCCGGCAAATCCTCATCGCGCCATTGCCGCAACAGCAGCCGAGCGCTCGCCAGTTCCAGTATCGGCTCCATCATGCCCCTCCCCCATTTCCATGCTGCAAGTCTACAACGCTGGTAGGATCCGTCTCTCATTCCTGCTTGAAATCATCAATGCCGCTCCCGCTGATTTATCACGAAGACTACAGCCCCGAATTTCCGGCGGATCATCGCTTTCCGATGGACAAGTTTCGACTGTTGCGCGATCACCTGGTGGACAGCGGCCTGACCAGTGACGCTGATTTGCTGCGCCCGCAACTGTGCCCCGCAGAGATTCTCGCCCTCGCCCATGACCCTTCGTATATCGAACGCTACATGAGTGGCGAGTTGTCCCGCGAGGATCAGCGCCGCCTCGGCCTACCCTGGAGCGAAGCCCTGGCGCGGCGCACGGTGCGGGCGGTCGGTGGTTCGCTGCTGGCGGCCGAGCAGGCGTTGGAACATGGGCTGGCCTGTCACCTGGCTGGCGGCACTCACCATGCGCATTACGACTACCCGGCCGGGTTCTGCATCTTCAACGACCTGGCAGTGATCAGCCACTTCATGCTGCAAAGCGGTCGTGTGAATCGGGTGCTGATCTTCGATTGCGACGTGCATCAGGGCGACGGGACTGCACGGATTCTGCACAACACCCCGGAAGCCATCACCGTTTCCCTGCACTGCGAAAAGAATTTTCCTGCACGAAAAGCCGAAAGTGACTGGGACATTCCACTGCCCAATGGCATGGGCGATGCCGACTACCTGAAGGTGGTGGACGACGCACTCAACTACTTGCTGCCGCTTTATCAACCGGACCTGGTGCTGTACGACGCCGGGGTCGATGTGCACAAAGACGACGCCCTCGGTTACCTGAAGCTGACAGACGAAGGCGTCGCCGCCCGTGATGAAAGCGTGATGCGCCATTGCCTGGGCCGGGATATTCCGGTGGTCGGAGTGATTGGCGGCGGCTACAGCAAGGACCGTCATGCCTTGGCCCGGCGTCACGGCATCCTCCATCACAGCGCGAAACGCGTCTGGCAGTCATCAGGTTGTCACTGACCTGTGGATGCTTTACCCACAATGCCTGTGGAACCGCCTGTGGATAACCTGAGTGAAAGGGACTACAGCCCACGCGGCGTATGGGCTACAGACCACTGATTGTTTTTTAACCAGCATTGGCAAACACCACTGAACCCTGTGGGAGCGGGCTTGCCCGCGATGAGGCCGGCACATCTACATCTTTGTTGACTGACAGTCCGCTATCGCGGGCAAGCCCGCTCCCACAGTAATCGTGTACTGCTAGAATGCGCGCCAAATCCGCCACACCGCAGCTTCTACCATGACTCAGCCGAGCACTTCCCTCCCCCTTCAAGTCGCCATCATCGGCGGCGGCCCCGCTGGCCTGA
Organism: Pseudomonas sp. MAG733B; assembly: GCF_036884845.1. Classification (NCBI taxonomy): domain Bacteria; kingdom Pseudomonadati; phylum Pseudomonadota; class Gammaproteobacteria; order Pseudomonadales; family Pseudomonadaceae; genus Pseudomonas; species Pseudomonas sp. MAG733B. Next base: position 6,379,922 of record NZ_CP145732.1, read on the forward strand.
TGGCCGCGGAAGTGTTGAGCCAGGCCGGGATCAAAGTCGACCTGTACGACGGCATGCCCTCGGTAGGCAGGAAATTTCTGCTCGCCGGTGTCGGCGGCATGAACATCACCCATTCCGAAGCCTACCCCGCGTTCCTCTCGCGTTACGCCGAACGCGCTCCGCAAATCGCCCCGCTGCTGCGCGGCTTTGGCGCCGATGCGTTGTGCCAGTGGATTCATGAACTGGGCATCGAAACCTTCGTCGGCAGCTCCGGCCGTGTATTCCCCACCGATATGAAAGCTGCGCCGCTGTTACGCGCCTGGCTCAAACGCCTGCGCGACAGCGGCGTAGTTATCCACACCCGCCACCGCTGGCTTGGCTGGGATGAACAAGGTGATTTGCACATCGCCAGCCCCGAAGGCGAAAAAACCGTACACGCCAACGCCACCCTGCTCGCCCTCGGCGGCGGCAGTTGGTCGCGCCTTGGCTCGGACGGCGCATGGATGCTGCCACTGGAGCAACGCGGTGTAGGACTGGCGCCGTTACAGCCGAGTAATTGCGGCTTCGAGGTGCAGGCCTGGAGCGAACTGATGGTCAGCAAATTCGCCGGCGCCCCGCTGAAAAATATCGCCATCGGCCTCAACGACGACGTGCCACGGCTCGGCGAATGCGTGATCACCGCCACCGGCATCGAAGGCAGTTTGATTTATGCGCTGTCGGCATCTATTCGCGAAGCGATCAATCTGCACGGTTCGGCCACGATTCACATCGATCTCCTGCCCGGCAGGCCTGTGGATAAAGTTCAGGCTGCATTGAGCAAACCCCGGGGTTCGCGCTCCATGGCCAAGCACCTGCACAGTCAGTTGGGCATCGATGGCGTGAAAGCAGCGTTGTTGCGGGAGTTGACCACTGCCGAATCCTTCGCCGACCCGGCCCTGCTTGCCAAAGCGATCAAGGCGTTGCCCCTGACACTGGTGAAAACCCGTCCACTGGACGAAGCCATCAGCAGCGCGGGTGGCGTGTTGTTCGAAGCGATGGATGAGCGCTTGATGCTCAAGCAACTGCCGGGCGTGTTTTGCGCGGGAGAGATGCTGGACTGGGAAGCACCGACGGGCGGCTATCTGCTGACCGCGTGTTTCGCCAGTGGGCGTGCGGCGGGGTTGGGAATGGTTGATTGGTTGCAGCGCAAGGGCTGATGACCGCGCAGCTCCCATCGCCAGCAGGCTGGCTCCCACAGGGGATTTGTGTCGCTCACAAAAAACCTGTGGGAGCCAGCCTGCTGGCGATGACGGCCTAACAGACGCAGTGCGTAATCAAGGCTTACGCTTACGCGGCCCAGTATTGAACACCGGCACTTTTCGCACAGGCTTGATCGAAGGCTCCACCGGCGCAGCTTCCCCGCTGTCCACCCACTTACCGAGGTTGCGCTTGCCGCCACCACCCGAGGCTTTTGGCTTCTTCGGTTTCTTCGGCTTCTTGACCACCTGACCACTGGCATCGGTGTCCGGCACGCGGTGCTCGGGTTCGAAGTCCGGCTCGCTCTGACGCTTCAAGGTCTGGCGGGTCAGCATCTCGATGGCCGACAGCAAATTCACTTCATCGGCGCACACCAAGGAAATCGCCTCGCCGGTCGAGCCCGCGCGGCCGGTACGACCGATGCGGTGGATGTAATCCTCGGCCACGATAGGCAAGTCGAAGTTGACCACCAACGCCAAGTCTTCGATGTCCAGGCCACGGGCCGCGACGTCGGTGGCGACCAGGATCTGCACTTCACTCGCCTTGAAACGGTCCAGTGCGCGTTGACGGGTTGCCTGGGGTTTGTCGCCGTGGATGCCGTCGGCGTTGATGCCCAGGCCCTGGAGTTTTTCCACCAGCGCGTCCACGCCGTTACGGGTCTTGGCGAACACCAACACTTGCTTCCACTTGCCCTTGCGCATCAGATGCACGAACAGTTCCGGCTTGCGCTTCTTGTCCACCGTCACGATCCATTGCTTGACCGTATTGGCCGCCACGTTGCGCGGGCTCACTTCAACCGTCAGCGGATCGTTGAGCATCTGCCCGGCCAGCAGGCGGATGTCGTCGGAGAACGTCGCGGAGAACAACAGCGTCTGACGCTTCTTCGGCAGCGCGCGGTAAATGTTCGCCAGCTCTTCGGAAAAGCCCAGGTCGAGCATGCGGTCGGCTTCGTCCAGCACCAGGGTTTGCAGCTGGTTGAACTTCAGCGCGTTCTGGCGGAACAGGTCGAGCAAACGGCCCGGGGTCGCCACCAGCAGGTCGACGCCGCTGCGCAGCTTCATCATTTGCGGGTTGATGCTGACGCCGCCGTACACCGCATAAGTGCGCAATGGCAGGTTTTCGGCGTACTGGCGCACGGCTTCATGAACCTGCTCGGCCAGTTCACGGGTCGGTACCAGGATCAGTGCGCGCACAGAGTTGGCGGTGACTTTCGGCCCTTCCATGGCCAGCAGTTGCAGCAGCGGCAAGGCGAAACCGGCGGTCTTGCCAGTACCGGTCTGGGCGGCGGCCATCAGGTCACGACCGGCCAGCACCGCCGGAATGGCTTGCGCCTGAACCGGCGTCGGAGTCTGGTAGCCGAGCGTCTCGAGGGAGCGCAGCAAGGGTTCGATCAGGCCAAGGGTGGCGAAAGTCATGGGAATACCGTAGGAAAATTCAGCGCGGGGTTGTTCAAAACGAACGTGCAATGCCGCGCAGTTTACCCTAATTCACACGGGATTCTGTCGACACGACCTTCACCGTCGGCAGCGTCGGTGCACGGCGCCACTGCGGCAGGCCAATCAGCACCACGGCGCTGATGATCACGGCCATCGCCAAAGCTTCTTCGATGCCAATGGTCTCGCCGACGAACACGATCCCCAGCAACACCGCCACCGCCGGGTTGACGTAGGCATAACTGGTCGCGGCCGCCGGACGCACGTGTTTCAACAGGTACATGTAGGCGTTGAAGGCGATGATCGAACCGAACACGGTCAGGTACGCCAGCGCGGCCCAGCCTTCGATTGGCGGGATTTTTTCCAGGTGTTCACCGCTCACGGCGCTGGCGATCAGCAACACCACGCCACCCACCAGCATTTCCACGGCACTGGCCATCGCGCCTTGCGGCAACGGCAAGTGCTTGCTCCACACCGAGCCGAAGGCCCAGGTTGCCGCCGCAAATATCAGCAACGCCGCCCCCAACGGGCTCGACTGCAGGTTGGAGCCGAGGTTGAGCATGGCGATACCAATCAGCCCGAGCACAATCCCGGCCCATTCGAGACGGGTATTACGCGCGCCCCAGAAATATCCACAGAGCAAGGTAAACAACGGCACCGTCGCCACCGCCAACGCAGCGACTCCGGAAGCCACGCCCGTGTGCTCGGCCACGCTGACCGCGCCGTTACCGCACGCCAGCAACAGAATCCCGATGATCCCCGCGGCTTTCCATTGCGCCCAGGTCGGTGCCGGCGCCCCGCGCCAGCGCAGGAAGGCGTACATCAAAGTCCCGGCAATCACGAAGCGAATGCCCGCCAGCAGCAACGGCGGCCAGTACTCCACGCCGATACGGATCACCAGATAGGTCGAGCCCCAAATCACGTACAAGGCGAAAAAGGCAGCGATCAAGGGTAAGGGAAAGCGACGAAGGCCAGACATGAGGGCAGCTCACAGGCAAGGACAAGTGAACGCCTATTCTAAAAAGGCCAGCGCCGGAAAATAAGTTACAAAACCTGTTTAAAGCGCCGGTACACTTTTCAAAACACGGACTTCAGCGCTATAAACCGTGCTTTCGAAAGTTGGTCATTTTTCAGGAGTCATCCGATGGATAAGTACGACCGCATGCTGCTCAGCGCGCTGCTGGAAAACGGTCGCGCGTCCTACGCGGACCTCGCGCGCAAGGTCAACCTGTCTGCCCCGGCCGTGGCAGAGCGCGTGGCCAAACTCGAAACCAGCGGCGTGATCACCGGGTATCAGGCAAAAGTTGATATGGCCAAGCTCGGCCTGCCGATCCAGTGCGTGATCGAACTGCGCCTGAACCAGCACGGCAACCAGAAAGCCTACGACGACCTGATCAAAATTCCGCAATTGACGGAGTGCCATCGGGTGACCGGCGATCCGTGCGTGATCATGCAAGCGGCGGTGGGTTCGATGCCTGAGCTGGAGGAGTTGATCAACAGGATTGCGACGTTCGGGTTCAGCAAGACGTCGATTGTGTTGTCGAGTGCGATAGAGAAGCGGGTGCCGTTGGGGCACATCGAAAGCAATGGCAAACAAACCTGAAATCAACACATATCAATGTGGGAGCCAGCCTGCTGGCGATTGCGGTGGCTCAGCCAACCAAGAGGTTGAATGACACACCGCCATCGCCAGCAGGCTAGCTCCCACAGGGGTTACTTGCAGGACTCGGGATCAGCGGTAGCGCTGGAGGTGCTCGGTTACTTTGGCTGCCGGCACTTTCTGCAACTTGCACAGCAAATCATGAGACAGCTCGCGCAAGCCGTGCTTGTGCCGCAGCTCTTCAGCCAAATGCGCAGTCAGGTTGGCCGCCATCTCGGCATCGGCCATTGCCCGGTGAGCCTTGCCGGTGTGCGGCAGATTGGCGAAGGTGGTGAGGGTGCCGAGTTTGTGGTTCGGTGCGGCGGGCATCAGGCGTCGGGCCAGCAGCAACGAACAGGCAAAATTCTGCAACCGGGTGCGTTTGATCCGCCCCAATTCAAAGTCCCAGAACTTCTGGTCGAACGCGGCGTTGTGCGCGAGCAACGGCGTGATGCCGACGAATTCGTTGACCTCGTTCATCACCTGCTCGGCCGACGGCGCTGTGCGCAGCATGGCGTTGCTGATGCCGGTGAGTTGTTCGATGAAGGCCGGGACGCGCACGCCGGCGTTCATCAGGCTCTGGTAACGCTCGACGATGCGCCCCTGTTCGAGAATCACCACGGCGATTTCCGTGGCCCGGCAGCTGCTGCTCGGGGAGATTCCGGTGGTTTCAAAGTCGATGACTGCTATGCGTTCCAAACCTGTTTCAACTCCGTAAAAATCAATTCTTGAGCAGCAACGCGCCTTCGATCGGCACGTAGCGGCTGGCGGCGCGGATCAGCGAGTTGGCGGTCAGGCCCGGCACGCCGTAGGCGACTGCTTGCACGCCGTGTTTGCTGATGATGCGTTCGAGCAGCATGTCGAAATCGCCATCACCGGAGGCCAGGACGATTTCGTCGACGTGATCGGCGGCGTCCATGATGTCGAGGGTAATGCCCACGTCCCAGTCGCCCTTGGCCGAGCCATCGCTGCGCTGGATGTAGGGTTTGAGCTTCACGGTAAAACCGAGGTTGCGCAGGATCTGCTGGAACTGCTGCTGTTTGCTGTCGCCGCGATCGATGGCGTAGGCATAGGCTTCGACGATCTCGCCCTGTTTACTGATGTCAGCCCACAGCGCGGCGTAGTTGAAGTGACAACCATAAGCCTGACGCACGGTGTAGTAGAGGTTTTGGACGTCGGCGAACACTGCGATTTTTTTCACCGGTTTTCCTCAAGGCTGAATCAGGCCCCAGGCCCGAAAAGTCGCCCAGTATGCCAGCCTCAAGGAATGTTCCGCGAATAATCGGCCCGGAGCGCAGGCGCGCTCCGGACGAATGGCGGGTCAGACGAAGGAATCGTCGTCGCCACCGAAGAACGATGAACTGTCATCGCTGTAGTCGGCGTCGGTGAAACCGCCCTGGTCATTGCCGTAGGAATCATTGCCGGCCACACGCTGGTCATCGCCCCAGTCGTTGTTGCCCTGGTCGTTGACCTGGGCCGGTTGCTCCTTGATGACTTCGACGATTTCTTCCGGTTGCTGATTGTGATGGAACAGGCTGCTGATGCCTTGCGCCAGCATCACGCCACCTGCCACACCGGCCGCGGTTTTCAGCGCGCCACCGAGAAAACCGCTGCCCGCCGCTGCCGGAGCCTGTTGCTGGGGTGCATAACCCTGCTGCGGGAAGTTTGGCTGCGGTGCCCCGAAGTTCTGTTGTGGTGGCTGCGAATTGAACGAAGTCCGCCCCGGTTCACGCCAGCCGCCGCTCGATGGCGGCGCGCTTTGGGTCGGTGCAGGCTGCGGATCACGACTGCCACCAAAGATGCTCGATAGAAAACCACCGCTGCTCGGCGCCGGAGTCGCCGTTTGCGCCTTGGCCTGTTGCAGTTCGGCCTGCAATTGCTGGACTTGCGCCGTCAGTTGTTTGTTCTGCTCGTCGAGGCTCTTGATCGCCGCCTCTTGCACCAGAATCGCCTGGGTCATGAAATAACCTGCCGCCGGCTGGCGTGTCAGGTGTTCCTTGATCCGGGCCTCGGCCTGGGCGTCGCGCGGGGCTGCGTCCGTTTCGGCCTGTTGCAGCCGGGAATACAGTCCATCGATCAGGGTTTGTTCTTCGCTGTTCATGGCGACCTCGTAGATTGCCGGGGAAATCGTTGCCCTTCTCCAAGGAGGATAAGGTGCCCGACCTTAATGGAGGCTGAAACAATCTGTTTCAATGACATTTACCCAACGTTTACGTTTGCTTCAGGCGGTACATCATCGGTTACAGTGAGCCACTGTTTATGACCTGCGATACCAACTGATGAACCCGTTAGATGTGCTGCGTGACTCCCTGTATTTCTTCAAGCGCAATCTGAGCCAGATCGTGCAACTGTGCCTGCCGCTGGTGATCATCGAGGCCCTGTTGCAGCAAGTGGTCGACCACTCCACCGAGCCGGACAGTTTCCCCGGTGTCAGCGTGATCGTCGGGCTGCTGATTTACCCGCTGTACACCGCCGCGCTGATCCTGTTTCTCGATGCCCGCAGTCGTGGTGAGTCGCCGCGCAACCGCGACTTGCTGTCGAGGTCTGCCTACTTGTGGCCACGCTTCGCGCTGCTGACGGCGCTCAATACGTTGTTGATCCTGCTCGGCCTGTCGTTGTATTTCCTGCCGGGCATCTGGCTGATGGTGACCCTGGCGTTCGGCGAATACCTGCTGGTGTTGCGAGGCCTGGCCCCGCTGCAAGCGATGAAGGAAAGCCTGCGCCTGACCCGTGGCCATTTCCTGCGCATCCTGGTGTGCATTTTGTGCGTGATGGGGCCGTTGTGGCTGCTCAAGGGCGCGACGCTGGCGGTCTATCCCGAACCGCAGAACCCGGTGATCTCGCTGCTGATCGACAGCGCCCACAGCTTCCTGCAACTGTTCACCAGCGTGGTGCTGTTCCGCCTGTTCATGTTGATCAGCGATGTGCCGGAAAAAATCGACGGGCCACTCTGACCTTGGGCGACCGCCCGTCACTCGGGTATGCTCGGGACCAACTTCCGTAACGCTATAAGCCGAGCCATGACCCGACTGCTGCGCTACACCTTGCTGGGATTGTTGATTGTCATCGGCCTGGCCGGCGTGATGATCTACAGCCTGACCTGGCGCCCCGAAGCCCGCGAAGTGCTGCCGGTCAATTGCAGCACCAAGGCGCCGACCCTGGCGCCCGGCCAGGCACTGAAGGTGATGACCTGGAACGTCCAGTACCTGGCGGGCAAGCGCTACGTGTTCTGGAATGACCTGGCCAACGGCACCGATGAAAAACCCACGCCGGAAGACATGGCCTTCAGCCTCGATGAAGTGGCGCGGGTGATTCGCGACGAGCAACCGGACGTGGTGCTGTTGCAGGAACTCGATGACGGCGCCAAGGCCAGCGCTTACCAGCACCAGCTCAAATTGCTACAGGAACGGCTCGCCGACCTGTATCCATGCAGTGTCAGCGCCTTCGACTGGAAGGCTGACTTCGTCCCTGATCCGCACATCTTTGGCAGCGTCGGCCGGCAATTGGCAACGCTGAGCCGCTACCAGATCGATCATGCCCAGCGCCTGCAACTTCCGGTGGCGCCGGTCAATCTGATCAGCCGCCAGTTCCAGCCGAAAAACGCCTTGCTGGTCGCCTACCTGCCTGTGAGTGATGGCGGTCAGGTCGCAATCCTCAACACCCATCTCGACCGAGTGCGTCAACCTGACGGGACGCTGCAAGCGCAGGTCGCGGCCATAGGCAAAGTGCTCGACAAGTTCGAAAGTCGCGGTACGCCCTGGCTGATCGGCGGCGACTTCAATCTGTTGCCGCTGGGGCAATTCCAGCGCCTGCCCAGCGAGCAACGCATGCCCTACTCTGCCGACAGCGCCCTGCACGTGTTGTGGGACAAGTACCCGATGATCCCCAACAACAACGAGGCCAGCGGGATCGACCGCGCGCGCTGGCTGACCCATTACCCGAACGATCCGAACCTGAACGGCCCGGACCGGACGGTCGACTACCTGTTTTACAGCTCACGTATCAAACGGGTCGAGGCCACGGTCAGGCAGGACGATACGTTGCGCATCTCCGATCACTTGCCGGTGATGGCGCGGTTCCTGCTGCCCGCCACGCCTTGAACTTGTAGGAGCAAAGCTTGCTCGCGATAACGGTGTGTCAGCCGCCAATGAGGCTGGATGTGCCGGCCTCATCGCGAGCAAGCTCGGCTCCTACAGGTTTGGCGTTGCCTGCCAATCATCCGGGATGACTGCAATCACATCGATTTCCATCAGCCATTGCGGTTGACCCAGCCCGGAAATCACCAGACCCGTCGAGATCGGGAACACGCCTTTCAACCACTTGCCAACGACCTGATAAACCGGCTCACGGTAACGCGGGTCGATGATGTACGTGGTGGTTTTGACGATATGGGAAAGATCGCTCCCCGCCTCTTCCAGCAGCTGCTTGACGTTTTTCATCGCCTGTTCAGCTTGGGCACCCGGGTCGCCAAGGCCCACCAGGTTGCCATCGAAATCGGTGCCGATCTGACCGCGCACATAAACCGTGTTGCCGGCCCGTACGGCCTGGCAAAGGTCATTGTCCAGTGACTGGTTAGGGTACGTGTCCTTGGTATTGAACATGCGAATGCGCGTGTGAGTAGGCATCAACTGACTCCCTGAAACTTGAGTGAAGGTGTGGATCGGGAATGGCCACAGGACCACTCCCTCGATCGATTCTTAACGCTGCGACGGGTCGCGGTATTCGAGGTACTGGCGCTGGGTGGCGATGTGGCCAGCGACATGCTTGGCGTCGTGCCAGACGCCCCAGATGAAGCTCGAACCGCGACGCGACAACCACGGCAGACCCACGAAGTAGATGCCCGGCTCGTTCGAGACCCCGCGCTGGTGACGTGGCTTGCCCTTCTCGTCAAAGGTGTCGACCTGCAACCAGCTGTAATCGACGGCGTAGCCGGTAGCCCAAATGATCGAGGTGATGCCCGCCTCGGCCAGATCCAGTTCGAGAATCGGGTTGGTGACGCACTCTGGATCGTGAAGCATGAACCGGGCTTCGGGCTCTTCGGGCAGGTCGAGTCCGTTGCGCGCGATGTAGGCATCCGCCGCGTCCAGCAACGACAGGTAATTCGCGTCGCCCGCCGCGATGTTGCGCGCCAGATCCTGCTGGAACGTCACCACACTGTCGTTGAACGATTGGGTCAGCCCCACCAGCGTCACGCCTTGCTGGGCCAGCGCCCGGAAATCCACGGTCTGCCCGCCACGCGCACCGCTCACGGCAATGGTGACGTGCTCGCGCCCAGGTTCCATGGTTTCCAGATCCCACAGCCCCAGCACGCCCAACCACCAGCAGAAATCACGGTTGCGATAGGCGCGAGGCGGGCGGTCATGTTGGCCGACCGACAAATAGACTTGCCTGCCGGCGCGCTGCAATTCATCGGCGATCTGCACACCGGAAGAACCTGCCCCGACCACCAGCACACCGCCCTCAGGCAGCTGCTGTGGATTGAAATACTGGGCCGAGTGAATCTGTGTGATGGTGCTGTCTTTCGGCGCAATCGGCGGGATAACCGGACGCTGGAAAGGACCGGTCGCCGCCACTACTCGATTGGCCTGAATCACGCCTTCGGAAGTCTCGATGGTGAAGCCCGGACGATCACTGTTGCGTACGACTTTTTTGACTTCGACACCGGTACGAATCGGCGCTTCGAATTTCTCGGCATAGGCTTCGAAGTAAGCGGCCACTTGGTCTTTTGAGGCGAAGGCATCGGGCTCGAGGTCTTCGAAGGCCAGGCCGGGGAAGCGGTCGTGCCAGACCGGGCCGTTCGCCACCAGTGAATCCCAACGCCCGGTGCGCCACGCTTCAGCGATGCGGTTACGCTCCAGCACCAGGTGCGGCACACCGAGTTTGCTCAAGTGTTCGCTCATGGCGACGCCAGCCTGGCCGGCACCGACAACAAGCGTATCTATTTCTATCTTTTTATCATTCATGCTTGTGTCCTTCAGAGAGGCGACTATGGCGCGGCAAGTCGCGACAGATCAGCTGTTTTAATAATTGAATACCGCGTGGATAACTTTGCTGGCGGGGTAGGTTTATTGTGCTTAGCGAATGCCAATAGCGAAAATATGATTTTTGTCGTTGTTGCCCATGAAAAAACTAACCAACAACTAACTTCAGTACCCATTGAATAAATACAAAACCTGTAGGAGCGAGCTTGCTCGCGAAGAACTTGAAAACGCCGCGTTGTTTCAGACAAAACGCATTATCGTTAACGACCATCGCGAGCAGGCTCGCTCCCACAGTTAATGGAGGCGAGCCTGATAGTTGTTTAAAGCACGCCAATTTCTTTGGCAGTTCTATCAACAGCAATCTTGGTTTTGCCAACCAGCTCATCAATTTCAGCACGCGTGGCGATCAATGCCGGCGCCATGATCATCCGGCCCAACGTCGAGCGAATAATCACGCCTTCCTCAAAACCGATCGTGCGGCAGCGCCAGGCGATGTCGCCTTCGTTGGCGAAGCGCTTGCGGGTCGCCTTGTCCTCGGCAAACTGCAACGCGGCCACCAGGCCGACACCCTGGATCTCACCCACCAACGGGTGATTGCCGAACACCTCGCGCAGGCACTGTTGCAGGTACGGGCCGGTGTCGCTTTTCACTTGGGTGACGACACCCTCATCGCGCAACGCCGTGAGGTTGGCAATTGCCACGGCGGCCGCCACCGGGTGACCGGAGTAGGTCAGGCCGTGGGCAAATACGCCGCCCTGTTCCACCAACACCTCGGCCATGCGACGACTGAGAATCAGGCCGCCCATTGGGATGTAGCCCGAGGTCAGGCCTTTCGCGATGGACAAGGTGTCCGGCTCGAAATCAAAGTGCTGGTGGGCAAACCATTCACCGGTCCGCCCGAAGCCACCAATCACCTCGTCCGCACACAGCAGCACGTCGTACTTGCGGCAGATACGCTGGATTTCCGGCCAGTAGCTCTCTGGCGGGAAGATCATGCCGCCCGCGCCCTGGAACGGTTCGGCGATGAAGGCGGCGACGTTTTCCGCGCCCAGTTCGAGGATCTTGGACTCCAGTTGCTGAGCGGCGCGCAGGCCGAACTCGGCTGGCGTCAGATCACCTTCATGACCAAACCAGTACGGTTCATCGATGTGCGCGACGTCAGGAATCACACCGCCCATTTCGTGCATGAACTTCATCCCGCCCATGGCGCTGGCGGCCAGGGTTGAGCCGTGATAACCGTTCCAGCGACCGATCATGATCTTCTTCTGCGGCTTGCCCAGCACCTGCCAGTAGCGGCGTACAGTGCGGATCAACACCTCGTTGGCCTCAGAGCCGGAGTTGGTGTAGATCGCGTGGCTGTAGTGCTTGGGCAGCAGGCTGAACAGCAGCTCCGAAAGCTCGACCACCGCCGGGTGAGTGGTGTGGAAGAACATGTTGTAGTACGGCAATTGCTCCAACTGACGGGTCGCCGCCGCGGCCAGATCCTTGCGCCCGTAGCCGAGGTTGGTGCACCACAAACCGGACATGCCATCGAGGTAACGATTGCCGTCGTTGTCCCACAGGTGCAGGCGGTCGCCACCGACGATCACGCGCGGCCCTTCTTCGTTCAACGCCTTCTGATCGAGGAACGCGTGAATGTGGTGGGCGGCATCGGACGCTTGGTAGTCCTTGGTTTCGCGCTGCGGTTTGTAATCGGTTGTCATTTTTTATTCTCCTGAATTGAATAAAGGTTCAGTTCCCGGACACGGTAGTCAGCGGTGCCACGGCAGGCACACCGTTGTCCTGCGATTCGTTTTGGATCAGGGGTTCTGGCGTAAACAGCGGTTTGCGCATCACGAACTTGACCCACACCACGGCAATGATCGATATCACGCCCAGTACCACGCCAGCGCAAGCAAAAATACTGGCGGTCATCTCCGGGGTTGGCGACACGTGATAGATCGCAAACAGCATGCCGGCGATGCCGACGACCTGAGGCCATGGATAAAACGGTGAGCGGAATGGGCGTGCCAGATGCGGATAGCGGCGGCGCAAGGCGATCACGTCGATGTGCACGATGATGTAGGCCAACAGCCACGCCAACGCGGCAGCCAATAGCAGCAAGCTGATCGCCGCCGCGTCATGCCCCAGAATGAGGATCGGCAGGCCGGTGATCGCGGCAACGAACAACACCGCCACCCAGGGCGTGCGGCCACGTGCGGTGAGCTTCTTGAATTGCGGGAACGCCTGGCCGTTTTGCGCCATGCCGTAGAGCATGCGCGGCAACGCTGCCAAGGATGAGTTCACCGTGCTGCACGTTGCGGTGATGGCTGCGACGACGAGGAACAGCTTCCCTGCCTCACCGAAAACCGTGGTGGCGAGCAAGTAGTGAGGCAGCGCATCGCTCGCCAGTTGTTCACGTGGAATGCACAGCAGCGCGCCAAAGCAATACAACGCAATCACACCGAAAATCACCGTCAAACCAATGGTCATCGAGCGTGGAATATTGCGCTCGGGATTGCGGGTTTCTTCCACCAGCGGGCAGACGAATTCCGCCCCGACAAAACCCCACACCGCCATCGCAGCCAAGGTGATCGCGCCGAACTCCAACGGGTTCCAGCCTTGATCCAGCGGCAGTTGCAAACTGGCCTGACCGTTAGTCAGCGAAGCCAGGCCCATGGCGATGAGGATCACCACCATCACCAGCGCCAGCACGTTCTGCAGCTTGGCGAACACATCGATGCCGAACAGGTTCAGCACGGTGAACAGCCCCAGTACGCCGTAGGCCACCACCATGTGCGGAATGACATCGGGATAGACCTTGCTGATCACCAGGTCCAGCAACAGCAACTCGGCGGAGAGCGCAAACATCGCCACCACCATGTAGCCCGAGAAGGTCGCCAGAATCGCCGGGAAATGCCCGATCGCCACTTCGGTGTAACTGCTGAGGCTGCCTGCCTTCGGAATCATCAAGGCCAATTCGGAAAACGACCAGGCGTAGGTGATTGCCAACACATAAGCGATGGCCAGCGGAATAATGAAACCGAAACCGGCGATGCCCGCGCCTTGCAGCATCAGCACCATCACGCCTTGCGAGACCACGACGCCCACCGCAACGGCCAGCAATGAACCCAGCCCCAGGACCCGGCGCAAACCGCCGGACTGCGCCTGGATGGACGCGGTTGTACTTGAACTCATGACAAACTCCCCGTGTTTTCTTGTTGTTGATCGCCTTCACGTGGAAGGCAGGGATAAACATCGCCACTCATCCGTGAGCGGCGATTGACGACAACAGCGGCTTAGCGTGCCGCCCAGGCGTTGAAGCGTTCCTCAAGCTCTTCGCCGTGATCGACCCAGAACGTGGCATCGACCAACTGGCCTTCAGAAAGATTGGCCTGAGCGGTAGGCAACTGGGCAAGCGTGTCGGCCGGAAGTTGCGCCAGCACATCCTTGCGGATCGGACCGTAAGGGATCTGCGTGGAGAAGGATTTCTGCCCACTCGCCTGGCTGGCGAACACGATGAATCGCTCGGCCAGCGCCTTGTTCGGACTGCCGCGGACGATGGCCCAGTGATCAGGATCGTAGAGGTGGCCGTTCCAGGAGATGGCCAGTTTCGAGCCTTCCTTTTGCGCCACGGCAATCCGGCCGTTGTAGGCCGCCGACATCACCACGTCGCCTGCTGCGAGCCATTGCGGAGGCTGCGCTCCGGCTTCCCACCACTGGATCGACGGTTTGATCTGGTCGAGCTTGTGAAACGCCCGGTCCACGCCTTCCTTGGTGCCCAGCACTTTGTACAGGTCGTCCTGTTTGACCCCGTCGGCGAGCAGCGCCACTTCCAGCGTGTACTTGGCGCCCTTGCGCAGGCCGCGCTTGCCGGGGAATTGCTGCAGGTTCCACATATCCGCCCAGGAGGTCGGGGCCGCAGCCACCTTGTTCGAGTTATAGGCGAGCACCATCGACCACACGTAACTGGCCACGCCGCACTCGCTGACCGCGCCAGCCAGATAGTTTTTTGAATCGCCGATCAGCGCCGGGTCCAACCGCTCGAACAGCCCTTCTTCACAGCCGCGCAGCAGCTCAGGGCTTTCGACTTCGACGACGTCCCAACTGACCTGGCCCACATCGACCATGGCTTTGACTTTGGAAAGTTCTCCGCTGTACTCGCCAACCACAACTTTGCCAGCGCCACTTTGTTCAAAGGGTTTGAAATAAGCCCCCTCTTGCGCTGCCTTGGTGGCACCGCCGAACGAAATAACCGTAAGACTTTCGGAGTGCGCAACAACCGGCACCGTAAATACCAACAACGCTGTTACAACGCTCGAACACGAATATCTGAACATGAAAGCTCCCTCACTTTTTAATTGTGGTTAGTTACTGAGGCAGTCACGGCCACGCAGCCGCAAGTTCACGGAAGACTCTCCGCGTGGTGACATCTTTTTATTCTTCAAACCGCACACCATCAGCGTGCGGTTAATTGTTCAGGAAACGCTTATCGCAATTGAAACCAGGTGGTTTTCAACTGGGTGTATTTATCGAACGAGTGCAACGACAAGTCCCGGCCGAAACCCGATTGCTTGCCACCGCCGAACGGCACGCTGACATCGAGGGCGTCCACGGTGTTCACCGAAACAGTGCCCGCCTTCAGCGCCCGTGCAACCCGGTGCGCACGATTCAGATCATCGCTCCACACAGACGCCGCCAGCCCATAGATGCTGTCGTTGGCCAGCCGCACCGCTTGCTCTTCGGTGTCGAACGTGGAGATCGCCAGCACCGGCCCGAACACTTCCTCGCGCGACAAGTGCGAGTCATGATCGACCTCGGCAAAAATGGTCGGCTCGATAAAGTTGTCGGAACCGTTGAAGCTCAAGCGACGGCCACCGGTGAGCAGTCGGGCGCCGTCTTCGTGGGCGCGCTCGATAAAATTCATCACCCGCGATGCCTGTGCCGAATCGACAATGGCGCCAGCGGCGCTCGCAGGATTCAACGGATCTCCCGGCATCCAGGCTTTGGCTTTCTCCAACAGACGCTCGATAAATTCTTCCTTGATCGAACTTTGCACATACAGCCGCGAGTTCGCCGAGCAGACTTCGCCCTGATTGAAGAAGATGCCGAACGCCGCTTTCTCTGCGGCCAGATCCAGATCCCGGCAATCGTCAAACACCAGGCTCGGGCTCTTGCCGCCGCACTCAAGCCAGACCTGCTTGAGGTTCGATTGCGCGGCGTACTGCATGAAGTATTTGCCCACCTGAGTCGAGCCGGTGAACACCAGGCAATCCACATCGGGATGCAAACCCAGCGCCTTGCCGGCAGACTCGCCCAGCCCCGGCAACACGTTCAGCACGCCCGGCGGCAAACCGGCTTCCAGCGCCAACTCGGCCAGACGCAGCGCCGAAAACGGTGATTGTTCGGCGGGCTTGAGTACCACGCTATTGCCGGCTGCCAGGGCCGGGGCCAGTTTCCAGGCTGCCATGTCGAGCGGGAAATTCCACGGCACCACGGCTGCCACCACGCCCAGCGCTTCACGGGTGATGGTCGCCAACGCCGAGGACGCGGTAGGTGCGACCTGATCGTAAAGCTTGTCCAGCGACTCGCCGTACCAGGCGAACACATGGGCGGCGCCGGGGACGTCGATGTTGTAGGCATCCATCACTGGCTTGCCCATGTTCAGCGAATCCAGCAGCGCCAGCTCTTCGCGGTGCGCCAGCACCAGCTCGGACAGACGCAGCATCACCCGCTTGCGCTCGACCGGCGCCATCCGCGCCCACGGGCCTTCGTTGAAAGCTCGGCGCGCACTGCGTACGGCGAGTTCCACTTCCACTTCGCCACACGCGGCGACACGGGCAAGCAACTGATTCGTCGCCGGGTTGATCGAATCGAATGTTGCGCCCGAAGACGCAGCCACCTGCCGGCCATCGATCAAGGCTTTGTCAGAGAAGGTTTGCCGGGCAGCTCGTTGCTGCCAATAGTCGAGGTCGAACACGCTACGCTCCCTTTGCGACCGCCTGGGTGGTCGGGGTTGTTATCAGAGGTTGTAGAGATAGTGCGGCAACCGTGCGAAGAGGAAAATTATTAAAAATGTGCTCGGGGTATAAGAAAAAACTGGGTAAGCGCTGACCCAGTCCAGAACCCGCATAGGGTAAGGTTCAGTCAACAATCGGCGCGGCGACCATCCGGTCTTTCAGCGCAAAACAAAGCAGAACGAGGTGCGTGTGGCTTCCTATACATTGCGGCAACTCAAGTATTTCGTCACAACGGTAGAAGCCGGCAGCGTCGCTGAAGCCTCGCGGCAGCTGTACATCGCGCAGCCCTCGGTTTCCACGGCGATCAAGAGTCTGGAAGAGTCGTTCAACGTCCAGCTGTTCATTCGCCACCACGCCCAGGGCGTTTCGCTGACACCCACCGGCACGCGCTTCTACCACAAGGCGCAAGAGCTGCTGCGCATGGCCAGGGAGTTTGAACAGAATGCGCTGGCCGATAACGACACCGTGTCGGGACAGATCGACATCGGCTGCTTCGAAACCGTCGCTCCGCTGTACCTGCCGCAACTGATCGCAGGCTTTCGCAAGCTTTATCCGGGCGTGGACATTCGTATTCGCGATGGCGAGCAGCAGGAGTTGGTGCAAGGCTTGACCGCCGGCACTTTCGATGTGGCGTTCCTCTACGATCACGGGCTGGACGGCACCATCCAGACCACGCCGCTGATGCCACCGCAAAAGCCTTACGTGCTGTTGCCTGAAGGGCACCGCTTTGCCGACCAGAAAGAGGTATCGCTGCGGGACCTGTGCAGCGAGCCGATGATTCTGCTCGATGTGCAGCCGAGCCGGACCTACTTTGTGAGCCTGTTCCATGAACTGGAATTGACACCCAACATCGTGTTCAGCTCGCCTTCGATTGAGATGGTGCGGGGTATGGTCGGTCAGGGATTCGGCTTCTCGATCCTGGTCACCCGCCCGCATTCGGAATGCACTTACGATGGCAAGAAAGTGATCTCGGTGAACATCAAAGAGCCGGTCACCCTGTCCGGCCTGGCATCGGCCCATTTGAAACGCAGCCAACTGACCAAGCCTGCGCAGTTGTTCGTGGATTTTTGCCGCGAACAACTGAGCCAGAAAGTCGCGCCCTGAACAAATCAAAAGATCGCAGCCTTCGGCAGCTCCTACAGGGAAACGCATTCCCATGTAGGAGCTGCCGAAGGCTGCGATCTTTTAAGCAGTGCGACACAAATAGTCAGCCAATCGAACCAGCATCGCATCACAACCACTCAACTGCTCCAACGAAACAAACTCATCAGGCCTGTGCCCTTGATCCATGCTGCCCGGCCCACACACCACCGTGGGAATCCCGGCCTGATCAAACAACCCGCCCTCGGTGCCAAACGCGACCGTGCCAAACGCTGAAGAATTGCTCAACAGCGCCAGCAGCCGCGCCGCTTCACTCTCGGGCGGTGTCGCCAATCCGGGGTAAGCGCTCAGCGGCCGCAGACGAATGTCAGTGTCCGCCTGCACCGCACGCATCTTGGGCAACAGGTTTTCCTGAGCAAAGACCTGCAACTGATCCGCCACCTCTTGGGCATCGAAGTCCGGCAGTGCCCTGACCTCGAAATCGAACTCACATTCAGCGGGAACAATATTCAGCGCCCGGCCACCTTTGATCACCCCCGTTTGCACCGTCGAAAACGGCGGATCAAAACGCGAGTCATGGTGATCGGGATGCGCGAGTTGTTCACCGATCACGCCGAGCCGGCCAATCAGTTGCGCGGCATATTCAATGGCGTTCACCCCATAAGGCGCATACGCCGAATGGCACGCCGCACCGCGCACCTCACAACGCATCGCAAGTTTGCCTTTGTGACCGAGCACAGGCTTGAGTTCTGTCGGTTCGCCGATCAGGCACAGTCGGGGCTTGAATGGCCGCTTCTCCAGCTCGGCCAGCATCGGCCTGACACCCAGGCAGCCGATTTCTTCATCGTAGGAAAAGGCCAGGTGCACCGGGGTCAAAAGCGGACGCTGCACGAAGGTCGGCACCGCCGCGAGAACAGAGGCGATAAAGCCTTTCATGTCCGCAGTGCCACGGCCGTACAGGCGCCCATCCTTTTCCGTCATCTGGAACGGATCCACCGTCCAGGCTTGCCCGTCTACCGGCACCACATCGGTGTGCCCGGAAAGCACCACGCCACCGGATTTGAGCGGGCCGATGGTCGCGAACAGATTTGCCTTGGTCCCTTCTTCGTTGAATAACAGCTCGCTCTGAACGCCATGCTCGGCCAAATACGTCTCGATGAAACGAATCAGTTCAAGGTTGGAATCGCGGCTGACAGTCGCGAAACCGATCAGGCGTTCCAGCAGTTCGCGACTGGACGACTCACTCATCCCCCGGCACTCCGTAGCTCGGCGCCGTCGTCGGGTTGAGCGCGCGAGTCAGGTAGTCCTGCATTTGTGGGCGATAGGCTTGCCAGAGGCCATCCAGCTGTCCGATGGGATCTTCCTCGGCCCAGTCGACCCGCAAGTCGATGATCGGCCAGGTGTGATCACCCACCACTTTCAGCGCGGCGGAATGCACCGGCCCCGCTTCGCCACCGGCCGCCATCGCCGCGTGCATGGCCGCCAGCAACCGGTCCGCCAACTGACCCGGCTCGGCCTCGAACGCCGCGACCATCGCTTCGATGACCCGCACGTCGCTGAGCAAATTACCCGCCGCGACACACTGCTCGCCCTTCACCGCGTTATGCACGCCCAACGACTCTTTGCCGCTGAACAGCGCAATCCGCCCTGACGCATCGATCACCGTGACCTGTCGGTACTGGCTCCAGCCATTGGACGTCAGTGCCTTGTCCAGCGCCGCGTCGGGCTCCAGATGCTGATGCTCCAGCAGGTCCAGAATCTGAGGCCCTAACGCCGGCAGCGTAATGTTCTGCGTAGAAACCGCACCCACACCCGCCCGCGCCCAAGGGCAACGCGCACCGACCGCAATACTCGAAGAACTGATGGCAATACCGAGCTGCCCGGTTTCAGGGCAGCGTCCGATAATCGAGAATGTCATGACTCACTCCTTAAAATTCCAATGCACGCGCAACTGCATTCTGTGCATGCACTGGAAAGGGAGAAAGCAGGTTTTTTGTGGCTACTGATGAGGAAAAAACTGGTCAGCCCCGCAGGCTTACTCAGGCGGGTCGATCTGATCCAGCACGCGATTGGCCGTGATCTCCGCCAGCATCACGCTGTTGGAAATACCCAGCAGGGCATTGCGGGATTCGCCGTCCAGGTGATCGACCAATTGATGGACCATCACATCGACCGAAGCCAGCGTCTCGACCAGATACACCACAAGGGTTTCGGTCGTGACCTCCGGGTCGACGGTAAACAGCGTGCTGACGGTGCGCGGCGTGGCTTTGATGTCGGCGGTCGAGGGGAAGTGAAAGTCGAGGGCGCGTTCGGCGGCCTCGTTGAGTTTTTTGGAGTCGGGTTCGTACGGGGATGCCGGATCTGTTTCCGGCGGATTTGGAGTTACCTTGAACATAGTTGCGTCCCTTCTTTAGTAGGGCTGCATCCATCTCGCGACTAAACGAAGGGGTGGCAGCCGTGCGCAAGTTAGTCGACCGGCAAGGAACGAAAAAATCCGGCGCGTCCGAGGACGCCATGCGCACAGCTGCCATAAAGTGCAGGCGATACCTGACTGATGACACTCGTGCGACCGTATTCCTTAGCCGGGCGACTAAACCCGATCACTGATGAGCAGTGACACGAATCAAGTTACCGATGGCCTCCAAAGCGCACAAGCCGGCGGATTCTGGCGTACCTGTAGGCAACGGCGCAAGGTCTTGTAGCTTGCAGGAAGTATCCTTAAACGCCTTTAAACACGGGCCCTCCGCCGATAAAACCTGTAGGAGCGAGCCTGCTCGCGAAAGGCACAAAGACGCCGCCGCGCATCTGGTTTTACGCGTTATCGTTTACCACCATCGTCGGAACGCCGCCCGGAGCAGGCTCGCTCCTACAGGGGACGTGGTTTACTTGCGCGGTTTGATGCGTGCCGTGGCTTCGGCCACCAACGGATCATCCGGCCAATAGTGTTTCGGATACCGCCCCTTCAAATCCTTCTTCACCTCGGCGTACGTGCTGCGCCAGAAGTTCGCCAAATCCTGGGTCACCTGCACCGGCCGCCGCGCCGGGGACAGCAAGTGCAGCTTGACCACTTGCCGGCCACCGGCGATGCGCGGGGTTTCGGCCAGGCCGAACAACTCCTGCAAGCGCACCGCGAGGATCGGTGGCTGCTCGCTGTAATCCAAACGAATCGAAGAGCCCGACGGCACGCTCAAATGGTGCGGCGCCAACTCGTCGAGCCGTTGCGGCAGCGGCCATGGCAGCAGGTTGTGGACGATGCTCGACAGGTCGAGGTTGGCGAAGTGGCTGAGCCGCGAGACCTTGCCCAGGTACGGCATCAACCAGTGTTCAAGGCTTTTTAGCAG
This sequence comes from Pseudomonas sp. MAG733B, assembly GCF_036884845.1. Taxonomy (NCBI): domain Bacteria; kingdom Pseudomonadati; phylum Pseudomonadota; class Gammaproteobacteria; order Pseudomonadales; family Pseudomonadaceae; genus Pseudomonas; species Pseudomonas sp. MAG733B. Next base: position 6,400,631 of record NZ_CP145732.1, read on the forward strand.
CGCAGCGTCGCTGACGTCCGGCCATTCGCTCTCGCCCTTGCCGGCCAGATCCAGCTGGCGCAACAACGCCACCCGCGCCTGCCACTGGCGCAGCTCCGGCGTCCACGGCAACAGCTCCAGGCCTTTGCGTCGCACCAGATTCACCAACGCCTGACTGCGAGCGGTTTCGTCGAGACCGGTCAGCGGTTCGCGGCTGAGGATCAGCTCGCCGACCTTGCGCTGACGCTCGGCACGCAACACGCCTTCGCGTTCGTCCCAATCCAGTTGATCGACGCAGCGCACCTGCTCCGCCAACACCGAATCGAACAGCGCCGGATCAAAATCCGCCGCCAGATAAATCCGTTCTTCGCGCTGTCCCTGACGACTGCCGAGGTCGGCGATCACCAGCCACGGCTGCTTCATCAAACTGTCCGCCTCGGCGAACAACGCAGCGCGACCGTTGGCCAAGCGATATTCGGCGCCACCGGCACGACGTTGCTGAGCGACGCGATCCGGATAAGCCAACGCCAGCAACGCGCCGAGCCAGCGCGGATGGTCGGGATCGCTGACCGGTTCCGACGCCTTGCCACGCAAATAACCGCGATACTGCCGCGCCAGTTGCCGGGCTCGCTGCACTCCGCCCTGCGCGCCGCGCGCGGCCCGTTCTTCGCCAGACAACAACACCAGCCGACTGTGCAGATCCGCGCCAGCGCCGCGCAAAATATCGCGTTCGCCGAGCAACGCCGCGACATCGCAAGCCATGTCCGCCAACCCCAGCGCCTGGCCGCGCAACAACAAATGGCCGATGCGTGGATGCGCCGGCAATTCGGCCATGGCCTGACCGTGGCGGGTCAGCGCTTCGCCTTCGAGGGCGCCCAAGCGTTCGAGCAAATCCTGCGCTTGTGCATACGCGGCGGCGGGCGGCACGTCGAGCCACACCAGTTGCCCGGGCGTTACGCCCCAACGTCCGAGTTGCAAGGCCAGCCCGGCCAAGTCCGCCGAAAGAATTTCCGCGCTGCCGTACGCCGCCAATTGTTCGTGCTGATCCTGCGACCACAAGCGATAACACACGCCCGGTTCCAGTCGCCCGGCCCGGCCCGCTCGCTGCGTGGCGCTGGCTTTGGAAATACGCTGCGTGTCGAGGCGGGTCATGCCGCTGCCGGGGTCGAAACGCGGCACCCGCGCCAGCCCGGCATCGATCACCACGCGCACGCCGTCGATGGTCAGGCTGGTCTCGGCGATGTTGGTGGCCAGCACCACTTTGCGTTTGCCCGCTGGCGCCGGATCGATCGCCGCACGTTGCGCGGCGAGGTCCAGTTCACCGTGCAACGGGCAGAGCAAAATCTGTGTGCTATCGCCCAGTGCATCGGCCAGTTGTTGATGCACACGCCGAATTTCCGCCTGCCCCGGCAGGAACACCAGCACGCTGCCGGTTTCGTCGTTCAGGGCTTCAAGGATGGTTTGCACCAAGCGTGGTTCGATGAATTCACCGGGCTGAAATGGTCGGCCCCAGCGCATCGCCACCGGGTACATGCGGCCTTCGCTGCGCAAAATCGGCGCGTCGTCGAGCAACCCAGCCAAGCGTTCGCCTTCGAGAGTGGCCGACATCAACAGGATTTTAAGCGGCTGATCGTCGCGGAACAGCTCCCGGCCATTGAGGCTCAGGGCCAGCGCCAGATCGGCATCGAGGCTGCGTTCGTGGAATTCATCGAAGATCAGCAGCCCCACGCCGTCCAGTGCCGGGTCATCCTGCAAGCGCCGAGTGAGAATGCCTTCGGTGACCACTTCGATACGGGTGTTGGGGCCAACCTTGCTGTCGAGACGAATGCGATAACCCACGGTTTCGCCAACCTTCTCGCCCAACTCACTGGCCAACCGCTCCGCCGCCGCCCGCGCCGCCAGGCGACGCGGCTCCAGCATCAGAATGGTCTGCCCGGCCAGCCACGGTTCATTGAGCAAGGCCAAAGGCACGCGGGTGGTTTTACCGGCACCGGGCGGCGCTTCGAGCACGGCTTCGTGACGTGTAGCGAGGGCTTCACGCAGGGCGGGTAAAACTTCATCGATCGGCAAAGAAATCATGCTGGCTCCAAAACAGAGGGCCGAGTATAACGGCGAACTGCCGGGCGTTCGTCAGGGTCTTAATTAGTACCGACGACGTTTCGTTTCCAGATGATCCAGGAGATTTCATATGCGTATTCCCTTTCGCCTGATTGGCGGTGTTCTGGTTGCAACCTTGCTGACTCAACTGACCGCGTGCGGCTCGATTTTCTACCCGGACCGTCGTGGCCAGATCGACGGCAAGATCGACCCGGCGATTGCCGTACTCGATGCCGTGGGCCTGCTGTTCTACATCGTTCCCGGCCTGATTGCGTTTGCCGTGGACTTCGCCACCGGCGCGATTTATTTCGCACCGGGCGAGACAGCCCAGGTCTCCCCGGAAAAACTCCAGGAAGCCATCGGTGCCGACGGCAAGGTCGATAACCTCAAGTTGCAGACTATTCTGGAACGTGAAACGGGCCGCAGCCTGCCGCTGGACGATCCACGTTTGATCCAGCACAAAGGCAGCACTCAGCAACTGGCCCTGCTTGGCCTGCAACCCGCCGCGTAATCGGTGCACTTGAAGGAATAGCCGCACTCATGATTTCCAGCTCCGAACACGCCCGCCTGCTGCGGCTGGCGACCCGTGCCTCGGTGGCGGTGGCCTGCACGCTGATCGTCGCCAAAGCCATCGCCTGGTGGTTGAGCGGCTCGGTGAGCATGCTCGCCGGGTTGACCGACTCGGCGCTCGACGGCGTGACTTCGCTGCTCAACCTGCTGGCGGTGCACTACGCGTTGCGCCCGGCTGATGATGATCATCGCTATGGACACGGCAAGGCCGAGTCGCTGGCCGGCATGGCGCAGGCGTTGTTCATCGGCGGCAGTGCGGTGCTGATTGCGTTGCAGGCGTTCGACCGGCTGAAGCATCCGGAACCGGTGGGCGCACCGTGGATCAGCATTGGCGTGATTGTCTTCTCGCTGGGCCTGACCCTGGCGTTGCTGATGTTGCAGCATCGGGTGGTCAAGGCCACGGGGTCCAACGCTGTGCGCGCCGATTCGTTGCACTACCGCTCGGACATGCTGCTCAACGGCAGCATTCTGGTCGCGTTGGTGTTGACGGGGTTTGGCTGGCATCAGGTCGATGCGTGGTTCGGTTTGGGAATTGCCGCGTACATCCTCTGGAGCGCAGTAACGATCGCCCGGGAAAGTTTTGCGGTGTTGATGGACGAAGAACTGCCGCCGGATGTCAGCCAGCACATGCTGGAACTGGCTTGCAGCGTGCCGGGGGTTTTGGGCGCACATGACCTGCGCACACGGATTTCCGGCAACCAGTGGTTTGTGCAATTGCATCTGGAATTGCCGGGGGAGCTGACCCTGTCAGTCGCCCACGGCATCAGCGATCAAGCCGCCGATGCCATTCACAGCGCCTATCCGCGAGCCGAAGTGCTGGTGCACGCCGACCCGCAGGAAGTGGTGAAAGCCGCCAGGGCTCAGAAGCTGACCTGATAACCGCGACTGCTCAGGCAGTTGCCCTGGGCCTGGCGATAGTTCTGCACCACCGAAGGGTCCGGTTGATAGGTCGCGGTTCGCGGGTCGAAACCACTCTGCTGCACCGCGTATTGATAGCACTCGTAACCGTCCTGATTGACCTGTTCCTGAGACTGGCCGTTGGCCGGATACGCTTCTACGTCATAACCGCCGCTGGCGGATTGCGCCGGCTGTTGCGGTTGCAGGCTGCCCACCGGCGGCTCGACCACGACGTAATCCTGAGTGTTTTCCTGATAGGCGTAATACGAGCCCGCCGCCAGGAACAACACCGACCCGCCGATCAAGACTTGCTCGGCGTAATCCGGCAAGTAGCGAACCCGAATCCCGCGTGGTGGTTCGACCACCACATAACGTGGGCCCAGCGGGCGATACCAGTAACCGCCGGAATAGAAATAATCCATGCCTCGGTAAGGCACGCGGTACTCACGGCCCGGGAAGCGGTCGATCACATGCCCCGGCCGGTACTGCGGGCCAGGCCCCCAGCCATTGCCGTGGCCGCTCGGACGACCTTGCCACTGGTTGTTGCCATTGGACGACGGTGCGCCGATGTAGCCATTCCAGTGCTGATTGGGGTCATTGCGTCGCGGTTGGTCCTGATAGTAACCACGCCGCGGCTCCTGAGTTTGCTGCACAGCGTCCGGTCGAGGCTGAATCGGCAGGTCATTGGCCGGCAGCTGCGGTGGCGGAGGTGGTGAGCGCACCCGACTGTTGTAGTCTGGCGGTGGACGGTTCTGCGATTGGCCGTTGTTCTGGTTTTGGTTCTGGCCGTTGTGCTCGAACTGGCGGCTGTTGTCGCCACGAATGACGTCGTTGTTCTGCGGACGCGGCTGATTCTGTTGCTGGCCGTTCTGCGGGCGCGGCTGATTGTTACCGCCATGCCCCTGATTATTGTTGCCCTGATGACCACCGTCGCCGTGCGGCCCACCGTCGGGGCCACGGTTCTGCGGCTCGTCGGCCAGCGATTGCGCAGTGACACTGACACACAGCAAACCAACACCGGCCAAACGCCAGATGCGCGACTTCATGCTTTTCCTCACTGTGAGCTAGGACTGTTGGGGGCAAACTCTGTAGGAGCGAGCCTGCTCGCGATGGACTCAAGCTCAACGCATTTATCCAGAAAGCACGCGTCATCGTTAACGACCATCGCGAGCAGGCTCGCTCCTACATTTAAGCGAACTGCACATGTACGTAAGACTGGAAATGCACAGGCCGGTTCTGCCACAGGTTATCAGTCGCGAAACTTATTTATTGAGGGGCGGCAGTAAATTACAGGCAAGAAAAAGGGGAGACCCGTCGGCCTCCCCTTGAGAACTTCGTCCGTGCTCGATGCTTGTGGCATCGGCTCACCTCACGCCGTCTTCTGGACAGTGTGTAGCTCGGGGGCCTGCGCATCCCCGGTGGGGGGGCGGCCGCGACTGGCCTGATTGGGCGAGCCGCACTGGACTGTTTGTCCGAGCAGTGATTCTGGTGATAAGAATAGGCTCGACGTGCCGGCAGATGATTGCGAAGATTGCTGAAATAAACATCACTTGCGCAATTTTTAACCCTGGATAGATAATCTGCCGCAATAGATATGACAAGGGACCGTTTGATGAGCAAACTCGACCGATATGACCTGAGTATTTTGGCTGAATTGCAGCGCGATGCGCGCATCTCCAATCAGGAGCTGGCCGAACGCATCGGCCTGTCACCTTCGCCCTGCTCACGTCGGGTCAAGCAACTGGAGGACGACGGCTACATCTCCCGTCAGGTCGCCCTGCTCGACCGCAAGATGCTCGGCCTGAGCCTGACGGCTTACGTGCTGATCGGCATGGACCGGCATACGCCGGAGCGTTTCGAGAATTTCGAACAGGCCATCCGCACCTTGCCGCAAGTACTGGAATGCAGCCTGGTGACCGGGATGGATGCCGACTATCAGCTCAAGGTCGTGGTGCCGGACATGGACCATTACCAGAAACTGCTCCTGGGGCATTTGACCCGGATTGAAGGTGTGACCAGTGTGCGGTCGAGTTTTGTGCTGAACCAGGTGTTGAACAGCACTGAGTTGCCGTTGACTCATCTGCGCAGCTGAGGACGCCATCGCGAGCAAGCTTTGCTCCTACAGATCTGATGCGGATTCGTGACCAACGTAAACCTGTAGGAGCAAGGCTTGCCCGCGATGGGGCCGGCACAGGCGACGAATAGCTGCGACACACCGCCGCAGGTCAATACTGCACTCAGCCTGCCGGGCGTATACTTCCCGCGCCCTTTTAGCCTCGCCTGCGCTGGAGAAGTTCGATGGATCCTGCAGTATTCGAAGAGTGGATGATGACCGGACTGGTCAGCATCCTGATCATTTTCATGGGTTTCATCGTCTGGGATCTGGCGAAGAAGTCCAAGGCCGGGCGTTTTGGCTCGTTCATTCTGTTCTTCGTGCTAGGCCTTGGCGTGGCGGCGTTCGTGATTAAGAGCGTGGTGATCGGCCTGATTGAATCCGGCTCGTTATAAGCGCGCCGGCACTTCTTTCCACTGGCCCTGATCGAGCCCATCGATGGTCCAGTCACCGATCCTGACCCGCACCAGCCGCAACGTCGGCAAGCCGACCGCCGCGGTCATGCGCCGCACCTGACGGTTGCGTCCTTCGCGAATGATCAACTCCAGCCAACTGGTCGGCACGCTTTTACGAAAGCGGACTGGCGGGTTGCGTGGCCACAGTTCAGGCTCATCCAGTTGCCGCGCCTCGGCGGGCAGGGTCATGCCGTCGTTCAACTCCACGCCATCACGCAAACGCTGAAGCTGCTCGGCGCTCGGCTCGCCTTCCACCTGCACCCAATAAGTCTTGGCCAGTTTGTGCTTGGGGTCGGCGATGCGTGCCTGAAGCTGACCATCGTTGGTCAACAGCAGCAAACCTTCGCTGTCGCGATCCAGCCGTCCGGCCGGATAAATCCCCGGAATCTCGATGTAATCCTTGAGTGTCGCGCGCCCTTCGCCGTCGCTGAATTGCGTCAGCACATCGAACGGTTTGTTGAACAGGATCAGCTTCGGCTCCGCTGGCGGCGCCTTGGCGACACGACGCGTGGCTGAAGGAGAAGGGTTCGCGCCAGGACGGCGGGAAACGGGACGTTGAGGACGGGACATGGCGAAGAGAACATCTAGCGGTCAGGGCTGCTAATGCTAGTGCCCCAACCGCCAAATGACCATGACAACCGTTAGCGGAACGGCGGTTCGTCGAAGCTGCGCAGTTTGCGCGAGTGCAGCGAGTTGAGCTCGGTACGCAGCAGATCCACCGCTTCGATACCGATCTTCAAGTGCTGGCTGACCGCGCGCTCATAGAACGCGTTGGCCGAACCCGGCAACTTGATTTCGCTGTGCAGCGGCTTGTCCGAGACGCAGAGCAATGTGCCATACGGCACCCGCAAGCGATAACCCTGGGCGGCGATGGTGCCGCTTTCCATGTCCACCGCCACGGCGCGGGACAGGTTGATCAGCGGCCGTTCCTGGGCCCAGCGCAATTCCCAGTTACGGTCGTCGTAGGTCAGCACGGTGCCGGTACGCAGGCGTTTCTTCAGCTCGTCGCCCTTCTCGCCAGTGATGTTCGCCGCCGCTTGTTGCAAAGCCATCTGCACTTCGGCCAAGGCCGGGATCGGAATATTTGGCGGCACCACGCGGTCAAGAATCCCGTCGCGACGCATGTAAGCGTGGGCCAGCACGTAATCGCCAATTGTCTGCGACTGACGCAACCCGCCGCAGTGGCCGATCATCAGCCAGCAATGCGGACGCAGCACCGCCAGGTGATCGGTGATGTTCTTGGCATTGGACGGGCCAACGCCGATGTTCACCAGCGTCACGCCGTGGCCGTCGGTGGCGATCAGGTGATAGGCCGGCATCTGGTAACGGTGCCAGACCACACCAGCGGCGATGGCCGATGCCTCGCCGTGATCCATGCTCTTTTCGATGATCACGTTGCCCGGCAACACCATGCGCACGAAACGTGGATCGCTGCGCAACTGCTCCAGACCATGGACGATGAACTGGTCGACGTAGCGGTGATAGTTGGTCAGCAGGATCCACGGCTGCACATGACGCCAGTCGCTGCCGGTGTAATGCACCAATCGGCGCAGGGAGAAATCCACCCGCGCCGCGTCAAACAAGGCCAGCGGCAGCGGATCGGTGTTTTCCCAGTCGTACAAACCGTCGGCAATGCCGTCGGTCGCGGCCGACAGGTCGGTACTCGGGAATACCCGCGCCAGCACGGCAGCGGTAACGCCGGAGCCGGCCAGTTCATCGCCCTGCTCGACCACATACGGATAAGGAATGTTCTGCACGCTGACACCGACTTCGACGGTCACGGTGAAGTCGTGCATCAAAGGAACCAGCTGTTCCAGCAAGTATTTACGGAAAGCCGCTGGATGAGTGACGGTGACGCTGTAGGTGCCTGGCAACTGGACCTTGGCGTAGGCGCGGGTGGTCTGCGGGACTTCGCCCTGGCAATGATAGGTCAGGCGCAATTCGGGATAACGGAACAATGCCCGCTGCTCGGCATCCGGCTCGACGCGATCCTTGAGATAACGCTTGAGCGCCTGATTCAGCGCGGTGGTTGCACGATTGTGCAAGAGCGCAAGCCGATCCACGGCTTGCTCGGCGGTTTGAACGACAATAAAAGCTTCGGTCACGATCAGCATCCTGTGTTCTGACTTGCAGACCTTCATCTTGCCTGCATCGCTGCGTCACGGGAACAGTGGCATTTACTGTGTACTGAGAATAACTGTGGGAGCGAGCTTGCTCGCGATGACGATCTGACATTCAACATATGTGTTGACTGTCACGCCGCCATCGCGAGCAAGCTCGCTCCCACAGGGTTTTGTGGTGGTCAGTAGTTCTGTGGACTCGAACGGGCGACGATGGCTTCCACATCCAACCCACGCGGCAACGCACCGTAAACCCGGCCACCGCCATTCAGGCGACTGGCAATAAAGGCATCACTGACCAGCGAATTCCCCGCCTCCAGCAACAGCTTGGCCTGCAACCCAAGCGCAATGTCTTCAGTCAATTGCCGCGCGCGATACTGAATGTCGCTGGTGTCCTTGAACGCCGCCTGCAATTGATGGATATGCGCAGCCAGGCGCTTGTCACCATGGCCATCACCCAACTCGCTGAACAACGCATCCAGCACACCCGATTCTTTCGACAAGGCCCGCAGTACGTCGAGGCATTGCACGTTGCCGGAACCTTCCCACGTCGAATTGACCGGTGCCTCGCGATACAGACGCGGCAGGATGCTGTCTTCGACATACCCCGCCCCGCCCATGCACTCGGCAGCTTCGTTGATCATGGCCGGCGCGCGTTTGCAGATCCAGTATTTGCCCACCGCCGTCACCAGCCGGGCGAATTTCGCTTCCTGCGAATCGTCCAGATGATCCAGCGCCCGGCCCATGCGCAGGCTCAACGCCAGCGCGGCTTCGCTTTCCAGCGCCAGATCCGCCAGCACGTTCTGCATCAACGGCTGTTCACTGAGCAACTTGCCGCCGACCGAGCGGTGAGCGCAGTGATGGCTGGCCTGGGTCAGCGCCTGGCGCATCAGGGAACTGGAACCGACCATGCAATCGAAGCGAGTCATGGCGACCATTTCGATGATGGTCGGAACCCCACGCCCCTCTTCGCCGACCATCCACGCCAGCGCGCCCCGGAACTCCACTTCGCTGGACGCGTTGGAGCAGTTGCCGAGTTTGTTCTTCAAACGCTGGATGTAGAACTGATTGCGCGTGTCGTCCGGACGATGGCGCGGCAGCAGGAAACAGGTCAGGCCCTTGTCGGTCTGCGCCAGGGTCAGGAAGGCATCGCACATCGGCGCCGAACAGAACCACTTGTGGCCCACCAGTTCATACGCCTGGCCCGGACCGCTGGCGCCCACCGGATAAGCCTTGGTGGTGTTGGCCCGCACGTCGGTGCCGCCCTGTTTCTCGGTCATGGCCATGCCAATGGTGACCCCGGCCTTGTGGGCCATGCCGACATTGCGCGGGTCGTATTCGGTGGCGAGGATCTTCGGCAGCCATTTTTCCGCCAGATCCGGTTGCAAGCGCATCGCCGGGACGCTGGCGAAGGTCATGGTCAGCGGGCAGCCGCTGCCGGCTTCGGCCTGGCTGTGCAGGTAAGTCATGGAGGCGCGGGCGACGTGGGCGCCGTCCTGCGGATGAGCCCAGGGCAATGAAGTCAGGCCATGCTCGACCGCCGTACGCATCAGTTCGTGATAGGCCGGATGAAACTCCACCAGATCAATACGATGACCGTAGCGGTCATGGCTGCTGAACACCGGTTTATTCTGGTTGGCCAAAAAACCCGCTTCCATCAACGGCCCGCCGGCCAGTGCGCCGTAAGCGTCGATCCGCGATTCGGCCCAACCGGCCCCGAAGCGCCGCGACCACTCCTGCAATGGCAAGTCGATGCGATACAGGTTGGCGCCATCCAGTGACGGCGGCTGGTTGGTGACTTCGTGGGTTTCGGCGAACTGATGCAGGTTCATGACAGGGCTCCTTTGGTCAGCCAAGGGAGTTCAGTTAAGCACCGCCCCATGACCGATCAAAGTGTCATACACGCCTAAATGTCGGCGCTTTCGCCCTGCTTTGGACAGAGCACCCGGCGATAGAGTGCAGCCTGCAAGTCTTCGAATTTTACCGGTTTGCTCAGATGATCGATCAGCGCGCCGGTCGGGCAACGCTCCCGATCCACGCCCAGGGCGATCACGAATACCGGCAATTCGGCGCAGCCGGGCAAGGCGCGGATCTGGCAGCAAACCGACACGCCGTCCAGCGGCTGCAGATCGCAATCGAGCAATACCGCGTCAAAGCTTTCATGCTGCAGGAAATCCAGCGCAGCTCTGCCGGTATCAGCGGTACGCACCCGGAACCCGAGCTTGAGCAACATGCCGCGCATCACCAATTGATTGATGTTGTTGTCATCCACCAGCAGCACGGTGCAATCCTGCGGCAGTCGCAGGCGCGGAAAGTCCCGAGTCATGAAAGGCGCTGACGGAACCTCGACGGCCGGGACTTCGAACTCGACGTCGAGTTGGAAGCGACTGCCACGCCCGGGCTCGGAGCGGTGCGTCAGGCGGCCACCGAGCAATTCCACCAGTTGCCGGCAGATCGCCAGGCCGACACCCAGTCCGCCGTATTCGCGGGTCATCGAACTGTCGAGTTGGAAGAACCGCTGATACATCGTCGCCTCGCCCAGATCGGTAAAACCGATCCCGGTGTCGATCACCGCAAAGGACAACGCCAGGCGATCGGGATTGACCGTTTTGCCGGTCACCCGCAGCGCCAAGCCACCGACCCGGGTGAACTTGATGGCGTTATCCAACAGGCACTCCAGGCATTGCGCCAACTTGGCGCTGTCGCCGTGCAAGCGATCCGGCACGCCCGGTGCCACGTCGACCTTGAAGTCCAGCGACTTGCTCGACGCATTGCCGTCGAACTGCACGCGCAACGCCTCGACCACGCCGCGCAGACTGAAGGTCGACGGGGTGGCCTTGAGCTTGCCGGCCTGCAACTCGGTCAGCGTGAGGATGCCGTTGACCATGCGCATCATGTCCCGCGCCGAGCCGGCGGCCGTTTGCTGGTATTGCTCAAGCTCCGGGTCCATTTCAACGGTTTGCATCAGCTCCAGCGAACCGATCACACCGTTCATCGGCGTGCGCAATTCATGGGTCAGGGTCGCGAGGAATTCATCCTTGAGCTGGTTACTGCGCGCCAGTTGCTGGTTGAGGACTTCGAGTTTTTGCCCGGCGTCGAGCAGGGTTTGCGCCTGCTGCTCGCGCATGGCGTTGATGCGGTCGGCCAGCGCCAGGGACAGCAACGCCACTTCGATGGCCGAGCCGATCTGGCTGGAGTACATGGTCAGGAACACGTTCGGCAGATAACCCAGCACCATCAGGGTATTGACGATGCCGCCAAGCAGGAACGCCGACCAGGCAATGATGAAATAACGCGCAACCCGCAGCCCACGCAGCCAGGCGAATATCCCCGCGGCAAAAATCACCACGGTGAAGGTCAGCGCCAGGGCCGTTGCCAGACGCAAGGCCAAGGCATAACTGGTCATCAGCGACAGGCCGACCACCAACGCACTGAACGCCACCAACGCCAGCAACAATCGGTCAAGCCAGCGACTGTGGGTGGCCGTCTGCAAAAAGCTGCGAGCGAACTGGCTGCCGAACAGTCCGGCACAGCCGATGAAAAACGGCGTCGCCGCATTGGCCCACCAGGGATTGTTCGGCCAGAAGTACTGCACGGCCGCGCCGTTCACCGACAACTGATACAGACCGAACGAGGCGATGTAGAAGATGTAATAGAGGTAACTGGTGTCGCGCACGCTGAGGTAGATGAACAGGTTGTAGACCAGCATCCCCAGCAACACACCGTAGATCAGGCCCAGTACATACAGCCGAATGGGCTGTTCTTCGAGGTACGCGGTGCTCGACCATAACGTCACCGGCGCCTGGATCGAGCCTTGGCTTTGTAGGCGCAGGTACACGGTTTGCGCTTGGCCGGGGGTGAAATCGAGGCTGAACAGATAGTTGTTCTGGCGGATCTCGCGAGTGGCGAACGGCAAGGCATCGCCGGTCTGGCGAACCGATTGATAGTTGCCGGCCGAATCAGGCAAGTACAGGTCGAGGTGATCGAGGGGCGGATAGGCCAGTTCCAGCAGCCAGGTCCGTTGCGCCGCCGGGTTGGTCGGGCGGTATTGCAGGTCGATCTTCAGCCAGAACACTGAACGCGAGTATCCGGCATTGAGGGTGGCTTTATCGTGGGCTTTGAAGTTACCGGTTGCTGCTTGCGCACGCACATCCGCGATGGTCGCATGGCCACCGGCGTCTTCGAACACTTGCAGGGATCGGCCCAGGGGGAGGCTTTGAGTGAACTCATCGAATTCGACGGCGCTCGCCAACAAGGGCAAACACAATAGCAACATCAGCAAATAGCGCATTTATGCCCCAGCGTGGCCTGTCCGGTCCTGTCAGGAAGCCCCCCATTCCTTTTGAGTAGACGTAAAACCGGTGTTACCTGTTATTGGTTTGGATCCACTCTAGCATAGCCGTTGATGGCCATTGAGCACTATAGAAATTTTTCTTACAAAGGCTCTAGAACGGGCGTTCCAGCGAAGATATTTGAGATAGAGCTGTTGAGTCGGTCAGATCGCGAAAACACCGCGAAAACGCCGCTGTTTTCCTGTTCCGAGTTTATGGGTCGGCCCCCGAAAAAAGATGTTTGGTGGTAAGCTCGCGCACCATGAATATCTACAGCTCTCGCCCCGTTGTCCTCTGTCTCTCCGGCCACGACCCAAGTGGTGGCGCCGGCTTGCAGGCAGATATCGAAGCCCTGCTCGCTCAGGGTTGCCATGCGGCTCCGGCCGTCACCGCCCTGACCGTGCAAGACACCGTCAATGTCACTGACTTTCGCGTCCTCGACCGTGAGTGGGTGTTGGCCCAGGCCAATGCCGTGCTCAACGACTCCGAAGTCGCTGCCGTCAAACTGGGCATGCTCGGTTCCCTGGAAATGGTCGACACCGTAGTCGAACTGCTCTCGGCGCACCCGCACTTGCCAGTGGTCTGCGACCCGGTGCTGCGCGCCGGCGGTGGCGGACGATTGGGCAAGGACGAAGTCGGCTACGCCATGCGCGAACGCCTGCTGCCCCTGTCGATCATTGCGACCCCTAACCTTCCCGAAGCCCGGATCCTCGCCGAACTGCCTGAAGGCACGGCGGACGAGTGCGCTGAAAAACTCCTGCCGTTCGTCAAACACCTGCTGATCACCGGCGGGCATGGCGACGAAACCGAAATCCACAATCGCCTGTACAGCCGCGACGGCTTGCGCGAAACCTACACCTGCCAGCGTCTGCCGGGCAGCTATCACGGTTCCGGCTGCACCCTGGCCAGCGCGCTGGCCGGTCGTCTGGCCCAGGGCGAAAACCTCGCCAGCGCCGTACAGACTGCACTTAACTACACGTGGCGCACCCTGCGTGATGCCGAGCAGTTGGGCAAAGGTCAGTTCGTGCCGCGCCGCCTGCCACTGGACTTCTGTTCGTAACTTCAATGAGTGATGCGGTGAGGCTTGCCTGATGAAACTACGTGGCCTGTACGCCATTACCGACAGCCAGCTACTGGCCGGTAGATTTCTTTCGTACGTGGAGGCGGCGCTGGAAGGCGGCGTCACCCTGCTGCAATACCGCGACAAGAGCAGCGACGAGGCCCGTCGTCTGCGCGAGGCCGAAGCCCTGCGCGATTTGTGTGAACGCTACAAGACCCAGTTGATCATCAATGACGACGCCGAGCTGGCTGCTCGCCTGAACGTCGGCGTGCACCTGGGCCAGACCGACGGCCCACTGTCGCCGACTCGCGCCCTGCTCGGTTCCAAAGCGATCATCGGCTCGACCTGCCACGCGCAAATCGAACTGGCTGAGCAAGCCACAAAAGAAGGCGCCAGTTACGTCGCCTTCGGCCGCTTCTTCAATTCCAACACCAAGCCCGGCGCGCCGACCTGTAGTCTCGAACTGCTCGACCAGGCCCGCCAGCAATTGCATCTGCCGATCTGCGCGATTGGCGGCATCACCCTGGACAACGCCGCCCCGCTGGTGGCCCATGGGGTCGACCTGCTGGCCGTGGTGCACGGCCTGTTTGGCGCAGAGAACACGGCTGAAGTGACCCGTCGTGCCCGCGCCTTCAATGAATTATTCAAAGTCTGAGAACCCGATCATGTCTCGTTCCGAAACCCTGTTTGCCAATGCCCAGAAACACATCCCCGGTGGGGTGAACTCCCCAGTCCGCGCGTTCAAGAGCGTGGGCGGCACGCCGTTGTTCTTCAAACACGCCGAAGGCGCCTACGTCACTGACGAAGACGACAAACGTTATGTGGATTACGTCGGTTCCTGGGGCCCGATGATTCTCGGCCACAGCCATCCAGACGTTTTGAACGCAGTGCGCAAGCAACTGGAACACGGCCTGTCCTACGGCGCACCGACCGAGATGGAAACCCAGATGGCTGATCTGGTCTGCTCGCTCGTGCCGTCGATGGAGATGGTTCGCATGGTCAGCTCCGGCACCGAAGCGACCATGAGTGCGATCCGCCTGGCCCGTGGTTTCACCGGTCGCGACAGCATCATCAAGTTCGAAGGCTGCTACCACGGTCACTCCGACAGCCTGCTCGTCAAGGCCGGTTCCGGTGCCTTGACCCAAGGCGTGCCGAGCTCGGCCGGTGTGCCGGCGGCGTTTGCCAAACACACTTTGACCTTGCCGTTCAACGACATCGATGCCGTTGAAGCGATGCTCGCCGAAGTCGGCCGGGACGTGGCCTGCATTATCGTCGAGCCGGTCGCCGGCAACATGAACTGCGTACCGCCAGCCCCAGGCTTCCTCGAAGGCCTGCGTACCCTGTGCGACAAGCACGGCGTGGTGTTGATCTTCGACGAAGTGATGACCGGTTTCCGTGTCGCCCTCGGCGGCGCCCAAGCTCATTACGGCGTGACGCCGGACCTGACTACTTTCGGCAAGATCATCGGCGGCGGCATGCCGGTCGGCTGCTTCGGCGGCAAACGCGAAATCATGCAGCGCATCGCACCGCTGGGCCCGGTCTACCAGGCCGGTACGCTGTCGGGTAACCCGCTGGCGATGGCGGCTGGCCTGACCACCCTGCGCCTGATCAGCCGTCCGGGCTTCCACGCCGAGCTGACCGACTACACCACTCGCCTGCTCGATGGCGTGCAAGTGCGCGCCGATGCGGCGGGCATTCCGTTCGTGACGACTCAGGCTGGCGGTATGTTCGGCCTGTACTTCAGCGGTGCCGATGACATCGTGACGTTCGAAGACGTCATGGCCAGCGACGCCGCCCTGTTCGGCCGCTTCTTCCACCTGATGCTGGAAGGCGGTGTGTACCTGGCACCGAGCGCGTTCGAAGCCGGCTTCACCTCGATCGCCCATGGCGAAGCCGAGCTGAAACTGACCCTGGATGCAGCCGAGCGCGCATTCGCTGCATTGAAATAACGCTGTACCGCTGACGTTGGCCATTGCCAGCGTCAGCTTTTACCTACACTCCCGCGATTTTTCCGACTCATCTGCCAACAATTGCCCGCAAAGTGAGCGATATATTTCCCGCGCAGCAGAAAAACGAGTAAAGACTTTGTAAGGTTGGCCCTGCTTATTTCATAATGCGCGCTTATTGGATCCCCTCGATGGGTCCGCGCGCCCTTCAGAGGTAAGTCGATTCCCATGAACCGCACCGGCCGCGCCCTTTCACTGGGCTGCCTGTTGCTCCTTCAGCCCCTGCTCGCGCTCGCACAAGCAGGCGGTAACTCGTTGTTAATCCCAGCGATGGGTCGCTGCACCCTCAATACCCAGCCGCAAGACCTGGCACAGGCGCTCGCCGCCTGCCAGAAAGCGTCGGATGAAGGGGATGCCCAAGCGCAATACGAGTTGGGTGAGTTCTACTACGAAGGCAAAAATGCGCCGCGCGACCTCAATCAAGCCCTGAGCTACTTCGAAAAGGCCTCACTGCAAGGCCACGCCCAGGCGCAATTCAAACTCGGCACCATGTTCTTCCACGGCGAAGGCGTCCCGGCCAATAACGTTCAGGCTTACATTCTGCTGAAGATGGCTGCGGTCAATGGCGCTGAAGATGCACTGGACACCGCCGACGAAGTCACCGAGAAAATGCCTCGCCAGGAACTGGAAGTCGCCACTCAGGTGCTCGGGCAGATCTTTCGCAAGTATCTGATGGAATTGCAGAGCGCCGATGGGCGTACGCCTTTCTCACCGCTGCCTTAAATAGAACGGGGCCCCCTGTGGCGAGGGAGCTTGCTCCCGCTGGGGTGCGAAGCGGCCCTAAACCCTGCAATCACACTCTGCCTGACACACCGCCTGTTTCGGTATTGCGCCCGCTTCGCAGGCGAACGGAGCAAGCTCCCTCGCCACAACAAGCTTCTCTAGCCTAAGCTCATTACTTCTCAGGCATCGGCACCGGAAACGGCATCACATTGCCCACCGCACCGCGGGCTTCGCTGATTTTCGGCGTGCCCAGGCGCTCGACTTCATCGATGCGCACGATCGAATGCATCGGCACGAAACTGCGCACGACTCCTTCGAATTGCGCCTTGAGCTTCTCTTCGCTCGGGTCGACGACCACTTGCGTGCGCTCGCCAAAGACGAACTCTTCCACTTCCAGAAAGCCCCACAGATCACTTTGATAGATCTGCTTGGCGTACATTTCGAACACCTGGCCCTGGTTGAGGAAAATCACCTTGTAGATTGGAGCTTCACGTTTGGTCATGGTGGGCGAGCAACACATCGGGGGATAAAAATGAGGGCGCGAACTATAGCATAGCCATCGGACGCGCAGCGGTAGGAACCTGGGTACATGTTCCCTATAATGCGCGGTTCTTTGAATCACGTGATGACTCTATTCCATGGCCAAGAAGCTTTACATCGAAACCCACGGTTGCCAGATGAACGAGTACGACAGCTCGCGCATGGTCGATCTGCTGGGCGAACACCAGGCCCTGGAAGTCACCGCACGCGCTGAAGACGCGGACGTGATCCTGCTCAACACCTGCTCGATCCGCGAACGTGCCCAGGACCGTGTCTACTCGCAGCTCGGCCGTTGGCGCGAACTGAAACTGGCCAACCCGGACATGGTGATCGCCGTCGGCGGTTGCGTGGCCAGCCAGGAAGGCGCGGCCATCCGCGACCGCGCGCCGTACGTCGACGTGGTGTTCGGTCCGCAGACTTTGCACCGCCTCCCGGAAATGATCGACGCCGCACGCATCACCAAGTTGCCGCAAGTCGACGTCTCGTTCCCGGAAATCGAAAAATTCGATCACCTGCCCGAGCCACGCATCGACGGGCCGAGTGCCTATGTGTCGGTGATGGAAGGTTGCAGCAAGTACTGCACGTTCTGCGTGGTGCCCTACACCCGTGGCGAAGAAGTCAGTCGCCCGTTCGACGACGTGATCGCCGAAATCATTCACCTGGCCGAAAACGGCGTGCGCGAAGTGACGCTGCTGGGGCAGAACGTCAACGGTTATCGCGGCACGACCCATGATGGACGCCTGGCCGATCTGGCCGAGCTGATCCGCGTGGTCGCCGCGGTCGACGGCATCGACCGCATCCGCTACACCACTTCGCACCCGCTGGAATTCTCCGACAGCCTTATCCAGGCCCATGCCGACGTGCCGGAACTCGTGAAGCACTTGCACCTGCCGGTGCAATCGGGTTCGGACCGCATCCTCGCCGCGATGAAGCGCAACCACACGGCGCTGGAATACAAATCCAAACTGCGCAAGTTGCGGGCCGCCGTGCCGGGCATCTGCATCAGTTCGGATTTCATCGTCGGTTTCCCCGGCGAGACCGAGAAAGACTTCGAACAGACCATGAAGCTGATCGAGGATGTGGGCTTCGACTTCTCCTATTCGTTCGTCTACAGCCAGCGTCCGGGCACACCAGCCGCTGATCTGGCCGACGAAACGCCGGAAGGGCTGAAAAAAGAACGCCTGAATGCCCTGCAACATCGCCTGAACCAGCAAGGTTTCGAGATCAGCCGACAAATGGTCGGCTCGATCCAGCGGATTTTGGTAACTGATTATTCGAAAAAGGACCCCGGCGAGCTGCAAGGCCGGACCGAGAATAACCGTATCGTCAACTTCCGCTGCGACAATCCGACCTTGATCGGGCAGTTCGCCGACGTGCACATCGATGCGGCTCAACCGCACTCGCTGCGGGGCTCGCTGGTGTAGGAGCAAGGCTTGCCCGCGATGGCCGCGCCACGGTCCGCCTGTCGAACCGCGTTATCGTTCATCGCGAGCGAGCTTTGCTCCTACAGGCGCGGTGTTTGATGCTCGATTATTTAAGCTTTCGCACCCGCGCCACTGGCGCTATCCTTGATTCATCACTATTGCCCCAGGGCGGCTAAATACGACCTTGAACGCACCCATCGAACCACATCGTTTCATCCTCGAGCCTTTTGAGGCTCGCCGCTTCGCCAATCTGTGCGGGCAATTCGACGAGCATCTGCGCTTGATCGAACAGCGCCTGACCATCGAGATCCGCAACCGCGGAAACCAGTTCGAACTGATCGGCGAGCGCAAACACACCACCTCCGCGGAAAATCTCCTGCGCCGCCTGTACCGGGAAACCAAGGGTACCGAGCTGTCGCCGGACACGGTTCACCTGTTCCTGCAGGAATCCGCTGTCGAAGAGCTGGACAACCACTCGCCCGCCGAAGCCTCCGTCGCCCTGCGCACCAAGAAAGGCATGATTCGCCCTCGCGGCTTGAATCAGCTGCGCTATGTGAAGGAAATCCTCGGTAACGACATCAATTTCGGCATCGGCCCGGCCGGTACCGGCAAGACCTATCTGGCCGTCGCCTGCGCAGTAGACGCGCTGGAACGCGAGCAGATCCGCCGCATCCTGCTGGTGCGTCCGGCGGTCGAAGCGGGTGAAAAACTCGGTTTCCTGCCCGGCGACCTGTCGCAGAAAATCGACCCGTACCTGCGCCCGCTCTACGACGCCCTGTACGAGATGCTCGGTTTCGAATACGTCGCCAAGCTGATCGAACGCCAGGTCATTGAAGTTGCGCCACTGGCCTACATGCGCGGCCGTACGCTGAACAACAGCTTCATCATTCTCGACGAAAGCCAGAACACCACCGTCGAGCAAATGAAAATGTTCCTGACCCGGATCGGCTTCGGCTCCACAGCGGTCATCACCGGTGACATCACCCAGGTCGACCTGCCCAAAGGCACCAAGTCCGGGTTGCACCACGTGATCGAAGTACTGAAAGACGTGCCGGGCATCAGCTTTACCCATTTCGCGCCCAAAGACGTTGTGCGTCATCCGTTGGTGCAGCGCATTGTCGAGGCCTATGAGCGCTTCGAGAATCGTGTGGCTGATGAAGCACCAAAGGACACCCGCCGCGATGCTTGAGCTTGACCTGCAAATCGCGACCGAAGCGCCCGCCCCCAGCGAAGCCGAGTTCCGCCAATGGTGCGAACTGGCCCTGCGCCAGCGCACCGCCGACTCGGAAATGACCATTCGCCTGGTCGACGAAGCCGAAGGCCGCGAGCTCAATCACACCTGGCGGCAAAAGGATTACGCCACTAACGTCTTGTCGTTCCCCGCCGATGTGCCGGACGAATTTCTCGACATCCCGCTGCTGGGCGATCTGGTGATCTGCGTAGCCGTGGTCGAGCGCGAAGCCGCCGAGCAAGGCAAGGAACTCAAGGCCCATTGGGCGCATCTGGTGATTCACGGCTGCTTGCATCTGCTGGGTTACGACCATATAGATGACGACGAAGCCGAAGAGATGGAAGCGCTGGAACGAACGTTGCTTGCAGAACTGGGCTATCCCGATCCGTACGCGGACGACGAAACCGAAACATCCCCTACCGATACAACAAAGGATTCAGAGTAATCGCTATGAGCGAAGATCGATCGAGCAACGGGCAAAAGTCATGGCTGGGTAAGCTCACCCAGGCTTTTGCCCACGAGCCGAAAAACCGCCAGGAGCTGCTGGAGCTGCTGCGCGATGCACATCAGAACAAACTGCTGGACAGCGAAGCGCTGGCCATCGTCGAAGGCGCCATCCAGGTGGCTGACCTGCAAGTCCGGGACATCATGGTCCCGCGCTCGCAGATGATCAGCATCAAGGCGACCCAGACACCTCGCGAGTTCCTGCCCGCCGTGGTCGACTCGGCCCACTCCCGCTACCCGGTGATCGGCGAAAGCCACGATGACGTGATGGGCGTGTTGCTGGCCAAGGACTTGCTGCCGTTGATCCTCAAGGAGAACGGCGACAACTTCAACATCAAGGATCTGCTGCGTCCGGCCACCTTCGTGCCGGAATCCAAGCGCCTGAATGTGTTGCTGCGCGAGTTCCGCGCCAACCACAACCACATGGCCATCGTCATTGACGAGTACGGCGGCGTGGCGGGCCTGGTGACCATTGAAGACGTACTGGAACAGATCGTTGGCGACATCGAAGACGAACACGACGTCGAAGAAGACAGCTACATCAAGCCGTTGCCCAGCGGTGACTTCCTGATCAAGGCCCTGACGCCGATCGAGAACTTCAACGAGTTCTTCGACAGCGAATTCTCCGACGACGAGTTCGACACCGTCGGCGGTCTGGTGATGAGCGCGTTCGGGCACTTGCCAAAACGCAACGAAATCACTGAAATCGGCGCCTATCGCTTCCGCATCCTGAATGCCGACAGCCGTCGCATTCATTTGCTACGTTTGACGCCTATCGCCCGGTAAAAATTTAAGGATTGAAATGCGCTGGACAACCCGCCCCGGCTGGCCCGGTAACCTGCTGGCCGTGGCGGCCGGTGCAATCACCACACTGGCCCTGGCGCCGTTCGATATCTGGCCGCTGGCCTTGCTGGCGGTCGGGCTGTTCTATGCCGGGCTGCGTGAGCTGAATCCTCGCCAGGCGCTGGGTCGCGGCTGGTGCTTCGGTTTCGGCCTGTTTGGCGCCGGCACCAGCTGGATCTACTACAGCATTCACCACTTCGGTGGCGCATCGGTGCTGCTGGCCGGTTTCCTGATGCTGATCTTCACGGCGGCGATTGCCTGGTTCTTCGCCCTCCCTGCCTGGATCTGGGCGCGCTGGCTACGACGCAACGAAGCACCGCTGGCCGATGCCCTGGCATTCGCCGCGTTGTGGGTTGGCCAGGAAGCGTTCCGGGGCTGGTTTCTCACCGGTTTCCCGTGGCTTTATTCCGGTTACAGCCAACTCGACGGCCCCTTGACCGGGCTTGCCCCCGTCGGTGGCATGTGGCTGATTTCCTTCACCCTGGCCCTGACCGCAGCGCTTATCTACAACGGCATGCGCCTGGTTCGTACCGGCCGCAAAGGTTTCATCGCAGTCGGCGCCCTGCTGCTGGTCGGCCCGTGGGTGGCCGGCATGGCACTCAAGCATCACGCCTGGACCAGCCCGGCGGGTGCGCCACTGAGTGTCGCGGCGATTCAGGGCAATATCGAACAAAGCATGAAATGGGACCCGGCGCAGCTCAACGCGCAACTGGCGCTGTATCGCGACATGAGTCTCAGCTCCAAGCGCGTCGACCTGTTGATCTGGCCAGAAACTGCGGTCCCGGTGCTCAAGGAGTCCGCACAGGGCTACCTGGACATGATGGGCAAATTCGCTGCCGAACGCGGCTCGGCACTGATTACCGGCGTGCCGATTCGCGAAGTCGTCCGTCATGAGAAACGCTTCTTCAACGGCATTACCGTGGTGGGCGAAGGCGATGGCACCTACCTCAAGCAGAAATTGGTGCCGTTCGGCGAATACGTGCCGTTGCAGGATGTGCTGCGCGGGCTGATCGCGTTTTTCGACCTGCCAATGTCGGACTTCGCCCGCGGCCCGGCCGACCAGGCCATGTTGCAGGCCAAGGGTTACCAGATCGCACCGTTCATCTGCTACGAAGTGGTGTATCCGGAATTTGCCGCCGGCCTGGCCGCCCAAAGCGATCTGTTGCTGACCATCAGCAACGACACCTGGTTCGGTACTTCGATCGGTCCGCTGCAACATTTGCAGATGGCACAGATGCGCGCATTGGAAGCGGGTCGCTGGATGATCCGTGCCACCAACAATGGCGTGACCGGCCTGATCAACCCGTTCGGCCAGATCACCGAACAGATTCCGCAATTCGAGCGCGGCATCCTTTACGGCGAAGTCGTGCCGATGCACAACCTGACGCCGTATCTGCAATGGCGCTCGTGGCCGCTGATCTTTGTTTGTGTGTTGCTGTTTGGCTGGGCGCTGGTGGCGAGCCGGATGGCGAAAACCGTTTAAGTATCGCCGAATAAAAAGATCGCTGCCTGCGGCAGCTCCTACAGGATGTACGAAATCCCCTGTAGGAGTTGCCGCTGGCTGCGATCTTTTGACCTTCAACGGTAAAACAACGAATACCCGATCTGCCCCACCGCTTCATTCATCAATTGCCCGCTCTGCCAGATCGACTTGAACTCCGGCAACCAGCCTCCCAGTGGCCGGGCATTGTCTACACCAAGAAACCCCATCGGCGCCGGCACCACCTCAAACCCGACCTTCCGGAAACTCCAGACTGCTCGCGGCATGTGCCAGGCTTGCGTCACGAGCACCACGCGCTTGATTCCTTCGGGCAGTAGCACCTTGGCACTCAACTGTGCATTTTCCCAAGTGGTACGGCTTTCGCCTTCCTGCCAACGTACGGCCACGCCGAAATCATCGCGCAACGAGTCAGCCATCAGCTGTGCCTCGGTGGGCGGCGTGCCGTAATGCAGGCCGCCAGTCGTCAGAATCGGCAAACCCGAAGCCTTCGCCAGACGGGCCGCATAGCGCTGACGCTCCAGACCGACACCGGTCGGCTGATCGGCTCCCCACGCCGGATCGCCGCGCTCACGCCCAGAGCCCAGCAATACAATCGCATCCGCGTGTTGTGCCAACGTCGCCCACTCATCAGGCGCCAGCGGGGGTTCACGTTCCAGAAGTTCGGCGCTCCATTGCACGACAATTGGCAGGCTCATCAGCCAAAAGCCGCCAAAACCCAGCGCAAAGCACACGCCGGCAAGCCTCGGCCTTGAGCGGCGCAACCACCACGCAAGCAAAAGCAGCAGCAATAAAATGCCGGGCGGCAGTAGAAGTTGTTTCACGAAATAACGAAAAGGCATCGAGCATCTCCCTGAGATGCCCGAAGCCTAAGTGGATTGACGCAATGCGACAATAAATACGGAAGGACTATGCTTCAAAAAATCATGGAGCATGGCTCTGTGCCCTTACTTGAACTGCAAAGACCGGACCTTTACCGCGTCTCTGCCGGGGACCTTGTCCTTGAGCCAGATAATCTTGGCTGAACGTGGTGCGTCGAGTTGCTTCACTGCTTCGGACAAGCATCCGTGTGTCTCACGTTCACTGCGATCCAGATACGCCTTGACCAGGGCAAACTCAGCGGGGCTCAGGCCACGCAATTCCAGCTCCAGCGGACGTTCATCGCGCAGCCGGCCAGCGGTTTTTGCCGCTTCCAGGGCCATGCCCAGACGATCGATCAGTCTTTCGTACAGCTCCGGTTTTGTAGCTTTTTGCTGTGAATCAACCATCCCTCACCTCATTGGAAGATAAGACCTACTCCCCAGTTAGAGCTTAGCTTCCATGAACAAACCGGCTGGACGCCGCGACCAACGGCCCTCGCAGCGATTTTCGCGAGACGCGCGACAGCAATCAGGGTTTCCCTCGGTAGAGTGCGGTCATGTATGCTACGGCGCTTCCTGTAACTCCACTTCCAGCTCGACTGGACACCGAAACGCCGAATTGGCGCATTCATCGTCCAGCGTTGCATTGAAGAGGATTAGGCCACCCCTATTCAGTTCAAAAGTAGCCATGCACGAACAATATCAGCCCCGTGAAATCGAAGCCGCCGCCCAGTCGTTCTGGGACGAGCAAAAGTCCTTTGAAGTCAGTGAACAGCCAGGCAAGGAGACTTACTACTGCCTGTCGATGTTCCCTTACCCCAGCGGCAAGCTACACATGGGGCACGTGCGCAACTACACCATCGGCGACGTGATCTCCCGCTACCAGCGCATGCAAGGCAAGAACGTTCTGCAACCCATGGGTTGGGACGCCTTCGGCATGCCGGCGGAAAACGCTGCGATGAAGAACAACGTAGCGCCCGCCAAATGGACCTACGAAAACATCGCCTACATGAAAACCCAGCTGCGCAGCCTTGGCCTGGCGGTGGACTGGTCGCGCGAAGTGACCACCTGCAAGCCTGATTACTACCGCTGGGAACAATGGCTGTTCACTCGCCTGTTCGAAAAAGGCGTGATCTACAAGAAAAGCGGCACCGTGAACTGGGACCCGATCGACCAGACCGTTCTGGCCAACGAACAGGTGATCGACGGTCGCGGCTGGCGTTCCGGCGCGCTGATCGAAAAGCGCGAAATCCCGATGTACTACTTCAAGATCACCGCCTACGCGGATGAGCTGCTGGAGAGTCTCGACGAACTGCCGGGCTGGCCTGAACAGGTCAAGACCATGCAGCGCAACTGGATCGGCAAATCCCGCGGCATGGAAGTGCAGTTCCCGTACAACGTCGACTCCATCGGCGAAACCGGCACACTGAAAGTCTTCACCACCCGTCCGGACACCCTGATGGGCGCGACTTACGTCGCCGTAGCCGCCGAACACCACCTGGCTACCCTGGCCGCGCAGAACAATTCTGAGCTGCAAGCGTTCATCGCTGAATGCAAAGGTGGCAGCGTGGCTGAAGCCGACGTCGCCACTCAAGAGAAAAAAGGTGTGCCGACCGGCCTGTTCGTCGAGCACCCGCTGACGGGCGAAAAGCTGCCGGTCTGGGTCGCCAACTATGTGCTGATGCACTACGGCGATGGCGCGGTGATGGCGGTTCCGGCTCACGACGAGCGCGATTTCGAATTCGCCCACAAGTACAACCTGCCGATCAAATCCGTGGTGCGCACCAGCTCCGGTGACACTAACCCGTCGCCATGGCAAGACGCCTACGGCGAGCACGGCACGCTGATCAATTCCGGCGAGTTCGACGGTCTCGACTTTGCCGGCGCCTTCGACGCCATCGAAGTCGCACTGATCAAGAAAGAACTGGGCGCCTCGCGTACCCAGTTCCGTCTGCGTGACTGGGGCATCAGCCGCCAGCGTTACTGGGGCTGCCCGATCCCGATCATCCACTGCACCACCTGCGGTGACGTGCCGGTGCCGGAAGATCAACTGCCGGTCGTGCTGCCGGAAGACGTTGTGCCGGACGGCGCCGGTTCGCCACTGGCCCGCATGCCCGAGTTCTACGAGTGCAGCTGCCCGAAATGCGGCCAGCCTGCCAAGCGTGAAACCGACACCATGGACACCTTCGTCGAGTCCTCGTGGTACTACGCTCGCTACGCCTCGCCGCAGTATGAAGGCGGTCTGGTGGAAAAATCGGCGGCCGACCACTGGTTGCCGGTGGATCAGTACATCGGCGGTATCGAACACGCGATTCTTCACCTGCTCTACGCGCGCTTCTTCCACAAGCTGATGCGCGACGAAGGCCTGGTGAGCTCCAACGAGCCGTTCAAGAACCTGCTGACCCAGGGCATGGTGATCGCCGAGACTTACTATCGTCGCGAAGCCAATGGCGCCTACACCTGGTTCAACCCGGCGGACGTCGAACTTGAGCGTGACAGCAAAGCCAAGGTGATCAGCGCCAAGTTGAAGGCCGATGGCTTGCCGGTGGAAATCGGCGGCACCGAGAAGATGGCCAAGTCGAAGAACAACGGCGTCGACCCACAGTCGATGATCGATCAGTTCGGCGCAGACACCTGCCGCCTGTTCATGATGTTCGCTTCGCCACCTGACATGAGCGCGGAATGGTCCGACTCCGGCGTAGAAGGTTCGCACCGTTTCCTCAAGCGCGTCTGGCGTCTGGCTCAAGCCCACGTCACCCAGGGCCTGCCGGGCAAACTGGACGTCGCCAGCCTGAATGACGAGCAGAAAGCCGTTCGCCGTTCGATTCACCTGGCGATCAAGCAGGCCAGCCAGGACGTCGGCCAGAACCACAAATTCAACACCGCCATCGCCCAGGTGATGACGCTGATGAACGTGCTGGAAAAAGCCGCGCACGCCACCGAACAGGATCGCGCACTGATTCACGAAGGTCTGGAAACCGTGACCCTGCTGCTGGCTCCGATCACGCCGCACATCAGCCACGAACTGTGGAATCAACTGGGTCACGCTAACCCTGTGATCGACGCCGGTTGGCCGGTGCAGGACGACAGCGCACTGGTGCAGGACAGCCTGACGCTGGTCATCCAGGTCAATGGCAAATTGCGCGGCCAGATCGAAATGCCGGCCAGCGCGACACGCGAAGAAGTCGAAGCCGCCGCACGCGCCAACGAAAACGTGTTGCGCTTCGTCGATGGCCTGACTATTCGTAAAGTGATCGTAGTGCCCGGGAAACTGGTCAATATCGTCGCCAGCTAATTGGATCGGGCGTCAGGTTCGCCTGGCGCCAAGTAAAACCTTTCGGGCCGCATGATCGGCCCACATGGTTTCAAGGGGAGCAACACAATGATCAAACGCAATTTGCTGGTGATGGGCCTCGCGGTTCTGCTGAGCGCCTGCGGTTTCCAGCTGCGCGGCACCGGCACCACCGAACTGGCGATCAAGGAACTGGACCTCAGTGCCCGCAACGCCTATGGCGAAACCGTGACCCAACTGCGTCAGGTACTCGATAGCAGCGGCGTCAAGGTCTACACCGGCGCACCGTACAAACTGGTGCTGACCGACGAGCAGGAAACCCAGCGCATCCTCAGCTACGCCGGTGCCGGTCGTACGGGCGAGTATCAGTTGAACACCGTGCTCAGCTACAACATCCTCAGCCAGGGCAACCTCTCGCTGATCGACGATAAGCTCGAAGTACAGAAGGTCTTCATCCACGACGGCAACAACCTGGTGGGTTCCGATCAGGAAGCCGCCGATGCGCGCAAGGAAATGCGTCGCGAGCTGGTACAACGCATGATGCTGCGCCTGCAGCAGCTCACGCCGACCCAGTTGGCCCAATTGCAACAGACCGCCGAAGCCAGGGCCAAGGCCGAAGCTGCTGCTCTGGAAGCGGCGCAGAAAGCTGAAGCGGAAACCCCGCGTCAGTCGCCTATCGAACTGCCGCAGCAGTAAGACTTACGGGGCGCTCAGGCGCCCCGTTCGCCCTTTCTTATGAAGCTCGCTCCCGCCCAACTCGCCAAACACCTGCAAGGTGCCCTCGCGCCGGTCTATGTGATCAGCGGCGACGACCCGTTGCTGTGTCAGGAAGCCGCTGACGCAATCCGCACCGCCGCCCGCCAACAGGGTTTCGACGAACGCCAGGTCTTCGCCGCCGATGCCAGTTTCGACTGGGGTACGTTGCTTCAGGCCGGCGCCAGCATGTCGCTGTTTGCCGAAAAGCGTCTTCTGGAACTGCGCCTGCCTTCCGGCAAGCCGGGTGACAAAGGTGCTGCAGCCCTCATCGAGTACTGCTCGCGACCGGCCGAAGACACGCTGTTGCTGATCAGCCTGCCGAAGCTCGATGGCAGCGCGCAGAAAACCAAGTGGGGCAAGGCGCTGGTCGAAGGCCAACAGACTCAGTTCGTGCAGATCTGGCCGGTGGATGCCAACCAGCTGCCGAGCTGGATCCGCCAGCGTCTGTCCCAGGCCGGGCTTTCTGCCAGCCAGGACGCCGTCGAGCTGATCGCTGCGCGAGTCGAGGGCAACCTGCTGGCCGCCGCCCAGGAAATCGAAAAGCTCAAACTGATGGCCGAGGGCGGACAGATCACCGTCGAAACCGTGCAGGCTGCGGTGGCCGACAGTGCGCGTTTCGATGTCTTCGGGTTGACCGATGCGATTCTCAACGGCGAAGCCGCCCACGCGCTACGCATGCTCGAAGGGCTGCGCGGTGAAGGCGTCGAGCCACCGGTAATTCTCTGGGCGCTGGCCCGGGAGCTGCGACTGCTGGCCAATATTTCCCTGCAATACAGTCAGGGCACACCGCTGGACAAGGCCTTCAGCCAGGCCAAGCCACCGGTTTGGGACAAGCGCAAACCACTGATGAGCAAGGCCCTGCAACGCTACTCGGCGCAACGCTGGGCGCAGTTGCTGCTCGAAGCACAGCGCATCGACGCGCAGATCAAAGGCCAGGCTGCCGGTTCGCCGTGGATGAGCTTGAGTCGATTGACGTTGTTGATGGCTGGCCAGAGATTGTCGTTGCCTGCCGAATAAATCAAAGATCGCAGCCTGCGGCAGCTCCTACAAGAGATCGCTTTCTTATGTAGGAGCTGCCGCAGGCTGCGATCTTTTGATCTTCCTTCCTACAAAACCCGCATCCATCCGCCCTATAGACAGAACCCCGACTTCGGCAGATTATTGCCCCCGCAAAACCCACTCAATCGAGAGATATCACCATGAGCAAAAAGCCGTCCAAACACGGCCCCAACAAGGCCAAATCCATCATCGCCCAGCCACTGTTCCGCAGCCGTCAGGAACGAGCCGGCAAGGGCAAAGGCAGCTACCGCCGCGAAGCCTTCCAGTCTAATAGCTGGGAGGCTTCTTACTTTCTGGCGGCCTGAAAGGCAAGCATCCGCTCAACATGTTAAGGTCTGTACCTGATCCGTATTTCCTGGACCCGTGCATGCCCTTTTGTCTTTCCCGTCGTTGGCACCTACGCCAATTGATTGCTGCCTCCAGCCTCGTTTTGCTAGTCGCCTGCGCGGAAAAACCCACCGCCGCCGACGCCCAGCCGCTTCAATCCCTCCCCGTCGCCACCGCCCCAGCGGTCATTCCGCCTGTGGTTCCGAACGGTGAAAACCTCGACATCCAGCCAACCCAGACCTTCGCCGAATGGCAGGCGGGTTTCCGCAAGGATGCCCTGGCCGCGGGTATCCGCGCCGATCTGTTCGATCGCGCTTTCGCCAATGTCAGCTTCGACCCCAGTGTGATTCGTGCCGATCGCAGCCAGCCGGAATTCGCAAAACCGGTGTGGGAATACCTTGATGGCGCCCTGTCACCGCTGCGGGTTCGCAAAGGCCAGGCACTGGTCGAGCAATATGCCGGCGTCCTGCAAAGCATCGAACAGCGTTATGGCGTCGATCGTCAGGCGCTGGTGGCCGTGTGGGGCATGGAGAGTAACTTCGGCCAGTTCCAGGGCAGCAAGTCAGTGATCAATTCTCTGGCAACCCTGGCCTACGAAGGCCGGCGCCCTGGATTTGCCCACGCGCAATTGATCGCCGCACTGCAAATCCTGCAACAGGGTGATATCGAACCCGAGAAAATGCTCGGTTCCTGGGCCGGCGCCATGGGCCAGACCCAGTTCATCCCGACCACCTACAACACCCACGCCGTGGATTTCGATGGCGACGGCCGTCGCGATATCTGGGGCAGTTCGGCTGACGCACTGGCCTCGACCGCGCATTACCTGCAGAGCTCTGGCTGGCAGAGAGGCCAACCATGGGGCTTTGAAGTCCAGCTTCCGAGCGGCTTCAACTACGTGCTGGCCGATGGCACGATTCGCAAGAGTGTCGCCGAGTGGCGGCAACTGGGAGTTACGCTGCCAAACGGTGGCCAGGTCCCGGCAGGCTCAGAGCAATTGTCCGCGGCGCTGCTGTTGCCGGCAGGCTATCGAGGCCCGGCCTTCCTGGTCCTCGATAACTTCCGTGCGATCCTCAAGTACAACAACTCGTCGTCCTATGCCCTCGGGGTGAGCCTGTTGTCCGAGCGCTTCAATGGCGCGGGGCTGATCAGTGGCACGTGGCCCAAAGATGATCTGCCGCTGAGCCGTACCGAACGGATCGAGCTGCAAAACCTGCTGAGCGCCCAGAACTACGACGCGGGTACAGCGGACGGCATCATCGGCGCTAACACTCGTAAAGCGATCCGTAGCGCACAGCAGTCGTTTGGCTGGCCGGCGGATGGTTATCCGACGCACAAGTTGCTGGAAGGCCTTCGTAACCGATAATTTGCCGTATGGCTAACACCGCTTTCGCGAGCAAGCCCGCTCCCACATTTAACCGCGTTCTATCATAGGAATACGGTCGAATGTGGGAGCGGGCTTGCTCGCGAAGACAGACTACCAGGCGATGAGAACCTATCTCCTGACCACCACATCCTGCTCCAACACCAACTCCTTGTTCCCCGCATCCAGCCTGACCAACGCCCCCATCGGCAATGTCAGATTCGGATCACAATGCCCGCTGCGCCACCCGGACAACACCGGAATGCGCAAAGGCTCGAACGTCTGCTTGAGCAACCGCTCCAGCGCAAGCACCTCGACTCCCGCCACATCCCCCACCAGCACGCCGCGCAACTTGCCCAAAACGCCGGCCAGCCGCAGTTGCGTCAGCATACGGTCGATGCGGTATAGCGGCTCGTTGATATCTTCAATGAACAGAATGACGCCCTCGGCATCGATTTCATAAGGCGTACCCATGGTCGCAGCAATCATCGACAGATTGCCGCCCAGCAAACGACCATGGGCGATGCCCGGCTCGATCGTCGTCAACGGATAGGCCACGGGGTGCGCCATTACGCTGCCCGCCTTCACCTGCCCCCGCAGCATGTTGAAAAATGAAGGCTCGGTGGGCTTTTGCCTGTCGCCCAGCAGGTCGGCATTGAGCAATGGACCATGGAACGTCACGAAGCCGGCATAACGACTGATCGCCAGATGCAGCGCAGTAATGTCGCTGTAGCCGATGAACGGCTTGGCGTTGTTGCGCAGCAATTCGAAATCAATGCGATCAAGCAACCTCGGCGTGCCGTATCCCCCACGCAGGCAAATGATGGCGTCGACTTCGTCATCGGCGAACGCAGCGTGCAGGTCATTGAGCCGCACCTCATCGCTGCCGGCCAGGTAGCCGTCCTTCTCGTAGACGCCGGGGAAAATCTTTAGAGAATAGCCACGGGCGCGCATCCATTGCACGGCTTTATCGGTGTCCAGCGGTGCAGGCCCGGCAGGCGCAATGACAGCGATCAGCCCTTCCGACGGCAACGCTGGAACCGGAGCATGAGGACAGAGGGTGTGGGTCGGTCGAACGGTCACCTTGAATCTCCCACGATTGACCACGAGCCCTGTAGGAGCTGTCGAGTGCAACGAGGCTGCGATCTTTTGATGGTTTTAAAAACAAGATCAAAAAATCGCAGCCTGCGGCAGCTCCTACAGGGGAATGCGATCATTCGCTATCAGGACGACATCAGCTCGGCCTTGACCAACTTCGCCTGCTCGTCGGCGTGGTACGAGGAGCGAACCAGCGGACCGGAAGCGACGTTCTTGAAGCCCATCTTGTAACCTTCCTCGGCGAACCAGGCGAAGGTGTCCGGGTGCACGAAACGCTGTACCGGCAAGTGACTGCGCGAAGGCTGCAGGTACTGGCCCAGGGTCAGCATGTCGATGTCGTGTTCGCGCATGCGCTTCATGACTTCGATGACTTCTTCGTCGGTCTCGCCCAGACCCAGCATCAGGCCGGACTTGGTCGGAATGTGCGGCATCATCTGTTTGAAGCGTTGCAGCAGGGTCAGCGACCACTGGTAGTCCGAACCCGGACGTGCAGCCTTGTACAGGCGCGGCACGGTTTCCAGGTTGTGGTTGAACACATCCGGCGGCTCGGCGGCGGTGATTTGCAGCGCGATGTCCATGCGGCCACGGTAGTCCGGGACCAGGGTTTCGAGCTGCACGTTCGGCGACAGCTTGCGGATTTCGCGGATGCAGTCGGCAAAGTGCTGGGCACCGCCGTCACGCAGGTCGTCGCGGTCTACCGAGGTGATCACCACGTACTTGAGTTTCAAGTCGGCGATGGCGATGGCCAGGCTTTCCGGCTCGTTGACGTCCAGTGGCTTCGGACGACCGTGACCCACGTCGCAGAACGGGCAGCGACGGGTGCAGATGTCACCCATGATCATGAAGGTCGCGGTGCCACCAGAGAAGCACTCGCCCAGGTTCGGGCAGGAGGCTTCTTCGCACACGCTGTGCAGCTTGTGTTTGCGCAACAGGGCCTTGATGCGGTCGACTTCCGGAGACACCGGGATGCGTACGCGAATCCAGTCAGGCTTTTTCGGCAGCTCAGTGGTCGGAATGATCTTTACCGGGATGCGTGCAACCTTCTCGGCGCCGCGCAGCTTAACGCCGGCTTCAACCTTGGCACGCGGGGCCGGACGCTCGGTGACATCCAGCGTCGGGATCATGGTTTGCACTGCATCAGTAGTCATATCAGTCGATTCCGCCCGTTAGGGTCGTCTGCTCAGCATAGTCGAGGTGTTTGACGAGCTGCGCGCGCAGCCGGGCACTTACCTCGGCAAATTCAATCGATCCTGCATGGTCGCTCAGCTGGGTCATCGCCAGCCCGGCGTAGCCGCAGGGATTAATCCGTCGAAACGGTTCCAGGTTCATATCCACGTTCAGGGCCAGGCCATGAAAGGAACAACCGTGGCGGATCCGCAGACCCAGGGAAGCGATTTTCGCACCGTCGACATAAACACCCGGTGCATCCGGCTTGGCCGCAGCAGTCACGCCGTAACTGGCGAGCAGCTCGATCAGGCAAGACTCCATCCGGCTCACCAGGTCGCGTACGCCGAAACCCAGCTTGCGCACGTCCAGCAACAGATACGCCACCAGTTGCCCGGGGCCGTGATACGTCACCTGGCCACCGCGATCTACCTGCACCACCGGGATATCTCCCGGCAGCAACAAGTGCTCGGCCTTGCCGGCCTGCCCCTGAGTGAAGACCGGCGGGTGTTCGACCAGCCAGATCTCGTCGGGCGCATCGCTGCCGCGTTCGTTGGTGAAGCGTTGCATGGCATGCCAGACCGGCTCGTAAGCCATCTGGCCGAGCTCGCGAAAGCCCAGCGTGCCGGACATCAGAGCACCATGTGCACGAAACCGGTAGCCCGCAGTTCGCTGTTGATGTTGTACAGCTGATCCTGGTCGGTCGCGACGATGTGCAGTTGAATCGTGGTGTACTTGCCGTTGCTGCTTTGACGTTCGTCCACACGCTCATCGTTGATCGTGGCGTGCTTGCGGACGATGTCGATGATCTTGTCCTTGTTGCCCACACCCGTGTCGCTGATCACCTTAACCGGGTAATCGGTGGCAGGGAATTCGATCTTAGGCGCCTTTACTTCGGTATCGGTCATGGCGTAACGGCCTCGTAAGCGTAAGCCGTGGCGACGGCAAAGCCCCGCGCCGGATCAGCACGGGGCCTTGCAGGAGCACACTATCAGTTGAACAAGCCGTAGAAGAATAGACGGATGCTATCCCACATGCGACGGAAGATACCACCCTCTTCGACGCCGTCCAGAGCGATCAGGTCGGCGCTGTGCACCACCTTGTCGTCCAGTTTGACTTCGACCTTGCCGATCACGTCACCCTTGGCGATTGGCGCAACCAGTTGCGGGTTCATGGTCATGCTGGCGGCGAGCTTTTTCAGCTGGCCTTTTGGCAGGGTCATGGTCAGGTCTTCAGCCAGACCGGCCTTGACCTGATTGGTGGCGCCCTTCCAGACAGGAGCCTGAGCCAGCTCGGCGCCCTTCTGATAGAAGGTCTGGGTTTCAAAGAAGCGGAAACCGTAGGTCAGCAGCTTCTGGGTTTCAGCGGCGCGAGCCACTTCGCTGTTGGTACCGAATACCACGGCGATCAGGCGCATGCCATCACGTACGGCCGAGGACACCATGCAGTAACCCGCTTCGTCGGTGTGACCGGTTTTCAGACCGTCGACGGTCTTGTCGCGCCACAGCAGCAGGTTGCGGTTAGGTTGCTTGATGCCGTTCCAGAAGAACTCTTTCTGCGAATAGATCGCATAGTGAGCCGGGTCTTCGTGGATGATCGCGCGAGCCAGCACCGCCATGTCGTGGGCCGACGAATAGTGCTCTGGGTTCGGCAGACCGGTCGGGTTCATGAAGTGGCTGTTGGTCATGCCCAGGTCGCCGACGGTTTTGTTCATCATGTCGGCGAAGGCGTCTTCGCTGCCGGCGATGTGCTCGGAGAGCGCAACACTGGCGTCGTTGCCCGACTGGATGATGATGCCGTGCAGCAGGTCGCTGACAGTCACCTGCGAGCCGACCTTGATGAACATCCGCGAACCGCCGGTACGCCAGGCGTTTTCGCTGACGGTCACCGGATCGTTTTCGCCGATCTGGCCACGACGGATTTCCAGCGTCGCAATGTACGCGGTCATCAGCTTGGTCAGGCTGGCTGGCGGCAG
The DNA here is from genome assembly GCF_036884845.1 of Pseudomonas sp. MAG733B. Lineage (NCBI taxonomy): Bacteria > Pseudomonadati > Pseudomonadota > Gammaproteobacteria > Pseudomonadales > Pseudomonadaceae > Pseudomonas > Pseudomonas sp. MAG733B. Next base: position 6,434,913 of record NZ_CP145732.1, read on the forward strand.
ACGCTGGTCACCATTGTTTTCGACCAGCACGTTGCCGCTGCTGGCGTCCATGAGCACGTAGGCCTTGGCGGCCAGTTGCGGTGGCGACGGCATCATCTCGACCGCGAACGCGGCAGGTGAGAGAAGCAGCGGGACTAGAAGGCACAGGCGTTTGGCAAAGGTGGTGATGTTCATCCGTCTCTCGAAATCGCTAATGGAAACTGCCCGAAGGCAAAACTAATCAAATAACCTTCTAACGGGTTATCGCGTGTTCAGTTGCTCACTCCAGCCACCCTTTGCCGGGCTTTTGTTCTTCGACGAGCCAACAACCTGGTTCACCCCCCAATACCGCAGATGAACCGTCAATCAAGTTCTACGTATTACTCAGTCACTACGCTTGGCGAACCGAGATTGGCCATGCGCACACTGTTCTGCACTTGCTGGATTTCACCCGGCGAACCGATCGGCCCCATGCGCACCCGGTGCAGGGTCTGCTGATTGCGCACGATCGAGCTGATGAACACCGGAGCGCTCACCATCCCGCTGAGCTTCGACCTCAGCAGTTCTGCAGCGTCCGGGTTGGCGAACGCGCCCACCTGCAGATACTGGCCAGAGGCTGGTGCAGAAGCGTTTTTTTTTGCGTCGGCAAGCTGAACAGGGACGACGGCGGCGGCGTGTTGCTGCGGCGGAGGTGTCCATTGCTCGACCGTGCCGGCCGACGCCGTTATGACCGGGGCGCTATTCTGCGCGACTTGCGGCTCGTTGAGCATTAAAGGCGCCGGACGGCCCTTCGCGGCCCACCATTGCTGTGGATCGATGCCTTCGACCTTGACCCGTGCGGTGCCGGTTTCGGCGTAGCCGAGCTTCTTGGCGGCGGCGTACGACAAGTCGATTATCCGGTCGGAGTAGAACGGTCCACGGTCGTTGACCCGCAAGATCACCGTCTTGTTGTTGTCCAGGTTGGTCACCCGAACGTAACTCGGCAGCGGCAAGGTCTTGTGAGCGGCACTCATGCCGTACAGGTCATAGACTTCGCCGTTGGCGGTGTTCTGACCATGGAACTTGGTGCCGTACCAGGACGCCGTACCCGACTGCACGTAGGTCTTGGACTCTTGCAGCGGAAAGTAGGTTTTGCCCAGTACCGAGTACGGGGCGGCCTTGTATGGGCCAGTGTGCAGGGTCGGTGTGGCGTCCGGGATGCGCGAAACATCGACGTCCCACCACGGCGCGCCATCCTTGTGAGCGCGGTTGATGTCCAGCCCCGGTGCGGAACGCACGGCGGTGGAGGACTTCTGCGCCGGAGAGCGGCTGGTCGAACAACTGGCGACCAGCACCGCCAGCGCGGCAAATGCCATCAGCTTCAGGGGTTTATTCATAGGCAATGCCCGCATTACTTGACGCCCCGTGCTTGGACCAGCTGTTCAGACAGTTGATGTACGGCCATGGCGTACATCACGCTGCGGTTATAACGCGTGATCGCGTAAAAATTCTTCAGGCCCATCCAGTATTCAGGGCCATTGTCGCCTTCCAGTCGGAATGCGGTAACCGGCATATCATCGCGCAGCGCATCATGACTTGACCAGCCCAGGGCCCGCAACTCTCCGACGGTTTTAGTCGGCTCGATGCCGGTGGTCAAACCTTCGTCGACCTGATCTCCCCGCACATCGGCGCGGCTGACCACCGGTTCGCCGGCGACCCAGCCATGATGCTTGAAGTAACTGGCAACGCTGCCGATGGCATCGTCCGGGTTGTTCCAGATATTGATGTGGCCATCCCCGTCGAAGTCCACCGCGTAGGCGCGAAAGCTGCTCGGCATGAACTGCGGCAGGCCCATGGCACCGGCGTAGGAACCTTTGAGGGTCAATGGATCGACCTGCTCTTCCCGCGCCAGCAACAGGAACTCACGCAATTCCTTGCGGAAAAATTCGGCACGGGGAGGATAGTCGAAACCCAGCGTCGACAAGGCATCAATTACCCGGAAATTACCGGTATTGCGACCGAAAAAGGTCTCAACGCCGATGATCGCGACGATAACCTGGGCTGGCACGCCGTATTCCTGCTCGGCACGGGCCAGCACGGCCTCATGCTGACGCCAGAAATCCACACCACGGGCGATTCGCGCATCGGTGATGAACATCGGGCGGTATTCGTTCCACTGCTTGACCCGCTCGGCGGGTTTCGAAATGGCGTCCAGAATCGACTGTTTGCGCTCGGCCTCACGGAACACGCCCATCAACTGCTCACCGGCGAAACCGTAGTCGCGGGTCATCTCACCGACGAATTCGGCCACCTGCGGTGAGCCTTCGTAATCGCCGGCCAACGCTTCCTGCGCGCTGCCAAGGATGCTTACCAGGCCGACCCACGGAGCGTATCGAGTCGCCCAGCCACGCATTACTTGCATTGAACTCTTCACCTTATTCAAACCTGTGCGATCCACTTGCGATGGGTATGGATCGACATCAAAACCCCAAACGCTGACAGCAGCGTCACCAGCGAAGTTCCTCCGTAGCTAATGAACGGCAACGGCACCCCCACCACCGGCAACAGGCCACTGACCATACCGATGTTGACGAAAACATATACAAAAAACGTCATGGTCAAGGCGCCCGCCAGCAACTTGCCGAACAGCGTCTGGGCCTGCGCGGTAATCACCAGGCCACGGCCAATCAACAGCAGGTAGATCAACAGCAGCGCGCAGATACCGACCAGACCGAACTCTTCGCCCATCACCGCAATAATGAAGTCGGTATGGCTTTCCGGGAGGAAGTCCAGGTGTGACTGGGTGCCCAGCAGCCAGCCCTTGCCGAACACGCCGCCGGAACCGATGGCGGCCTTCGATTGAATGATGTTCCAGCCGGTGCCCAGCGGATCGCTCTCCGGATCGAGGAACGTCAGGATCCGCTGCTTCTGGTAGTCGTGCATGATGAAGAACCACATGGCAATGGCCACGGGCACGGCAGCCGCGAGCACGCTGAGGATCCAGCGCCAGCGCAGGCCACCCATGAACAGCACGAACGCACCGCCGGCCAGGATCAGCAGCGAGGTGCCTAGGTCCGGTTGCCGCACAATCAGAATGAACGGCACGCCGATCAACATCAGGCTGATGCCGACGTGCTTGAGTTGCGGCGGCAAGGTGCGCTTGGACAAGTACCACGCAATGGTCGCCGGCATCAGGATCTTCATGAATTCCGATGGCTGGAAGCGGATCACGCCGGGAATGTTGATCCACCGCGTGGCACCCATGGCGTTGTGCCCCATGACATCCACCACCACCAGCAACAGCACACCGACCACATAGCCAACCGGCACCCAGCGCGCCATGAAGCGCGGCTCGAATTGGGCAATGACGATCATCGACACCAGGCCGATGCCGAACGAAGTGGCCTGTTTGGCCAGCAGGTCCCAGCTCTTGCCACTGGCTGAATACAAGACGAACAGGCTGCCGGCGGCGAGCGTCAGCAGCAGGATCAACAGCACGCCATCGATGTGCATGCGCTGCAACAGCGTGGCACGGCGGCGCATCACATCCTCACTGGAGAGCATGCGATCGAAATTATTCATCACGGGCGGTAGCCTCTGCGGTGTTAGGGCTGGCGTATTCCGCCTTGAGATGACCGCTCTCGTCGAGCAGCCAGGCGTCCATGACCTGACGCACCACAGGCGCTGCGACGCCGGAGCCGGACTCACCGTTCTCGACCATCACCGACACCACGATTTTCGGGTCATCGGCCGGCGCGAAGCCGACGAACAAGGCGTGGTCACGGTGGCGTTCCTGAACCTTGGAGCGGTCGTACTTCTCGCCCTGTTTGATCGCGACCACCTGGGCCGTACCCGACTTGCCGGCGATCCGGTACTGCGCGCCGATCGAGGCTTTGCGCGCGGTACCGCGGGCACCGTGCATAACCTGTTGCATCCCGTGGTTGACCTTGTTCCAGTCGGACGGGTCGCGCAGGATGATGTCCGGCATCGGATTCTCATCCACCGGCTTCTCGCCTTCGATGGTCTTGGCCAGGTGCGGCCGGTTCCAGATGCCTTTGTTGGCCACCAACGCGGTGGCCTGGGCCAGTTGCAACGGGGTCGATTGCATGTAGCCCTGACCGATCCCGAGAATCAGCGTTTCCCCCGGGAACCAGGCCTGACGGCGGGTCGCACGCTTCCATTCGCGGGTCGGCATCAACCCCGGGGACTCTTCGAACATGTCCAGGGAGACTTTCTGGCCGATGCCGAACTTGGTCATGTACGCCGACAACCGATCAATCCCCAGCTTGTGGGCCAGGTCATAAAAGTAGGTGTCGTTGGAGCGCATGATCGCCGTGTCGAGGTCGACGAAGCCGTCACCGGTGCGGTTCCAGTTGCGGTATTTGTGATCGTAGTTGGGCAGCATGTAGTAGCCGGGGTCGAACACCCGGGTCGAAGCCGTCACCACGCCCGCGTCCAGACCGGCAATCGCCACCGCCGGTTTGATCGTCGAGCCCGGCGGATACAGACCACGCAGCACGCGGTTGAACAACGGTCGGTCGATGGAATCGCGCAGCTCGGAATAAGCCTTGAAGCTGATGCCGGTGACGAACAGGTTCGGGTCGAAACTCGGCTGGCTGACCATCGCCAGGACTTCACCGGTTTTCGGGTCCAGCGCCACCACCGCACCGCGACGCCCGCCGAGCGCGGCTTCGGCGGCTTCCTGCAATTTGATGTCCAGGCTCAGGACGATGTCCTTGCCGGGAATCGGATCGGTACGCTTGAGCACGCGCAATACGCGACCCCGAGCGTTGGTTTCGACTTCTTCGTAGCCCACCTGACCGTGCAATTCCGGCTCGTAGAAACGCTCGATGCCGGTTTTGCCAATTTGATGGGTGCCGCTATAACTCACCGGATCCAGAGTCTTCAGTTCTTTCTCGTTGATCCGCCCCATGTAGCCCACCGAGTGCGCAAAATGCGCACCCTGCGGATAGTGACGAACCAATTGCGCGACCACTTCCACGCCTGGCAGGCGGAACTGGTTCACGGCGATTCGCGCGATCTGCTCTTCGGTCAACTCGAACAGGATCGGCACCGGCTCGAACGGCCGGCGCCCCTGGCGCATGCGCTTCTCGAAAATCACCCGATCTTCAGGCGTCAGCTCCAGCACCTGGACGATCACATCGAGCACTTGCTGCCAATCGCCAGAGCGCTCGCGGGTCATGCTCAGGCTGAAGCTGGGCCGGTTGTCGGCAATGACGACACCGTTGCGGTCGAAAATCAGCCCACGGGGCGGCGGAATCGGCTGCACATGGACACGGTTGTTTTCCGAGAGTGTCGAGTGGTACTCGTACTGGATCACCTGCAGGAAATACAAGCGCGCGATCAGTACGCCGATCAGCGCCACCACTGCAATTGCCCCGAACACGACGCGGCCACGCACCAGACGGGCGTCTTTTTCGTGGTCCTTGATGCGGATCGGCTGGGACATGAGGGCAGAACTACTTGTGGTAAGGGTGGCCGGACAGAACTGTCCAGGCACGATACAGCTGTTCGCCGATCAGAATCCGCACCAGCGGGTGCGGCAACGTCAACGGCGAGAGCGACCAGCGCTGATCGGCACGGGCACAGACTTCCGGCGCCAGCCCTTCCGGGCCGCCGACCATGAAGTTGACCGTGCGCGAGTCCAGCCGCCAGCGATCGAGTTCGACCGCCAGTTGCTCGGTACTCCAGGGCTTGCCGTGGACTTCGAGGGTGACAACGCGCTCGTTCGGCCCGACCTTGGCCAGCATGGCTTCGCCTTCCTGACGGATGAAGCGTGCCACGTCGGCGTTCTTGCCACGGGTATTGAGCGGTATTTCCACCAGTTCCAGCGCCAGCTCGGACGGAAGACGCTTGGCATATTCATGCCAGCCTTCTTCCACCCACTTGGGCATGCGAGAACCGACGGCGATCAGTCGCAGTCGCACAGCCGTTCCTTATTCCTGGTCTTTGTTGAGCTTGGTGAAATGCTCGTGACCAACTTCAGGGCTGTGGTGTTTGCCATCGGCGGCACGGCTCTGCTCGGCACCTTTCCACAGGCGCTCCAGGTCGTAGAACTGACGGGCGTTGGAAGTCATCATGTGGACGATCACGTCATCCATGTCCAGCAGGACCCAGTCGCTGTCGCCCTTGCCTTCTTCACCCAACGGCTTGATGCCCAGCGCTTTGACGGCTTCGCGAACCTTGTCCAGCATCGCGCCGATCTGGCGGTTGGAAGTACCGGTAGCGATGATCATGAAGTCGGTGATGCTCTGCTTGTCGCGAACGTCGATGACCAGAACGTCCTGGGCCTTGACGTCTTCCAGGGCGGCTACGGCGATCTTGACCAGCTCGTCGCCTTTAGGTGGCTCGGCAGCGAGGACTTTCTCAGGCAGCGGGGCACTCTTGAATGTGCCTTTGCGCTTAACTTTGTTTACGTCGTTGTTCGTCATATAAAACTCGTTTTGCTCGTATGTTCGGGCGCTTCAATACACGTTGTTGCTACGTGCCTTGAGGCACTCCTATTCAGTTCGACGCACGGTAGAGTCCGTGCGCATCGATGTAGGCCAGGACCGCGTCGGGCACCAGGAAACGTACCGACTTACCGCTGGCCAGCAGTTGACGGATCTGGGTGGCGGATACCGCGAGCGGCGTCTGCCAGACGAATGCAATCTGTCCGCTCGGCCCTTTGAGGGCCAGCGGGTCGCTCACCGAGCGCGCTGCCAGCAGGTTGCGCAAGGCATCCGGCGGTTCGCTGTCGGCATCCGGGCGTTGCAACACCAGGATATGGCAATGCTGGAGCAACTCTTCCCAGCGGTGCCAAGTGGGCAGGCCGCAAAATGCGTCCCAGCCCAAAAGCAGAAAAACCTGGGTCTCGGCGGCCATTTCGGCACGCATCAACTCCAGGGTATCGATGGTGTAGGACGGTTTGTCCCGCTGCAATTCGCGGGCATCCACCACCAACGGCGCCACACCGGCCACCGCGCACTCGACCATCGCCAGACGGTCTTGCGCCGACACCTGCGGCGTATTCCGATGGGGCGGCCTGGCACTGGGTGTCAGACGCAGCTCATCGAGCGCCAGGGTTTCGGCGACTTCCAGCGCACCGCGCAAATGGCCGATGTGCACCGGGTCGAACGTTCCGCCCAGTACGCCAATGCGCCGAGGTAGCGGCTCGCTGGCGGTCAACGGGACTGACGGGTCTAGGTCGCCCAAGTCAGACCGACTCCTGTCCGCGCAACTGGCCATCACCGACCACGATGTACTTCTCGCAGGTCAGGCCTTCGAGGCCGACCGGGCCGCGGGCGTGCAGCTTATCAGTAGAAATGCCGATCTCCGCACCCAATCCGTATTCGAAGCCATCGGCGAAGCAGGTCGGGGTGTTGATCATCACCGACGACGAATCGACTTCAGCCACGAAACGCCGGGTGTCGCCCTGGTGTTCGCTGACGATCGAATCGGTGTGGTGAGAGCCGTAATGGTTGATGTGCTCGATGGCCTGGTCCAGCCCGTCGACTACTCGGATCGACAGAATCGCGTCCAGGTACTCGGTGCTCCAGTCTTCTTCAGTGGCCGCCACCGCATCGATGATTGCCCGAGTGCGTTCGCAGCCGCGCAGCTCAACGCCTTTTTCGCGGAACTGGGCAGCCATCGCCGGCAGGAAATCTTTGGCAACGGTTTGATCGACCAGCAACGTTTCCATGGCGCCGCAGATGCCATAACGGTAAGTCTTGGCGTTGAACGCGATGCGCTGGGCTTTGGCCAGATCGGCATGTTCGCTGACATAAACGTGGCAGATACCGTCCAGATGCTTGATCACCGGAACGCGGGCGTCACGGCTGACACGCTCGATCAGGCCACGGCCGCCGCGCGGCACGATGACATCGACATACTCAGGCATGGTGATCAGCGCGCCGACGGCGGCACGGTCGGTGGTTTCGACCACTTGCACCACGGCAGCCGGCAGATCGGCCTCAGCCAGGCCGCGCTGGATGCAGGCGGCAATGGCACGGTTGGAATGAATGGCTTCGGAGCCGCCACGCAGGATGGTCGCGTTGCCGGACTTCAGGCACAGGCTGGCGGCATCGATGGTCACGTTCGGCCGGGATTCGTAGATGATCCCGATCACGCCCAACGGCACGCGCATCTTGCCGACCTGAATGCCCGACGGGCGGAAGCTCATGTCGCGGATCGCACCGACCGGGTCCGGCAGTGCAGCTACCTGGCGCAAACCGACGATCATGCCGTCGATGCGCGCCGGGGTCAGCGCCAGACGCTCAAGCAGGGCTGGTTCCAGACCATTGGCGCGACCGGCGGCCAAGTCCTGTTCATTGGCAGCCGTCAGCTCGGCGCGGGCAGCGTCCAGCGCATTGGCAGCAGCCTGCAAGGCGCGGTTCTTCTGCGCAGTGCTGGCACGGCCGATGACGCGGGAAGCCTCGCGGGCAGCGCGACCCAGGCGGGTCATGTAGTCAAGAACGGACTCAGTCATGGTCTGGCGTGGTCTTTGATTAGGGCTTGGTAAAGAGTAAAGCGGCAGATTATAGCTGTCGTGTCTCCTGACTAACAGCGGTGACGGGCGGATGGTCGAAATGGAGGGCAATTTGCTGACGTTCAGCCGGGATTAAGCTGCAAATTGTTATCATCACGACTCAATCAGCCCTGATAAACGCCGTTCATCATGTCCAACCTGACTGTTCGAGCGTCCGCCACGAGCCTGCCCACGGGCCTTGCAGACGCGTTTTTCGACCGCGATGCGCAAATTCTGGCCCGGGATCTACTGGGCAAAGTCATCCGCCATCGGGTCGGCGACCTGTGGCTCAGCGCCCGGATTATCGAGACCGAAGCCTATTACTGCGCCGAAAAAGGCAGCCACGCGTCCCTTGGCTACACAGAAAAGCGTAAGGCTTTGTTTCTGGATGGCGGCCACATCTATATGTATTACGCCCGGGGCGGTGATTCGCTGAACTTCAGCGCTCAGGGGCCGGGCAACGCGGTGCTGATCAAATCCGCCTACCCTTGGGTCGACGAACTCAGCGGGCCGGCGAGCCTGGCGCAGATGCTATTGAACAATCCCGACGCCCAAGGTCGCCCTCGCCCATCGCAAAAGCTCTGCGCCGGGCAGACGTTGCTGTGCAAGTCGCTGGGTTTGAAAGTGCCGGTGTGGGACGCCAAGCGTTTCGACCATGAGGTGCTGCTGGTGGAAGACGTCGGCCAGACGCCCGCCCACATCATCCAGACCACGCGCCTGGGCATCCCCCATGGGCGCGACGAACACCTGATGTACCGCTTTGTCGATGCTGCCTATGCGGCTTATTGCACACGGAACCCGCTACGACGGGGCCAGGTCGAAGGTCGCGATTATTTTTTGCTGACCTGACATCAACTCGGAACTTGAATATTCAATGGAGTGGTTTTTATGGGCCAATGGCTCGATAGCGTCACCGGTTGGTTGACGGTCAACCCGCAATGGCTGGCGGCGGCGGTATTCATCGTAGCGTTTGTGGAATGCCTGGCGATTGCCGGGTTGATCGTGCCCGGCACGGTGTTGCTGTTCGCCGTGGCGGTACTGGCCGGCAGCGGCGCGCTGTCGTTGAGTGAAACACTGCTGCTGGGCTTCGTCGCCGGAGTGTTGGGCGATGTGGTTTCGTATTTCCTCGGACGCCACTTCCATCAGAACATCCGGCGCCTGCCAGGCTTGCGCCATCACCCGGAATGGATCACCGGGGCGGAGTCGTACTTCCAGCGCTATGGCATCGCGAGCCTGTTGGTCGGGCGTTTCATCGGACCGCTGCGCCCCATGCTGCCGATGGTAGCCGGCATGTTCGACATGCCGTTTCCGCGCTTCTTCGCCGTCAGCCTGCTGGCCGGTGCAGGCTGGTCGGTGGCATATCTGTTACCGGGTTGGGCCACCGGCGCGGCGATTCGCTTGCCGTTGCCTGAGGGTTTCTGGCCTGAGGCCGGGATCGTCGCCGGCGCCATCGCCGTCATGGTCGGGTTGAGTGCGACCAGCAGCTTGCGTCGACACCGCAACGCCACGGTGTTCATCAGCGGGATGAGTCTGCTGATACTGGCCGGGCTGTTTATCGGCTATCCGCATCTGACCGCGCTGGATCAGGGCGTGATGACCCTGGTCCAGGAACATCGTAAGCCGGCGCTGGATGAAGTGGCCGTGGTCCTCACGCTGATCGGCGAATTCCGCAACATGCTGCTGTTCAGTGCCTTGCTGGTAGTGCTGTTGGTGATCACCCGGCAATGGCGCCAGATGATCTTCGCGTGCAGCACGTTGCTCTGCACGGCGCTGGCAAACACCGTCACCAAAAACTTCTTCGCCCGCGTGCGCCCGGAAGTGTTGAGCGACCCGCTGACCAGCTACAGCATGCCCAGCGGTCACGCCTCTGGTTCCTTTGCACTGTTCCTGACCCTGGCGGTGCTGGCTGGACGCGGACAACCACCGCGCATGCGCCTGACCTGGTTATTGGTGGGTTGCCTGCCGGCACTGGCGATTTCGCTGTCGCGGGTGTACCTCGGCGCGCACTGGCCGACGGATGTCCTGGCGGGGGCGATGCTGGCAGCGTGCGTGTGTGCCGCGAGCCTGTGGCTGAGTCAGCGCCGGACTTCGCTCAACGCGATGCCGCCCAAGGTCTGGTGGCTGGTGCTGCCGTCGCTGGTGGCGCTGTTCGGGTTCTTCGTGTTGCGGCATTTGCCGCACACGATGCTGCGGTATGCCTACTGACAAACCTCAGGCAAACAACTCGCCCTGCAACTCATCAAGCAACGCCTGGATCGCATCCAGTCGTTGCTGCGGGTCGTCGAGTTGCAGCAGGTCGATCTTGTCCAACTCGGCGAACGGCAACAGGTACGCCAACTGATTGGCCAGCGACTGTTGCCCGGTGGCCTCCGTGCCCATGTTCAGCGCTTCGACCATCGGGTGCTCGGCCAGAGCCTTGAGCAGGGCCACCAGATCGGCGTCTTCGTCCTGCAACGGCTGCTCCGGTTCGTCCTCTAGCCACTCAATATCAGCGACGGTCAATTGATCGCGCTGAACTTCAGTACGCAGTACGTTGAAACGTCGCCCACCCTGAACACGGATCCCCAACAGTCCGTTGTCTTGCTGTTTGAAATCGGTGATCAGCGCTTCACAGCCGACCAATGCGTAACCTTCTGGGGCGATACCGACTTCTTCGCCATCAAGAATGCACACCACGCCGAAGCCGCCACCCTGTTTCATGCAGCGGCCGATCATGTCCAGGTAGCGCGCCTCGAAAATCTGCAGGTCGAGGATGCAACCGGGAAACAGCACCGTGTTCAACGGGAAAAGCGGCAGGCTCATAGACATTTCCTTCACACCACCATCGACACCGCCAACGGCAGCAACACCGCCGTGGCCACGCCCATCAGACTCATCGCAAGCGCCGCGAAGGCGCCGCACTCTTCATTTTCCTGCATGGCCACCGCCGTGCCGACCGCGTGAGCCGTCATGCCCAGCGCCATGCCGCGCGCCTCGGGGCTGTGGACACCGAGGCGGGTCAACAGGCTCGGGCCGAAGATCGCGCCGATCACACCGGTGATCAACACAAACACCGCCGCCAGCGCCGCGACGCCGCCAATTTGCTCGGCCACCAACATGGCAATCGGCGAGGTCACCGACTTCGGCGCCATGGTCATCAGAATCATGTGTTCAGCCCCGAACCACCAGCCCAGCAACACGCCCATGCCCGTGGCAACCACCCCGCCTATCACCAGCGTAGTAAAAATCGGCCAGAACAACTGCCGAATCCGCCGCAGGTTGAGGTAAAGCGGCACAGCCAGGGCGACGGTGGCCGGGCCGAGCAGGATACTGAGGATCTCGGTGCTCTTGCGGTATTCGGCATAAGTCAGCCCGCAACCCACCAGCACACCGATCACCAGCAACATGGAGACCAGCACCGGTTGCAAAAAGATCCAGCGGGTTTTCTCGAACGCCGCCAGCACCAGTTGATAGGCGCCAAGGGTAATGCCGATGCCGAACAATGGATGATGAATTACCGACGTCCAGGCGCCGTGCCAATCGAGAATCATTGGTTGTCCTCAGGGTGTGTGTGGCGCTTGACCATGCGCTGCATCAGCACGCCGGCAAACGCCATCGACAGCAACAGCGACAGGACCAGCGCGCCGACAATGGCCCAGAAGTCCGCCGCGATATCGGCGGCGTACACCATCACGCCCACGGCTGGCGGCACCAGCAGCAATGGCAGGTAACGCAAAAGGCTGCTGGCCGCCAGGTTCAGCGGCTCACCGACCTGGCCACGGCTGATCAGAAACACCAGCAACAGCAGCAGGCCGACGATCGGCCCCGGCAGGACCGGTAAAAACAAATGATTGATCGCGGTGCCGAGCAATTGGAACAGCACCAGCCAGGTCAGGCCACGTAACAACATCAAAGATCTCCCGCAAAAATCCGTCACCCGCATTGGCCCGGGCATTATAAGCATGCCTGCGCTATGGATCGGCATTCGCCAAAAGCATGGTCAGTTGACCGGAGCAATTTGCCATGTTGATCTAAAGTGGTAATCCGGGAGGTCAAATCCCCCCCAACTCAAAACTATAAAACCGATGAACCCAAGGAGAGTCTCAATGCCCTATGTTCCAGTTGCAGAGCTCAATGATTATGTCGGCAAGGAACTTGGACGTTCCGAATGGCTCACCATCGATCAGGACCGAATCAACCTGTTCGCCGAAGCCACAGGGGACTATCAGTTCATCCATGTCGATCCGGTCAAGGCCGCGCAAACTCCCTTCGGCAGCACCATTGCCCACGGATTCCTGTCGCTGTCGCTGATCCCGAAACTGATGGAAGACATCCTCATCCTTCCCGAAGGCCTGAAGATGGTGGTCAATTATGGCCTGGACAGCGTGCGGTTCATTCAGCCGGTCAAGGTCAATTCGAAAGTGCGCCTGAAGGTCGACCTGACCGAAGTCACCGAGAAGAAACCCGGCCAATGGCTGCTCAAGGCCACCGCCACGCTGGAAATCGAAGGCTCGGACAAACCGGCGTATATCGCTGAACCGCTGTCGCTCTGCTTCGTGTAAACCTTTCCGGATGCGAAGCAGCTCACGCTGTTTCGCGCCCGCTGCATTTCTACCGGCTGTATATGGACACATAGCTGCGGCATACTCGGTCGCCTAATTGCCCGGAACCCGCTATGCGCTCACTTGCCCTCCTCGCCTTGACCCTGATGCTCACCGCTTGCGGCGACGGCGAATCCCCTTTGCCGCCAGACGCACGCCTGCCGGACGGCGGACGCTATCGCGGTGATCTGGTCGATGGCTTGCTGCAAGGCCAGGGCCGTATCGACTACCCGAACGGCAGCTGGTACGCCGGGGAGTTCGACAAGGGCCAATGGCATGGCCAGGGCGAATGGCACGGCAGCAATGGCGAGGTCTACCGCGGGCTGTTCAATCAAGGCCTGTTCGACGGCCAGGGCAGCCTGACCACCAGCGGCAGCAGCTACACCGGCGGCTTCAAGCTCGGTCGGCGCGACGGCGAAGGCACCCTCAAAGAAAACGGCATGACCTACCGCGGCGAGTTCAAGGCCGATCAGTATTCAGGGCTCGGCCATCTGGAACTTGAAGACGGCAGCGCCTATCAGGGCCAGTTTGCCCACGGCAAACCCAATGGCGAAGGCCAGCGCGGCGACGGCAACGGCAATCAGTTCACCGGGCGCTTCGTCGACGGTCAGCTGGAAGGCAACGGGACATTCAACAGTGCGGACGGCGACATCTACGTCGGCGGCTTCAAGAACAATCAACTGCACGGCAAGGGCCGCTACGAAAACGCTGACGGCGATGTCTGGCTGGGGCAATTCAAGGAAGGTTCGCTTAATGGCAAGGGCGAGCTGATCGGCGCCGACGGCAGCCATTACATCGGCCACTTCAACGACTGGCGCTTCAGTGGCCAGGGTCGCTTGAACCTTGCAGACGGCAGTTTCTACATTGGCCAGTTCGACAGCGACGCGTATTCGGGTCGCGGCACTCTGGTGCTGACCGACGGTTCCGTGCTCAGCGGCACCTGGATCAATGGCCAGCGTGTGCGTGACGCCGATGGCAAGTTGCTGCCCGACACCCTCGAACTCGGCCTGCTGGCCCAGGGCCGCCTGCTCGAAGAGGCACTGGGCAACGTGCCGGCCTCGACCCCGGCGGTTGAGCTGTACACCCTGACCCTCGGCGGCGACGGCAAGCAGAGCGTGTTCCTGCGCGAATCCGACTACGTCGCCAACATGCTCACCAGCCGCTTCGGCGCCTTCGGCCAGATCCGTCTGGTGAACCATCGCGATCACCTTGGCGACCGCCCAATGGCCACCCGGGAAAACCTGCGTCGCGCGGCCCTGACCCTGGCCGAACGCAGCGGCCCGGAAGATTTGATTTTCATCTACCTGACCAGCCACGGCACCGCCGAACACGAACTGGTACTCGACCAGCCACGCATGGAACTGGCCGACCTGCCAGCCGACGAACTCGCCGCCGTCCTCGCGCCACTGAAAAACCGCGACAAGATCATCGTGATTTCGTCTTGCTACTCCGGCGGTTTCATTCCTGCCCTCAAAGACGAACGCACGCTGATCATGACCGCTTCACGGGCCGACCGCGTGTCCTTCGGCTGTTCGGAAGAAGCCAACTTCACCTACTTCGGCGACGCCCTGTTTGCCCAGGCGCTGAACCAGACCGATGATCTTGAGCAAGCCTTCAAGCTGGCCAAGGCCACCGTCGCCGAGCGTGAACTGGCCGACAACTACGAAGCTTCCGAACCGCAGATCTGGGCACCGAAAACCGTGCTGTCGCACTGGCAGTTGCTACGCAAACAGCAAGCACGAAAAGCACTGCAAAGTGTCTCCATTGACAGCAAGGACGCAAAGAACAACTAAGCTGACAGTATCAAGGGAGAAACACTATGTACTTGACGCCTCAGCACGTATTGCTTGCCGGAGCCACCGGGTTGACCGGTGAACATTTGCTCGATCGCTTGCTCAATGAGCCAACGATTTCGCGGGTGCTGGCGCCTTCACGCCGACCTCTGGCCAAGCATCCCCACCTTGAAAACCCGGTCGGCGACCCGGCGGTGTTTCTGCCGCAGTTGAACGGCCGTGTCGACATCGCCTACTGCTGCCTGGGCACCACCATCAAGCAGGCCGGCTCGGAAGAGGCGTTCCGCGCGGTGGACCTGGACATGGTCGTGGCCTTTGCCAAACGCGCACGGGAAATGGGTGCACGACACCTGATCGTGATCAGTGCCTTGGGCGCCGATCGCAGATCCTCGATTTTCTACAACAAGGTAAAAGGCGAGATGGAGCACGCGTTGCGCGCACAGGACTGGCCGCAACTGACCATTTGCCGGCCATCGCTATTGTTGGGTGAACGCATCGAACCGCGCCTGGGCGAGAAAGTCGCCGGGCCGCTGTCCCGGCTGATCCCCGGCAAATACCACGGCATCGAAGCCTGCCAACTGGCCCGGGCGATGTGGCGCCTGGCGCTTGAGGAGCAGGATGGGGTGCGGATTGTCGAGTCGGATGAGCTGAGGAAGTTGGGCAAGTAATCCACGGGCCTGTGGCGAGGGAGCTTGCTCCCGTTGGACTGCGCAGCAGTCCCTGCTTTGGGGGCGCTTCGCGACCCAGCGGGAGCAAACTCCCTCGCCACAACAGCTCCAGCCCTACAATCCCCCGGTCGCCTGAAAACTCACGCCAATCACCGTCAACAACGACAGCGGCAACAGCAGCGTGTCGAGCAACGCACTGGCCGGCAGATCCACACCCGGATAGCTCGGTGCCTCCGCGCCGAAACGATCCTTCGCGCAGCAACCGCCATTCAACGCATACAAATCCAGCCGCGTCCCGGAGTACACCACCGGCGCGCCCGGTTTCGCGGCATCCAGCGTGCGCGCCGTGGCGCACCCGGCCAATTGCAGCGCCAGCACCATCACCAGCAGCTTATTCATCGCTGGTCAGATGGTGTTCACCCCAACGCGGCAACATGTCCTGGGGAATGTTCAGCAGGTTGAGAATCCGCGCCACGACGAAATCGATCAAGTCGTCGATGGTTTGCGGCTGGTGATAGAAGCCTGGCGAGGCTGGCAGGATCGTCACGCCCATGTTCGACAACTTGAGCATGTTCTCCAGATGAATGCTCGAATACGGCGCCTCACGCGGCACCACTATCAGTTGCCGACGCTCCTTCAGTGTCACATCCGCCGCGCGTTCGATCAGGTTGTTGCAGGCACCGGTGGCGATGGCCGACAACGTACCAGTCGAGCAAGGCACCACCACCATCGCCGCCGGTGAGCCGGAGCCCGAGGCCACCGGCGACATCCAGTCTTCCTTGCCGTACACGCGAATCTGCCCGGCGGCAGCGCCGGTGTATTCGGTGAGGAAGGCTTGCATCATTTGCGGCTTGGCCGGCAGCGTGACGTCGGTTTCGGTGGCCATCACCAATTGCGCGGCCTTGGAGATCAGGAAGTGCACTTCACGGTCTTCACGCACCAGGCAGTCGAGCAGGCGCAAGCCGTACTGGGCGCCGGAAGCGCCGGTCATCGCCAGCGTGATGCGGTCCGGGCCGTTGTTCATTTTAGCGCCTCGGCGAGTTTGCCGTGCAGGCCGCCGAAGCCGCCGTTGCTCATGATCACCACGTGCGTGCCCGGCTGAGCTTGGCTTTTCACGCGTTCGATTATGCCTTCGAGCGAATCGCTGACAATCGACGGCACCGTGCACAGCGACGCGGTGGCCGCCAGGTCCCAACCGAGATTGGCCGGTGCATACCAGATCACCTGGTCGGCATCGACCACGCTTTCCGGCAAGCCGTCGCGGTGCGCGCCAAGCTTCATCGAGTTGGAACGCGGCTCGATGATCGCGATCAACGGTGCATCGCCAATGCGTTTGCGCAGGCCGTCGAGCGTGGTGGCGATGGCGGTCGGATGGTGAGCGAAGTCGTCGTAGATGGTGATACCGCGCACTTCGCCGACTTTTTCCATGCGGCGCTTGACGCTTTTGAACGCACTTAGTGCAGCGATGCCCATGGACGGCACCACGCCAACGTGGCGCGCGGCTGCCAACGTGGCCAGTGCGTTGGCAACGTTGTGCTGGCCGGTCATGTCCCACTCGACCACGCCTTGGGACACACCTTCGAACATCACTTCGAAGGCCGAACCGTCCTCGCTGAGCAACTTGACCTGCCACTGACCACCGGCACCGGTGGTTTGCACCGGGGTCCAGCAGCCCATCTCGATGACGCGTTGCAACGCAGGCTCGGTCGTCGGGTGAATCACCAGGCCTTCGCTCGGGATGGTCCGCACCAAATGGTGGAACTGGCGCTCGATGGCCGGCAGATCGGGGAAGATATCGGCGTGGTCGAATTCCAGGTTGTTCAGGATCGCCGTGCGCGGACGGTAGTGAACGAACTTGGAGCGCTTGTCGAAAAAGGCGCTGTCGTATTCGTCGGCTTCGATCACGAAAAACGGTGTGCCGCCCAGACGCGCCGACACCGAGAAATTCTGTGGCACGCCGCCGATCAGGAAGCCCGGGCTCATGCCGGCATGCTCCAGCACCCAAGCGAGCATGCTGCTGGTGGTGGTCTTGCCATGAGTCCCGGCAACCGCCAGCACCCAGCGACCTTGCAACACATGGTCAGCCAGCCATTGCGGGCCGGAGACGTATGGCAGGCCTTTGTTCAACACGTATTCGACTGCCGGGTTGCCGCGGGACATGGCATTGCCGATCACCACCAGGTCAGGTGCCGGGTCGAGTTGCGCCGGGTCGTAGCCTTGGGTCAACTCGATGCCCTGTGCCTCAAGCTGAGTGCTCATCGGCGGGTAGACGTTGGCATCGGAGCCGGTTACGTGATGGCCCAGCTCTTTGGCCAGAACCGCCATCGAACCCATGAAAGTGCCGCAGATACCAAGAATATGAATGTGCATAGTCGACCTCGTAAAACATGGCCGCAGGTTAGCTTAGGGTGGGAAAATTCGCACTCTTTAGCTGAGATTCGTCATGGTCATTGTGGCGAGGGAGCTTGCTCCCGCTGGGCTGCGCAGCGGCCCCAAAAAACCGTATTCGCGTCAGCATTGATTCTTCGCGAGGCAGAATTGCGACGGCTTCGCCGCCGAGCGGGAGCAAGCTCCCTCGCCACAAAAGCGGTTATCGGGCGATACCGTGCTTACGCAGCTTTCGATAAAGCGTATTGCGGCTCACACCAAGCTGCTCGGCGGTATTGGTCATATGCCACCGCGTCTGCTCCAGAGCATTCAACAACGCCAACCGCTCGGCATCCTCCAGCGGATGCTCCGAGACTTCTGCGCTCGGCTGCGCAATAGGCCGCGCCTGACGAATCATCACCGGCAAGTCCTCCAGCCCGACTCGTCCTTCCTCGCACAATGCCGCCAACGTCCTCAGCACATTGCGCAACTGCCGCACGTTGCCCGGCCAGGCAAACCCCAACAATGCCTCGCGCGCCGGCGCGTCGATCAATACCGTTTCTCCGTTTGCTTCTTCGGCCAGCAAAAAGTCGAGCAACTGCGATTTGTCACTGCGATCGCGCAACGCCGGCAGCGCGACTTCCAGGCCATTGAGGCGGTAATACAAATCCTCGCGGAAGCTGCCGTCCTGCACCCGCTCCAGCAGATTTCGGTGCGTGGCGCTGATGATCCGCACATTGACTGATTCCGGCTCGCCACCAATCGGCACCACTTGCCGGTCTTCCAGCACCCGCAACAGCCGCGTCTGCAAGGCCAGCGGCATATCGCCAATTTCATCGAGGAACAACGTCCCGCCATCGGCCTGTTGTAACTTGCCGCGCATGCCTTCCTTGCGTGCCCCGGTGAAACTGCCGCCGCGATAGCCGAACAGCTCGCTCTCGATCAGGCTTTCGGGGATGGCTGCGCAGTTCAGCGCGACGAAGGCTTTCTCACCACGCTGACTGGCCTGGTGAACGGCTTTAGCGAAGGCCTCTTTGCCCGAGCCGGTTTCGCCGTTGATCAGCAGCGGCACATCCCGTTCGTACACACGCAAAGCCTTGCGGAAATCGGTCTGCAAACCGGCATCGCCCAGGCAGATGCCAGACAATGGCTCCCGGCTCTCAACGACAGGACTGGGCACCAACGGCACCGGCATGCGTCGCGGCTGGCCGCGCAACAAGGCGAACAGGCTGCGTCCGTCGCGGGTGCGCAGCGGCCAACTGGCGCTGGCATTGACGCTGGCTCGGCCGAGCAGCTCATCCAGCGAACAGTCGAAGAACGCCTCCACCGGCTTGCCGAGCAAGCCGCCGCGAACATGCCCCAGCAGGTTCAGTGCGCTCTGATTGACTGCGCAGATCCGCCCTTCTCCGTCGAACGCCAGCAGCCCTTCGCTGAACAAGCCGACAGACTCCGCTTGCAGGTGAAAACGCAGCAGCCATTGATTGTCGAAATAACGCAGGAAGTAGCAGCTCTCGATCATCTTCGCCGAAAGATTGACCAGGGCCATGGTGTGGAACTGACTCTGGCGCGAGACATCGTGCCGCGCCGAGGACACGTCGAGCACCGCCAGCAGTTCGCCATGAGGATCGAACACCGGGCTCGCCGAACACGTCAGGCCGGTGTGGCGGCCGCGAAAATGTTCGTCCTGGTGAATGGTCAGCGCCTGACGCTCCACCAGGCACGTGCCGATACCGTTGGTGCCTTCGCAGGCCTCGCTCCAGTCGGCACCGAGCCAAAGGCCGGCGCGCTCGAAAATCTTCCGTTCAGCGGGGGCGGTTACGCAGTTGAGGATTACCCCCCGCGCATCGGTCAGCAGCACGGCATGGCCGGCGCCGGAGAGTTGCTGATGCAGGCTGGTCATTTCATTGCCGGCGATGTGCAGCACTTGCTGCAAACGTTCGCGGCTTTCGAGGACGCGCCCATGTTCCAGCACCGTCGGCGCCATGGTCAGGGCCGGGTCGAGATGATAGTCCTCGAGGCAGCGCAGCCAGGAACGGGCGATGGACGGATCGCTGCCAGGGCCGTGCACATGGGCTTTGCCCTGGGTCACGGTCAGCACTTGCTGGGCATGGCGACTCAAATGGTTGTCGTGCATTTCTTGTTGTTCTCCCCGAAGGTCCTACGCAACTCTGTAGGAGCTGCCGAAGGCTGCGATCTTTTGACGTGCAGTGTTCAAGATCAAAAGATCGCAGCCTTCGGCAGCTCCTACAGGGTGTCTCAGCAGCGGTCGTCCGAGCATCCTCCAGCCTGGCCTGCATTGCAATGCTGGCAAGACCACCCCGTCACAGCCTGTGCCATAAGCGGTACAAAGTGTCACGACGGCTGTACCGATAGCGTCACAGCTGCCACCCGCCCGTCCGACAAAAATTGCGCAACGCCTTGATTTGCCTGACCTGCAGGGCGGTGGCCCGACCTTTGCTCTACGCTTAAAGCAAGCGCACATGCGCTCTTCCTTACAAATACAAAAAGCCAAGGAGAAAACATCATGCGTTACGCTCACCCCGGTACTGAAGGCGCTATCGTTTCGTTCAAGGCCAAATACGGTAACTACATCGGCGGCGAGTTCGTCGCGCCTGTCAAAGGTCAGTACTTCACCAATACCTCGCCAGTGAATGGCCAACCGATTGCCGAATTCCCTCGTTCCACGGCCGAAGACATCGACAAGGCCCTGGACGCTGCCCACGCGGCGGCCGATGCCTGGGGCGCCACGTCCGCCCAGGCGCGCTCGCTGGTGCTGCTGAAAATCGCCGACCGCATCGAACAGAATCTGGAACTGCTGGCGATCACTGAGTCTTGGGACAACGGTAAAGCCGTGCGTGAAACCCTCAACGCCGACATCCCGCTGGCCGCCGACCACTTCCGCTACTTCGCCGGTTGCATCCGCGCCCAGGAAGGCAGCGCTGCCGAAATCGACGGCAACACCGTGGCCTATCACATCCATGAACCCCTGGGCGTGGTCGGGCAGATCATCCCGTGGAACTTCCCGATCCTGATGGCTGCCTGGAAACTCGCCCCGGCACTGGCTGCCGGTAACTGCGTGGTGCTCAAGCCTGCCGAACAAACGCCGCTGGGCATCACCGTGCTGGTCGAGTTGATTGGCGACCTGCTGCCGCCCGGCGTGCTGAACATCGTGCAAGGCTTCGGTAAAGAAGCCGGTGAAGCGCTGGCCACCAGCAAGCGCATCGCCAAGATCGCGTTCACCGGCTCGACCCCGGTCGGCTCGCACATCATGAAATGCGCGGCCGAAAACATCATTCCGTCCACCGTGGAGCTGGGTGGCAAGTCGCCGAACATCTTCTTCGAAGACATCATGAAGGCTGAGCCTTCCTTCATTGAAAAAGCCGCTGAAGGGCTGGTGCTGGCGTTCTTCAACCAGGGCGAAGTCTGCACCTGCCCGTCCCGCGCGCTGGTGCAAGAGTCGATCTACGACGAGTTCATGAAAGAAGTGATGAAAAAAGTCCTGTCGATCAAACGTGGCGACCCGCTGGACACCGACACCATGGTCGGCGCGCAGGCGTCCGAACAGCAATTCGACAAGATCCTTTCGTACCTGGAAATCGCCAAGGGCGAAGGCGCCGAGCTGCTGACCGGTGGCAAGGTGGAAAAACTCGAGGGCAACCTGGCGAGCGGGTATTACATCCAGCCGACCCTGCTCAAGGGCACCAACAAAATGCGCGTATTCCAGGAAGAAATCTTTGGCCCGGTGGTGAGCATCACCACCTTCAAGGACGAAGCCGAAGCCCTGGCCATCGCCAACGACACCGAGTTCGGCCTGGGCGCCGGCCTCTGGACCCGCGACATCAACCGCGCCTACCGCATGGGCCGCGCCATCAAGGCCGGTCGTGTCTGGACCAACTGCTACCACCTGTACCCGGCGCACGCCGCGTTCGGCGGATACAAGAAGTCCGGCGTCGGCCGTGAAACCCACAAGATGATGCTCGATCATTATCAGCAGACCAAAAATCTGCTGGTGAGCTACGACATCAATCCGCTGGGCTTCTTCTAAAAAACCAGGGGCGACACCGATGTTTCGGTGTCGCCCTTTCTACCGTCTTCGCGAGCAAGCCCGCTCCCACAGGGGATTTGTATAAACCCGCATCAGATAACAGACACAAGTCCAATGTGGGAGCGGGCTTGCTCGCGAAGACGTCCTTAATGACACAATCCCCGAAGCCTGGCCGCTCTGGCACGGTCCTTGCATACCCATCATTCAGGATTTGCACTCCCCCGTCGTACCCGAAAGTCCAAAAGATCCAACAATAAAAAATAGAGAGGACTTATGACTACTTCTTCCACACAGCTCAAACCCACACTCGGCACCCTGCATTTATGGGGCATTGCCGTCGGCCTGGTGATTTCCGGCGAGTACTTTGGCTGGAGTTACGGCTGGGGCACCGCAGGGACATTGGGTTTTCTCGTCACCGCATTGATGGTGGCGACGATGTACACCTGCTTCATCTTCAGTTTCACCGAATTGACTACCGCCATTCCCCACGCCGGCGGGCCGTTTGCCTACAGTCGGCGGGCCTTTGGCGAGAAAGGCGGATTGATCGCCGGCATTGCCACGTTGATCGAGTTTGTCTTTGCGCCCCCGGCAATCGCCATGG
This sequence comes from Pseudomonas sp. MAG733B, assembly GCF_036884845.1. NCBI lineage: Bacteria > Pseudomonadati > Pseudomonadota > Gammaproteobacteria > Pseudomonadales > Pseudomonadaceae > Pseudomonas > Pseudomonas sp. MAG733B. The sequence continues at coordinate 6,457,452 of NZ_CP145732.1, forward strand.
CCATCGGCGCCTATCTCAACGTGCAGTATCCGGAACTCGACCCGAAACTCGCCGCCGTTGGCGCCTATTTCATATTCATGGGCCTGAACATCCTCGGCGTCAGCATCGCCGCCACCTTTGAACTGGTGGTTACCGTGCTGGCCGTCGCCGAACTGTTGGTGTTCATGGGCGTGGTCGCGCCGGGCTTCAGCTTCAGCAATTTCGTGCTCAATGGCTGGTCAGGCTCCAACGAATTCACGACGGCCTCGATTCCCGGCATTTTCGCCGCCATTCCCTTCGCGATCTGGTTTTTTCTCGCCATTGAAGGCGCAGCCATGGCAGCCGAAGAAGCCAAGGATCCGAAACGCACAATTCCCCGCGCCTACGTAAGCGGCATTCTGACCCTGGTATTCCTGGCCATCGGCGTGATGATCATGGCGGGTGGTGTCGGCGACTGGCGTCAACTGTCGAACATCAACGATCCGTTGCCTCAAGCGATGAAAGCGGTGGTCGGCAACAATTCGACCTGGATGCACATGTTGGTGTGGATCGGCCTGTTCGGCCTCGTAGCGAGTTTCCACGGTATCATCCTCGGTTATTCGCGGCAGTTCTTCGCCCTCGCCCGCGCCGGCTACCTGCCTCGCAGCCTGGCTAAACTTTCGCGCTTCCAGACGCCGCACCGGGCAATCCTGGCCGGCGGCGTGATCGGCATCGCGGCGATCTACAGCGATGGCCTGGTCAACCTGCAAGGCATGACCCTGACGGCGGCAATGATCACCATGTCGGTATTCGGTGCCATCGTGATGTACATCATCAGTATGCTGAGCCTGTTCAAGCTGCGTAAAACCGAGCCGAACCTGGAGCGCACCTTCCGCGCGCCGGGCTACCCGATCGTGCCGGGGATCGCGCTGTTCCTGGCGGTGGTGTGCCTGGTGGCGATGGCCTGGTTCAACACGCTGATCGGTCTGGTATTCCTCGGCTTCATGGTCGCCGGTTACCTGTATTTCCAGCTGACCGCCCGGCAACGTTCCGAAGCACCGGCGGACGCTATGCTCGAAGGTATATGAATTGCACCGACGCCTGAGTTATTGAAGTGCACTCCCTCTGTAGGAGCTGCAACGAGGCTGCGATCTTTTGATCTTGCCTTTAAAGATCGCAGCCTCGTTGCACTCGACAGCTCCTGCAGGGATTGGTGGTTAATTTGAGCTATTTATAATCAGGAGGACACCGCCCCATGGCCGTATATGCCCATTCCGTCGGCGCCCAGACCTATCGCTTCGACAGCCTCAAGGATGTGATGGCCAGGGCCAGCCCGGCGCGGTCCGGGGATTTTCTGGCCGGTGTCGCCGCGCTCAATGATGGCGAGCGCGTCGCGGCGCAGATGGCGTTGGCCGACATTCCGCTGAGCCACTTCCTGCAGGAAGTCCTGATTCCCTACGAAGACGATGAAGTCACCCGACTGATCATCGACACCCATGACAAACAAGCCTTCGCGGTCGTCAGCCACCTCACCGTGGGCGGTTTTCGCGACTGGCTGCTCAGCGATGCTGCTGACGAACAAGTGCTACGCGCCCTCGCCCCCGGCCTGACCCCGGAAATGGTGGCTGCCGTCTCCAAGATCATGCGCGTGCAGGATCTGGTGCTGGTCGCGCAAAAAATCCGTGTGGTCACGCAGTTTCGCGGCACCCTCGGCCTGCGCGGACGACTGTCCACTCGCCTGCAACCCAACCACCCCACCGACGAACCGGCCGGCATCGCCGCGAGCATCCTCGACGGTCTGTTGCATGGCAACGGTGATGCCATGATCGGCATCAACCCGGCCACCGACAGCATCGCCTCGATCTGCGCCATGCTGGAAATGCTCGACGCGATCATCCAGCGCTACGAAATTCCGACACAGGCCTGCGTGCTGACCCACGTCACCACATCGATCGAAGCGGTCAACCGCGGCGTGCCACTGGACCTTGTCTTTCAATCGATCGCCGGCACCGAGGCGGCCAATGCCAGTTTTGGCATCAACCTGAATGTGCTCAAGGAAGGTTACGACGCCGGGTTGAGCCTCAATCGCGGCACGCTCGGGAAAAACCTGATGTATTTCGAAACCGGCCAGGGCAGCGCCCTGTCAGCCAACGCCCACCATGGCGTCGACCAACAGACCTGCGAAACCCGAGCTTACGCAGTAGCGCGACATTTCAACCCGTTTCTGGTGAACACCGTCGTAGGCTTCATCGGCCCGGAATACCTCTACAACGGCAAGCAAATCATCCGCGCCGGCCTCGAAGACCACTTCTGCGGCAAGTTGCTCGGCGTGCCGATGGGCTGTGACATCTGCTACACCAACCACGCCGAGGCCGATCAGGATGACATGGACACCCTGCTGACCCTGCTGGGCGTGGCCGGGATCAACTTCATCATGGGCATCCCCGGCTCCGACGACATCATGCTCAATTACCAGACCACGTCGTTCCACGATGCGCTCTATGCCCGGCAGACGCTGGGACTCAAGCCTGCACCGGAGTTCGAACAATGGCTGGCGAAAATGGGCATTTTCACCCAGGCGGACGGCCGGGTTCTCTTCGGCAACAGCCTGCCGCCGGCCTTCCGCCAGGCCTTGGCGCAACTGGGATGAGTGCTGATATGGAAAAACCACCCTACGATCCGCACAACCCATGGCTGGAGCTGCGACGCCTGACACCGGCACGAATTGCCCTGGGTCGCACCGGCACCAGCATGCCAACACGCGCACAACTGGACTTCCAATACGCCCATGCGCAGGCGCGGGACGCGGTGCATCTGCCCTTCGACCATCCGGCCCTGCGCTCGCAACTGGCCGAACGCGGGCATGAAAGCGTTTTGCTGCATAGCGCGGCAATTGACCGATACAGCTATCTGCAACGCCCCGATCTGGGGCGTAAGTTGAGCGGCGATTCGGCTCAGGTGTTGCGCGATTACGCCTCGGCCAATCCTGGCGGGGTCGATTTGGTCATCGTGATCGCGGATGGCCTGTCAGCTTTGGCGGTTCATCGTCATACACTGCCATTTCTGGCGCGGCTGGAAGAGCAAGTGCGCGCTGAAAACTGGACCGTCGCCCCAGTGATTCTGGTGGAACAGGGCCGAGTCGCCGTCGCCGATGAAGTCGGCGAACTGCTGGGCGCAAAAATGACGGTGATCCTGATTGGCGAACGCCCCGGCCTCAGCTCGCCCGACAGCCTGGGGTTATATTTCACCTACAATCCCAAGGTCGGCCTGACGGACGCCTACCGCAACTGCATCTCCAATGTGCGTCTTGAAGGCTTGAGCTACGGCATGGCGGCACACCGTTTGCTGTATCTGATGCGCGAAGCCTGTCGGCGGCAGCTATCGGGGGTCAATTTAAAGGACGAAGCGCAAGTTCAGACGCTGGAGTCAGACGCCGGTGCGGACATGAAAGGTAATTTCCTACTGAGTCCGCCGGAAGCCTGAACCGCTTCCGCATTGCACATTCGTTCCAGTTTAAGGCAGGATCGACGCACGGCTGCCAGGGTTTCCCGTCGCCGTCCAAGCACGCAAGACAGCCACTTGAAGACGAGACCTACCATGCGGATTATTCAAGCGACCCTCGAACACCTGGATTTGCTGACCCCGTTGTTCGTCAAATATCGCGAGTTTTATGGTTCCCTGCCGTATCCGGACTCGTCCCGGGCGTTCCTCGAAAAACGCCTGCGCCGTAAGGAGTCGGTCATTTACCTGGCTTTGGCCGATGATGACGACAAACTGATGGGTTTCTGTCAGCTTTACCCGAGTTTTTCTTCGCTTTCACTCAAGCGTGTGTGGATTCTCAACGACATCTATGTCGCCGAGGACGCCCGTCGCCAGTTGGTGGCCGACCATCTGATCCGTACCGCGAAGAAAATGGCCAAGGAAACCAATGCCGTGCGCATGCGGGTTTCCACCAGCAGCAATAATGAAGTTGCGCAGAAAACCTACGAATCGATCGGGTTCAAGGAAGACACCGAGTTCAAGAACTACGTATTGCCGATCAGCGACGAGTTGTAAGCTATCCAAAGCGAGGCGGCTTCCGTGGCCAGGGAGCCTGTCCTCACTTGCGGCATAGTCAGCCTGCTCGCGACAGAGGGGTTATTAATTGTCACCAGACTTCCGGTCGCCTGCCGACATGCCCCGCTACAATCTCGACGCGCTTTTCACCCTCCAGCTCGTATAATGCCGACCTTTCCGGTTTGTAAGAAAAACTACACCCGTCTGTAGGCTTTCGCGAAGTCATCCGCACAGGCCCGCCGACCCGGTCCGTTATCACAGGTGCTTTCCATGGATTTCAACCCGCTCGATCTCGTCTTGCATCTCGATGTGTACCTCGACTTGCTGGTCACCAACTACGGGCCATGGATCTACGCGATTCTGTTTCTGGTGATCTTCTGTGAAACCGGCCTGGTGGTGATGCCCTTCCTGCCCGGCGATTCGCTGCTGTTCATCGCTGGCGCCGTGGCGGCCGGTGGCGGCATGGATCCGGTGTTGCTGGGCGGTTTGCTGATGCTCGCGGCGATTCTCGGTGACAGTACCAACTACGTCATCGGACGAACGGCCGGCGAACGCTTGTTCAGCAATCCGAATTCGAAGATCTTCCGTCGCGACTACCTGCAGCAAACCCACGATTTCTATGAAAAGCACGGCGGCAAAACCGTGACGCTGGCGCGTTTCCTGCCGATCATTCGCACCTTTGCCCCGTTCGTCGCCGGCGTAGCAAGAATGCCGTATCCGCGCTTCTTCGCCTTCAGCGTCCTCGGCACCATCCTGTGGGTCGGTGGCCTGGTCACTCTGGGCTACTTCTTCGGTAACGTACCGTTCATCAAGTCGAACCTGTCGCTGCTGGTGGTGGGCATCATCCTGCTGTCGCTGGTACCAATGATCATCGGCGTGGTCCGCAGCCGCTTCGGCGGCTCAAACTCCAAAACCGCACCGCACTGACACGATGTGGTCCCTTGGCGCATGGCGACGCCGGCGTACCTTGGCCAAGCACCCGATTGCCGACGAGATGTGGCAACGGGTGCGCCATCATCTGAGCTTTCTTGATGGCATCAGCACCGCCGAAGACCAATGGCTGCGCGAAGCCTGCGTGCTGTTCCTCGAAGACAAACACCTGACCGCCCTGCCCGGCGTCGAACTGCATCAGGAGCAACGCCTGCTGCTCGCTGCCCAGGCACAGTTGCCGTTGCTGCACCTGGGCGATCTGAACTGGTATCAGGGTTTTCACGAAATCATTCTCTATCCCGACGACTTCCTCAGCCCCCAGCGCCATCGCGACGCCAGTGGCGTCGAGCACGAGTGGGACGGCGAGCACAGCGGTGAAGCCTGGCAGCAAGGGCCGGTCATCCTCGCCTGGCCCGGCGTCATTGCCAGTGGCGGCTGGGAAGGCTACAACCTGGTGATCCACGAGCTCGCGCACAAACTCGACATGCTCAACGGCAACGCCAACGGCCTGCCGCCGCTGCACCCCGACATGCGGGTCAGCGACTGGGCCAAAGTCATGCAGGAAGCCTACGACGACCTCGATCGGCAGCTGGAGCGCAACCCCGACGCCGAAACCGCCATCGATCCCTATGCCGCGGAAAACCCGGCCGAGTTCTTCGCCGTCACCAGCGAATACTTCTTCAGCGCCCCGGATTTGCTGCATGAAGCTTATCCACAGGTATACGAGCAGTTGAAGCTGTTCTACCGCCAGGACCCGCTCGGAAGATTGAAGCAACTTCAGGCGCACGATCCGGTCTATCAGCCACACGACTAAGGTCTACACGACCTCTGGTCCATGGCGTCGGCGTAGGAATATGCCTATAATCGCCGTCACTTTTTGGTCAATCCGGCCAAGTGTTTTTGGTCAACTAACGGGGGCAACGCCCAATGAGCTACAGCAAGATTCCGGCTGGCAAAGACCTGCCGAACGACATCTACGTCGCGATCGAGATTCCGGCCAACCACGCGCCGATCAAATACGAAATCGACAAAGACAGCGATTGCCTGTTCGTTGACCGTTTCATGGCCACCCCAATGTTCTACCCGGCCAACTACGGTTACATCCCGAACACTCTGGCTGACGACGGTGATCCCCTCGACGTGCTGGTCGTGACCCCTTACCCGGTTGCTCCAGGTTCCGTGATCCGCGCTCGTCCGGTCGGCATCCTGAACATGACCGACGACGGCGGCGGCGATGCCAAAGTGATCGCAGTTCCACACGACAAGCTGTCCCAGCTGTACGTCGACGTGAAGGAATACACCGACCTGCCAGCGCTGCTGATCCAACAGATCGAGCACTTCTTCGCGAACTACAAAGATCTCGAAAAAGGCAAATGGGTGAAGATCGAAGGCTGGGCCGGCGCAGACGCCGCCCGCGAAGCGATCACCAAGTCGGTTGCCGCTTACAAAGGCTAAGCACTGCTGCGAGATTCAAGCTTCAATAAAAAACCCCGGTTGATCCGGGGTTTTTTGTGGGCGTTTGAAAAGCACCGCTTAAACACCTTGTTTAAAGCGTCTCTGATTTGGTTTTTTCTTGTTTAATTTTCGCCAGCGACGTCTTACATCAAGTCTTAAATTTCCCTCGAATTTGAACAGTTCGTTTATTCAAAGCCTTATTCCGCCTCCGTAGACTCGTGTTTATGAAAAAGAACACTAGCGGCCCACGCTTTCGAGCGCTCCTACGACTTGCCAGCATCACGACTTCCGGATTTGCCGAGTTTTTGAACACGGCACCGCAAAATGTCCATAACTGGTACACCCGCGGTGTACCCGCCCACTGCATGGAAGAAGTCGCCATGCGACTCTCCGTGAACAGTGAATGGCTGAAAACCGGTGAGGGTCAGAAAGATGCCAGACACCTGCGCCTGCTCGACGAAACTGGCAACACCTTCGACGCTCAGGCCATTCGCGGTGTCTACACGGTCATCGAGCCCACAGACGTCGAACTGCCCCTTTATAAAGAAACCGCCACGGCCCCAGGCTCCAAAAAAAACCACGTCGTCGAAGACCCCAGCCAGTCCATCCGCCTGCCCCGCGGCCACCTCGACTCACTGGAAATCAACCACGCCGACGCCATCTGCGCCCACATGATCGGGAACAGCATGGCCGAGAAAATTGAAGACGGCTCAACCCTGGCGATTGACCGAGGCTTGACCCAGATTGTCGATGGCGAAATCTACGCGATCGAACATGACGGCATGTTGCGTATCAAATACCTGCATCGTGTTCCGGGCAATGCCATACGCATGCGCAGCCACAACAGCGCGCAATACCCGGACGAAATCTTCAGGGCCGCACAAATCGAAGAACAAAATATTCGGGTATTGGGCTGGGTGTTCTGGTGGTCGACACTGAACAAGCGCAGGCCGGAGGTGCCGTTCCTGTAATACCCGGCTTTGTAGCAGCTGGCGAAGGCTGCGTCCGGCTGCGCAGCAGATGTAAAATCGGTTACTGCGGTGTTTCAAATAAACCGTAGGTGGCGGGTAGACGACTGCTACGCAGCCGGACGCAGCCTTCGGCAGCTGCTACACGTCAGTGCAATAGCTCTAAAACCGCACTCCACGCTGGGAATTTCCCAAAAAAATCAGTATGCTGCGCCCCACATTTGCGCATCAACCCGCCAAGCGGCTCTGATCGCACCGACAAGGCAGATGACTTTCTCGCCGAGTCCCACAGCCGGACGCAAGATCCGGGTGTACGTTTTGAAGGCTGGCGCGGTTTACCAAAAATGATCCAAGCCAGTCCCCGAGAAGCCGGCCACAAGCCGGCTTTTTAATGCCTGAAAGCCACGCAGGACATCCGTAGCGCTTCGCTCAGTCCGGAGTCTCGCGACGAATCTTGTCCTACTCTCGCAGCTCTTTTACCAGCTCTCGAAGCAGCGGTCTCATCCCGTCTGTCAAGGCATTGCGCGATGCAGCGACCTTACCCGCGGCGCTTCGCGGTCCGGTGCTTTGCTCCCAAGGTCGCCATTGCCGGATCCTCCACCTGCCTTGCCCGTCGCTCAGGTGTCCAGCCATTCGGCATATGAGAACTGAGACACAGCGGCTTACGCTTTCAAGGCACCAGCGCTAACACTCCAACGCATCCTCAGCGAGCGTTAATTTATACTCGCCCGCCGGTCAGCAGAAAAACACACCTATCAGCACAGGGATGCGCCCATGTCCGTTCCAACCTACGACCAGTTCATAGAACCGATCCTGCGGTTTCTCGCGACAAAACCCGAGGGTGCGATCGCTCGGGATGCCCACGAAGCGGCAGCCAAAATGTTGCAATTAACAGAAGCGCAGCGTGAGGAACTGATCGCGAGTGGTCAGGCGACCTATAAGAACCGTTCAGGTTGGGCACACGATCGCCTCAAACGCGCCGGCCTTTCGAGCAGTGCCAAGCGCGGCTATTGGAAGCTGACTGAGGCGGGTGCGCAGTATGCCAAAGAGCATGCATTTCCACTTTCAGCAAAAGACGTGGAGCGTTTAGCAATCGGATACATGAATGTGAAGCTGAAAGTAGCGCCTGACGCTGAACCGCTGGATGACCAGCCAAACGTTGAGCCAGATCTGGCTTCCGCCACCGAAAGCCCCGACGACCGACTGGAGCGAGCGCTAAAGGAATTGCGCGATGCCACGGCGGCTGACGTTTTGGACAACTTGTTGCAAGTCAGCCCCAGCCGCTTTGAAGTGATCGTGCTGGATGTGCTTCATCGTCTGGGTTACGGAGCCAGCCGCAATGACCTGCAACGTGTTGGCGGCTCTGGTGACGCGGGCATCGATGGCATTATTTCGCTCGACAAATTAGGCCTTGAAAAGGTTTACGTTCAGGCCAAACGCTGGCAGAACACCGTAGGTCGCCCTGAACTGCAGGCGTTCTATGGCGCGCTCGCCGGGCAAAAAGCCAAGCGCGGAGTGTTCATCACAACGTCTGGCTTTACGGCGCACGCTGTTGACTTCGCCAAATCGGTGGACGGTATTGTTTTGGTAGACGGTACGCGGCTGGTACATCTGATGATGGATCATGAGGTGGGCGTGACATCTCGACTGTTACGGTTGCCGGCGCTGGATCGCGATTATTTTGATGAGGAATGAATTCAGCGGCGTTCGAGTTGGCCTTGTTCGCCGATATCCATATTGCACTTGTGGTTAAAAGTGATAGCACAATAGAATCGCTACGACTGTTCTACCTACCCCCACGGATCGAGGGTTACATCAGCGCGGGGCAAGGCCGGACTGAATCCAGCTTAGATTGATGTACAGGTCAAGGAGACCGCAATGTCGGAAGCTAACATCAGGGATCAATTCTTCGTATACCACCTCACCGCTGTCGAGAATCTGGATGGTATTTTCAAAGACGGCTTAAAGCCCCGCGCTAACCTTGAAAATTTTACCGATGTAGCAGACAGCGAAATTCTCAAAAAGCGTAAAGCTCATAACCTTGATCGCTTTGTACCTTTCCATTGGTTCGCTGCGAACCCATTTGATGGACGGGTACAGCTCAGTCGACCGCAAGAGAAATTTGTCCTGATTTCGGTGTTTCGGAAATTCGCCAAACAGAACGACTGGAAAATTGTTCCACGGCATCCTCTCGCTGATGATGACATTCAGTTGCTCGACTACAACTCAGGCTTTGAAGCCATCGATTGGGCGCTGATGAATACTCGGGCTTATCAGAATTCCGAATGCAAGAGCGTCTGCATGGCGGAATGCCTTTCTCCTGATGTGGTAAACCCCAAAACCTTTTCGAGGATTTATGTTCCCAACGAGGAGGTCAAGTTGCTTTGTGAGGCTAAAATGCGCGAGCCCAGACTTACGACCCCCATCAGTGTGAATCCCGGAATGTTCTTATAAATGAACTACACCAGCCTGAATCCAGAGAAAGCTCTGATTTGGCGTATCGTCCATCGCGATAACCTGCCCTGGATTCTGGACAACGGTCTGCATTGCGCAAACTCGACGACGCAGGCATCGCAGTACGTGAACATTGGTAACGTCGACTTGATCGATAAACGCCGAACTCGTCGGGTGCCTATTGCACCAGAAGGTGTGCTGGCCGACTACGTGCCCTTCTATTTCACGCCCTTCTCGGTGATGATGCAGAATATTCACTCTGGCTGGAGTGTTCAGCAACGCACTAACGACGAGATCGTGATTCTGGTCTCCAGTCTCCACCGTGTTGAAAAGCTTGGCCTACCGTTTGTCTTCACAAACGCACATGCCTACCCGGATTGGACAGACTATTACAGCGATCTGGCGAATCTCGACCAGATCGATTGGTCTATCCTTCAACGGCGCGACTTCAAGCGCGATCCTGATGATCCTCGCAAAATGGAGCGCTATCAGGCTGAAGCGCTGATCCACCATCACTTACCGATTACGGGACTGCTGGGCATCATGTGCCACACAGATGCAATGAAAGTACGCATAGAAAAAGACGTCGCCGCTAGAGGCCTGACGCTACCTGTCCATGCGCGGCCCAAATGGTATTTCCAATGATCAGATTCACCCAAGGCAACCTGTTGGAAGCCCGAACCGAAGCCCTCGTCAACACCGTGAACACTGTGGGTGTGATGGGTAAGGGCATCGCATTGATGTTCAAAGAACGCTTTGCGCAGAATTACCGCTTGTACGCAACGGCGTGCAAAGCCGGTGAAGTGGAAACCGGCAAAATGCACGTGACGGCCAGCAACGAACTCGATGGCCCTCGCTGGATTGTGAATTTCCCTACCAAACGCCACTGGCGCTCTCCGTCGCAGATGCCGTGGATTACCGAAGGCTTACATGATCTGCGACGGTTTTTGCTTGAAAACGATGTGAAATCCGTCGCGATCCCTCCGTTAGGTGCTGGCAATGGCGGCTTGAAATGGCCTGAAGTCCGTGAACAGATTGTCGAAGTCTTGGGGGATCTGGATGCTGATGTCTTGGTGTTCGAGCCTTCCAACCAATATTTGAATGTCGCCAAACGTACGGGCGTAGAAAAACTCACGCCAGCCCGCGCTCTTATCGCCGAATTGGTTCGGCGCTACTGGGTTTTAGGCATGGAGTGCAGTCTGCTGGAGATCCAGAAGCTGGCCTGGTTTCTCGAGCGCGCTATTGAGAAGTTGCCGGATACCGAGAACCCTCTGAATTTGAAGTTTGTCGCACATAAGTATGGCCCGTACGCCAACCGGCTGGAACATCTACTCGATAACCTTGATGGCAGCTATCTGCACTGTGACAAGCGCATCAGTGACGCTGGCATTAGCGATGTGATCTGGTTTGATCAAGAGCGCAAAGCCTTTTTGCAGACATATCTCAAGACTGAGGCCAAGGAGTATTCTCAGGCGCTGGAGCGCACAGCTCAACTGATCGACGGTTTTGAATCCCCGTTCGGCATGGAGTTGTTGGCGACGGTTGATTGGCTGTTGAGCCAGGAAGGGGTATCTGCGACCGTTCCTGCGGTGCGCGAAGCATTGAAGCATTGGGACGGTGGCGCTGGTGCTGCTGCTCGCAAGAGCAAACTGTTCGATGATCAGGCACTTGATATTGCGCTCAAGCGCCTGATCTCCAGCAGTTTCCGGCCTGAATTAGCGGCCTGAGTGATGACAAGAAAATTGGGCAGCAAGCTGCTGCCCAATTTTCCTCACGGATAACTAAACCCCTTAACCAACGTCAACTCCCCCACCGCCCGCATCGGCACCAGAAAAGTCTCCATCTTCTCGCTCGGCGTCCCCTCTTCCGTGATCACCGTCACCTGCGCTGTGGTCAGCGGTTGTACGGCATCCTCCTGCCCTTCTTCATCGCTGCGATAGCCGCCGCCGAAGTAGTTCACATACACCAGGTACTGCCCTTTGATCGGCGCGGGCATGGCGAAGATTTCCGGGCCGTAGCCGGTGGTGACGTCGACATCGAGTGCCGCGCCGTTAGGCGCGATGCGGTCGCCGTACCAGATGTGGGCGCCGTCGGGGGTGATGAGGTGCAAGTCGAGGTCGGTGCCGTCGCTGTCCCAGGCCAGTAAAACGCGGAGTTTGGCCGGGGTGGCGCCGCCGCTGGTATTGAGGAACTGCGTGCGGTGGCGCTGTTGTCCGTCAGGGCTGCGCACTTCGACGCTGTTGCTGCCCTTGGGAAATGAGAACGGGCGGTCGAAACGGCCGGCGGGGTCGATCTTCAGCGGCATGCTGACGCCGTTGACGATCAGCCGACCGGGCTCGGCGGATTTCGGTGTGGCGTGAATCTGGCCGCTGATTCGCGCTGTGTTGGCTTGCCCGGCCGGGGTGTTTACCGACGAGGCGGGATAGTTGACGGTCTGACGAAAACTTTCGCCCTCGCCCTCCGGTGCGCCGGTTCGCCAGCCTCCAGAAGGCGTGTCGAGTTTGACGCCTTGCGCCATCGCCAGCGGCAACGCCGACAACGAACAGAGCAACAGCAAGACCTGCGGATAACGGAGTGTCATGTCTAATCCAGCAAAAGGTGGCGGGCGAGCCCTTCGATGTAGGTTTCATCCTGGCCGTTGGGGTGTGCTTCGAAGGCCAGGTGCAGGTATTCGTGGGTCAGGTCGAAGCGGTCTTGCAGCGAGAGCACGCCGCGCACGTAGATGCGCTGACGTTCGCGGTCGACATACGGGCGGCCAAAGCTCAGTCGGCAGACGGCAAAGGAGCTGACTTCGTTGTAGCCCACTTCGCTTTCCAGGCGAGGACGCCAGCCGCGCCGTTGTTTTTGCAGCCAGTCTTGCGCGGCGGGCAGTGCTTCGCAGGAAGCTACCGGGTTGTCCCAACGGCTGAGGCTGGCGCGTGGGTAGGCGTGTAGCAGGATGGCGTCGTAACGCTGGCCGGAGCGGGCCTGTTCGACTGCGTGTTGCCAAGACAGTTTGTCCGGCCCACGTTGATCAGAATGGTAAGTAACGGTGCTGCCGGCCAGCACCAGGTCACTGGTCCATGCCGCAATGTTGCGCGCTTCGGCGGCGGCCGGACGTGGCGCGACCCGTTGACGCTGGCTGCTGTCGTCGATGCTCAGGCATTCCCCGTTGCGCGTGGCGTTTTGCAGCAGGTAAGTACGGATCGCGACGGCCAGTGCTTTGGCGGCTTCGACCGGTTCGGGAGTGGCTTCGCGCTGAAGCACGCGGGCGACGTACTCTTCACGATCCAGTCGGGCGACGAGCTTATCCTTGAGCAAAAACAGTTCACCGTCGCTATGAACATCGAGTTGATTGCCATTGACGAACTCGACGCGGTAATCGCCCCGCAACGGTCCGGAAGTCGCCACTCGATCACCCGACAACACGCGCCGAAGCGGATAGCGGGAGAACAACCCAACCTCCACACACTTCCCCGCCTCCGCAGGCCAGGACGCAGGCACCACCGTAGAAATCGCCCCGGCATAATCGCGCAGAACCCGCTGACTGGTCCCGCGCCCACCTGCCCAGATCGGTGTGCCGTCTGCCGTCCAACCGGCGAATCCGCCCTGCCGCGTCGCAGCATCCTGATCCCCCAGCCAGCTCCAGGTTTTCACCCGTAACCGACTGCCGAGTTCACCGACGACATTGCCGTCCGCCGCGCTCAGCACCACATCGAGCAGCACGCGCCGGGCCTGATCCTGCGCCGGCATCACGGCCAACACGCGGAGCAACTCTGCCACCGAAACCCGGGTGGCTGGCTGCAATGACGGCAAATCCAGCAACCATTGCGGCGCCTGCCGGGCCTGCCAATACGCGCGCCATTGAGCAGCGTCGATGCCCAAGCGCGCAGGCTCAAAGTACAAACCACAGGATTTCACCAACGCCTGATCGCGCTCGATCTTGCCGCCTGCGGTGCAGCAATAGACTTCCTCTTTCGACTGCCCACGACATTCATACGCCGGCTCATGGCCGCCGGTGTCCACCAGCCAGCCATAGACAAACAGCTTCCACACGCTGCCCAACGGAGTCTGCAAAGTGTCCGGCAATGGCTCGCGCGACAGCAGTTGCGTCCGGCTCAAAGTCAGCAATTCATCCTTGAAGGCCACGCGCAAGGGTTCGTCCTGTGCCAAGGCCAGCGCAGGCATCAAACACAGCAGCCAACAGAGCAGAGACCGGAACATGTCAGTGAACCGTAACCTGACCGAGCGCCGGTTTCTGTTCCTGAGCCTGATGCTGTGGCGCGTAGACTTGCGTGAAGCGAACCGGTGGCAGGTTGAACTGGCCTTTCTGCGAGAAGCGCACCAAATGCCGCAAACGCAATTCGCCGCTCAGCGCATCCACCGGCACCGCATAGGCCAGTTGTCCCGGCTCGAATCGAGCCTTCTCCAGCGCCGTCGGTTCAGTCCCCGCCTTGCCCTGCAACTTGATGCCCCACGTGGTGCGCTCGACATCGGCGCCCGGTGGCAGCGGCACTTCGAGCAGGCCATAGCGCAGCGGTTTTGCAGCCTTGCTGGTGAGGATCACTTCGTCCAGATACAGGCTGTCGCTGGATAACGGTGAATTGCCGACCGCTTCCAGTTTGAAGGTGAATGCTTCGTCGCCCGGCACCAGTCGAGACAGGCGACGGGTGATGGTCACAGCCATCGGGTAGACTGCCGGTTGCCGGGTCTGGAAGCTCAATGCCGCACGCAGCGGACGCTCCTGAACACCTGACAACGACAGCACGTTCGGCACCGGCGCAGTGCCCTGCCACGTCCAATACATTTCCCCTGTTGCACCGTATTTTTTCTTCCAGCCTTCGCCGGGATTCAGAGCGATGGTGGGCGAAGCTTGCTCGATGCTGCGTTGCAGCCAGGTCAGCGCCAGCGCTCGTTCGAGGGTCGATTGCTGCGGCAACAAACGTTGCAGCAATGCCTGCGCGCGGGCCTGATCGAACGGTTGCAGCGACAGGTTCAACGCCTCGGCAAATGGCTGGGAGCTAACAGCCAGGCGCTGCTGTGCATCGGCCAATTGCCGGTTGAATGCTTCCGGCAAAGCGACCTTCGATTGCCTGGCCAGCGATGCGGTCAGTACGCGAGCCGCCGCCAGCCCCAGCGCCGAATCCGGATCACTCATGACGATGCTGTCTTCGCCATCGTCCATCAGGTTGGCGGCATTGCCCTCACCGGCTTGCGCCAGATCTTCCATCAAGCCGCTGAGCAACGTGTTGACCGGCAATTGCATCTGTTTGGCGAACGACAGGACCAGCGCCCGCTGCAACAACGGCGTGTTTTTCGCCTGCTTGGCGTAGACCTCCAGCACCCGCTGCCAATGCTCCGGCGGCAGGCTCAGCTCCAGCACTTGGCTGGCGTGCCAGTCGGCGTAATAGGCGTAGGCCGTGAGAAACGCATCCGGCTCACCGTCCATGCCCCACCAGGTGAAACTCGCCGACGGGCCGGCCATTTGCACCAGACGCAAGCGACTGTTCTGCATGATCAGGCGCAAGCGATCACGGACTTGCGGATTCGACGACAGCGTCGGATAGGCGATGCTCAGCGGCAGCAATCGACTGGCCGTTTGCTCGACGCCGCCGTACGGATAGCTCAACAGATCATCGAGCGCCGAGCGGAACAGCGCTTGCGGGCTGTCATCGAGACGCAGGCGAATGTCCGTGGCGTCCGCCGGCAAGGTCAGCGGCGTATCACCACTGGCGACGTCCAGGCTTTGGCTTTGCGTGACCTGCCAGCCTTCGCCGGTCGCCATCAGGCGTACGGCCAGGGCATCAGCGGTTTTGCCGTCCTGCACCAGTTCGGCGGTCCACTCGCCATTAGCCAAGGAGAACGCCGGCAACGGGATGTAGTTGATGCCGCTGTTAAGCGTGATCGGAATGCGCTGCTCGCTGCCCGCGTAGTGAGTCACCAGCTCAGCCTTGACCGGGTTTTCTGCCTGACTGAACGCGAACACCCCGAGATCCGGTTTATCGCCGGTGCGGAATTTGCTCGGCCCGCTCCACTTCAGGTACAGCGGTTTTTCCGAGCGCACGAACTGCTTCTTCTGGCCGACCTGACCGTCATCGGCGATCGCCCGCGCGGTGATGCGCCAGCGTGTCAGCGAGTCGGGCATCTTGAAGGTGAAACGGATTTTGCCAGCGGCATCAGTCACCAGCTCCGGTTGCCACGCGGCAGTATCGACATCCTCACGCCGCGGCCGCTCCAGCACTTTCACCCCGCGTTCGCTGCGGTTGGCTTTGCCCGGCGCACCGGGGCTGCCCGGCAGCGCGACGTCGTAGCTGATGAACGACAGGCTGGCACTGGTGCGCACGTTGTTGCGTCGTGGGTGATAGAAGAATTGGTCGATGGTCGGCGCCACTTCCGGTTGCAACGCGTAGACCATTTCGTCCACCACACTGACCGTCAAGTGCGCAGGGATTGGCTTGCCGGCGAACTGCGTGGTCAGGTTCACGGACACGGTGTCGCCCGGTTGATACGTCTCTTTGTCCGTGGCGATGACCACGTCAATCTGCGGCGTAATCACCTTGATACCGGCGTTCTGGAAACTGTACTGACCACCCTTGGTGTACAGCACCGAGAAGGTCAGGTTCGGGGCGAAACCGTCCTTCACCGGAATGCGCGCGCGGTATTGGGTGTCGCTGAGTTTTTCCATCTTCAGCCAGTCGCCGCCCTTGGACAACAGCGCCGTGGCCTCGACCTTGTCGCGCTCCAGTGACAGCAGCGCATCGTTGATCGGCTCGGGGAACGTGATCAGCGCCAGCGCTTCATCACCGGCCTTGTACTCCGGTTTATCGAGGACGATTTCGACGGTGCCCGGTACGGCTTTGACGCCTTCGCCGGTAACCGAATGCCCGGTTGCGCCGAGGGTTCGGCCATGGTCATCCCTGAGTGTCAGGTTGTAGGTGCCCGGACGGTCGAAGGCCAGGGTGAAGCCTTTGTCGGCGCCCGTGAGTTTGCCCTCGCCCGTGCTTTGATCTTCCAGGCGCACCCAACCGTAGCTGCTTGGCGTGACAGCTGCACTCTGCTCGCTTTCGTTGACGTAGCTGAACGCAACCTTGTCGCCCACCGCGCTGAAGCGCTGCGGTGCGCTCAAGCGGAAATTCGCCGCACCTCGGTCGATGAGGATTTCCTTGGTGGTCTTGACCCGATACGCCGCGCCATCGCTGGCAAATACGGTGAGCATGTAACGGCTCGGCTTCTCGGCAGCGGGCAGATCCAGGGTCGCGTTGCCCTTGGCGTCGGTGGTCAGTTCGGTGCTGGTCAACTCCACCGGGAATTGCCCGAGGTATTGCAGCTCGTTGTCGACCATCGACAGTTGCTGGGCACGCAGACTCAAGCTCAATTTGGCGTTGGCGACCGGTTTGCCATCCGGATACAGCAGCACCAGATTGCCCTTGACCGGTTCGCCGGTGCGGTAATCCTGCTTGGCCAGGTTCAGGGAAATTTCGAAGTGCGGCTTGATGTATTCGGCGACGCGGAAGGCGCTGCTGTAGGCCTGATCCTTGTAGCTGAAACGCAACTCGTAACCACCGGCCACGGCGTTGTCCGGTAACTGGAAACGGCCTTGGGTACCAGCCTTGGAATCAAGTTTCAAGTCCAGGCTTTGCAGCGCCGTGCCGGTTGCGTCCAGCACTGTCACGTTGACGTCGGCAGCGGTTGGCTGCACGGAGTCCCGGGCATTCTTGAATTCGCGGCCGACGATTTTCAGCGACACCCAATCCCCCGGCCGATACAGCGGCCGATCGGTGAACGCATAGAGTTTGGTGTCGTAGATTTCGCTGTCGTAGTAGAAGTTTTCCGAGACGAAAACCCCGCCCTCTTCATCCTCGCCAATCACGAACGAACGCTCGGGGCTGACGTGTTTCAGACGCAGCAAACCATCGGCATCGGTGGCGCCACTGCTCATCACGCCGAGGCCGTCAGTCCACAGCACATTGACCTTCGGTACCGAACTGCCTTCGTGTTTGCGCGCTGCCCAGACCAACAGTTCATCACCGGCAATCTTGCTCACTGCCACGGTGTTGGAGACGAACACCATAGTGGTCGCGCGATACTTGCCTATCAGCGCTTCCACCAGGTACAGACCCGGTTTCAGGTTGCCCAACGGGATATAGACATTGCCCGGCGCGACGCTGACGAACTCGCTGGAAGAGCCGGCGAGGTTCACGCCTTCGGGCGGCTGAATCGGCTTGGCCTGCCACAGCGGATAACGGAACTGGCTGACCACCGGCAGGCCCGGAATCAGCGCGAATTGCGGTTGCGCGTCGTACGGCGTTGGCGCGGCCATGGCGGCGCCCATCTTCAGTTCCGGCACTTCTTCGGTGACTTGTTTGCGCGACTCATAGGAGAACGCCCGCTGCATCACCCGACGGGATTTGCGGTACCAGTTGTCCCACAGATACGCGAGGGTATTGGACAACCCTTCGCCCTTGAACTGGCCGTCGCTGACCACGCGATGCAGGTTCTTCTGACGCTTGAGGAAATCCAGCGGCTTGTCGATGCGATAGACCCGAATGTCAGCGCCACCGTAAGGCTCCATGCGGAAGCGACGGTAGTCGCGGCCCGGCGCTTCGAGACGCACCATCGCCTGTTCATCGCTGGCAAAACTGCTGTCGGCCAACAGGAAAAAACTTTCACCGGGCACCGGCGTATAGCCGCTCGGTTCGACGGTGTCTTCGGCATTGACCGTCGGCAAAGGCAGCAGCAATACCAACAGCAGAGACAGAAAACGCAGCATGCGCGCACCGATCATTGGGAGAGAAAATTCAGTCGATAAACGCCGATGAAGTTGGGGTTGGCTGCATCGGGTATCCATCGGGTGTCCTTCCATGTCATGAGTTGCTGCAGGCTTGCCGAACGCATGCCGTTGTCGGTGGGTGTAGTGGTGCCGGTGTGATAGGCAATGTTGCGGCCCATCCAGATCATCAGGTGCTGGTCGTCGCCCTGATCGAAAAACATCAGGTCGCCGGGCCGCGCTTGCACGACATCGCGGCCGACCAGATGACTGTTGAACTGAATCAACTTGATCGCGTTGACGTACGGCCCGACCTTGCCGCCGCCCTGCTGCCATTGCTGGGCAAGACCGCGCTGGGCGTCACTCAGTTGCAGCTCCGGCGGCAAGTAACGGTTGGACAGGCCATTGCTGCGCAGCCATTTGTCGTCGTGGACTTTGAGCGCTTCGTTGGCGGCAAAACGCACCAGCCCGGCGCAATCCTGCTGATACCAACGCGGGCTCGGGCCTTGGCTCAGTTGCTCTTGGGCGATGCGCACGAACCAGGCGCGGAACACCTGGGATTGCTGCACATCCAGCGCCGGTGTTTCGATGGCTCGGGCACCTGCGCTCAACAGCAAAGCGAACAAGCCGAGGCTGCGGATCAGTGCGTTCACAGGGCTTTCCATTCCAGCGGTAGCCATTGCCAGTGACCGTCCGGCTCGCTGCCTTCCGGCAGGGTCAGGGCGTATTTGCCGTAGCCGCCGAGCTTGCGAAGTTTCGGAATCAGGTAGGTTTGCGCGGCGTTGTAGAACACCGGTTCCATGTCTTGCGGCAGGCTGTCGAGGGTTTCCTGCTGCATCAGTTGCGCCATGGAGTCCGGGCCGAAATAGACCGGCATCAGCAGGTCTTTGGGCACTACGTCAGCCATCGGCGGGAAGCGTTTGTCGAGGGTGCCGAGGGCCTTGTCCACCAGTTTGTCGTCGAGGGAAAACAGCAACGTCGAACCGTGCCGCGCCAGGCTCACGCGCATGAACGCCTTGCCGCTGATCGCGTCCGGATTTTCGGCATCCTTGGCGGCGTAGGGACCGAAGTTGGAGCTGACCTGGCGCTGCCACTGATGGCTCTGGCCTTCCTGTTTCTCGACCACCGGGAACGCGTGTTCATCGACCTTGCTTTCATAAGCGCCAACCATCGAGCCGAATAGCTTGCCCAGATCGCCATCGAGTTTGGCGCTGTCTTCGTCCTTGAGGCTCGCCACCAGCAGCGGCGTGTAGAGGCGCGAATCTGCGTACCAGCACAGCCCTGCCGTGCCGGCCATGTGTTCGGTCAATGCCTGGGCGACGCTGTCTTCGGCACCGAGCTTTACCAGCAATGGCTTCTGCTGTTCGGCGGCCAACGGCAGGGCCACGCAAGCGCTCGCGCCCATGGGCATGGCTTGCCAGACCGGTTTGAAGTCGAAGTCTGGCTGATTTTCCAGCTCATCCATGGCGAGGAAGCTGTGCCAGCCCTTGTCGTCCATGTCGAAACGCAGGCCGGCGAAGTTCGGGATGAAACGCTGGTAACCCATGGCCAGCACACTGGAATTGACCGACAGGCGCTGCTTCACCTCGGGCGCACGGGGTGGCAGGCCGAAGGCTTCGGGGAACAGTTTGTCGCCGTTGAGCAGTGCGGCGATGGCTTGGGTCGAAACGCTACCCGACTCTTGCGTCGCCCCGCTTTGCGGATCGTAAAGTTTGGTCGGATTGGACAGCACCACCAGTTTGTCGCCATGGGAGGCGAACACCAGCGCCTTGCTGGCATTGTAGGTGAGCTGATAAAGCGCAACGTCATCGGCGCCGACTTTCACGTCAGCGATTTTGCTCAGCTGCGAATCATCCAGCGCGACCTTCGCCAACGGCTCCAGCACCTTGGCCAACCCGCCACGATCCATCACCAGCAGGAAATCCTTGAGCCGGCCATCCGCGCCGCGCCATAACGCCACGTCCGCCGGTTGATCGAACAACTGCTCAATCAGCGTGTCCTGCAACTTCAGGTCATGTTCGTAGATGATCCGCCGCAGGCTGCCGATCAGGCCGAGGCGATCGGAGTGGGTTTCGTAATAGAAGACGAAATCTTCGGTCAGGGTTTCCTTGAGGAACGGCACCGCCAGCAAGTCCTTGGGCAATTGGCTCAAGGAATGGGTTTCGAGCAAACCATCGGGGCGGCTCATGCCGAGCTTTTCCGCCGCCAGTTGCGGTGCCGGGGCCGGGCTTTTTTTCATCAGCCAGCCCATGCCGGCGGCCACGCCCACGACCAGACACAGCCCAACCACAATGGCCGGCCAACGGCGGGACGGTTTCGGTGTTTCCCCGCCTGGGGCCGTCGGCGGTAAAGCAGTGTTATTGCTCATTTCACAAAACCCAATTCATCCGTGGTGCGGGATGCTCAATAGTTGAAAGTCTTGACCAGCAGCAGGTCGCCGATCGCGCGCAGGGGCACGATGAAGGTCTCGCGTTTTTCGTCGACGGTGTTTTCGTTGAGCACCAGGTTGATCTGCGAGGTGATCACCTCGTTCTGGTTGCCGGCCTCATCGAAGTTATAGCCGCCGCTGCCGAAGTTGCCCCAATAGTTCACGTAAACCAGATAGGTGCCATGCAGCGGCGCGGTCATGGTGAACATTTCCGGGCCGGGGCCGTCGACGCCATCCGGGTCGAGGCCGCCGCCGTTGGTCAATGCCGAGTGAGCCCAGAAGGCATGTTGGCCGTCAGGCGTGATGATGTGCAGATCGAGTTCAGCCTTTGGATCATCCCAGCCCAACACCACGCGAATCCGCGCGGGCGTGCGCAGGTTGTTGGCTTCATAGAATTGAACACGCTTGAGCGACTGCCCTTCGGCCCTGCGCACTTCAACGCTATTGGAACCGGCGCCGAACGCGTACGGCCGGGCGAAACGACCCTGATCGTCGGTGTAGAGATTCAAGGGATTGCCATTGACCGCCAGCGTGTGAGGACCGCGCTGCGTGCCGATGGCCTTGAGCTGGCCTTCGATCATCGTCCGATTGCGTTGCACGCCGCGGTCGATGGGTGGCGTGGGATAAGCGATCTGCGGGTTTTCCGTGCGGTCCAGCAAACCGTTAAAGCGCCAGCCACCCACCGGTTCCGACAACTCGGCACTCGGCGCGGCCAGAGCGGGTGCACAGACCAGCCCAATCAGCAGCAAAAGAAATGAACGCATGTGACGCCTCCTGCCATGCATGACGAAACCTTGCGCCTGATCCTCGGCGCATTACAGATGTGCAGCCTGCGTTTCGTCTGAAAGACCCGTGACGGTTGGGTCGTCGATGGCGCGAAGGGTAGCCATTGGGGCGTTTTTTAACAATCGGATGCGTTCTGATTTGCGGTGGGAGTCACGATGGCGGCTGGACGATGAGCCGAATAGCCGTCATATTCGGCTCATTAAGTGAGCCGAATAAATCGCCTAATCGGCTCACTCACCCTGGAGCAGCGAATTCATGGCACCTCACTGGATCTGGCAACAGCCAGATTGGCCCAACTTCCACTGGCAGGCAGAGCGCCTGACGCCGCTTCTGCGCGAGTGCGTTCAGGCGCAAGGTCGATTGATGGGAATGGCCAGCTCTGTAGGCAGTTCACTCAGTGCCCAGAGCGAGCTGGATGCATTGCTGCAAAACATCGTCACCTCGTCCGCGATAGAAGGCGAACAGCTGAATGTCGGTTCGGTTCGCTCTTCCTTGGCGCGACGATTGGGGTTGGAGCTCAATGAAGGTGACAAGGTCAGCAAACGCAGTGAGGGGCGGGCGCAACTCATGCTCGACGCCACTCAGCGTTTCGCCGAACCTCTGACCCTTGATCGATTGCTGGACTGGCATGAATGGCTATTCCCTGAGCAGGATTCCGATCTCGCTGCCCGCAGTATCCGTGTCAGCGCATTGCGCGGGGAAGAGTCGATGCAAGTGGTCTCGGGCCGTCTCGACAGACCGACCGTGCACTTCGAAGCGCCAACTCGTCAGGGCCTTGAGCGACAACTCGATACCTTTCTCACATGGTTCGAGAGCAGCCGGAATCAGGCAGGACTTGATCCCCTGCTACGCGCGGGTGTCGCGCATTTCTGGTTCGTTACGCTGCACCCCTTCGATGATGGCAACGGACGCCTGACGCGCACCATCACCGATCTTGCATTTGCTCAGGGCGAGGCTCAGGCGATTCGCTTTTACGCCATGTCCGCGAGCATCCTCGACGATCGGTCGGGCTATTACCGCGTGCTCGAAAGCAGCCAGAAAGCCACTCTGGACATCACGCAATGGCTGGATTGGTTTCTGCAAACCTTGCTGCGCAGCCTGCAGCAGGCGATGGCACGGATCGAATTCGTACTGGCTAAAGCAAGACTCTGGCAAGCGCACCGGGAAACCGGACTATCGACAGAGCAGACCAAGGTACTGAATCGTTTGCTGGATGGCGGGGAGCGTGGATTTGAGCTCGGTATCAGCGCGGCGCAGTATCAGGCTGTGGCGAAGGTGTCCAAAGCCACAGCGACTCGTCATCTCGCTGAACTGCTGGAAAAAGGCTGCGTGAAACGACTGCCAGGTGGTGGGCGCAGTACCCGGTATCAGATTAATTATCCCGATAACTCGCCACTGTAGGCGCTGCCGAAGGCTGCGATCCTTTGATCTGCTTCCTTGAAACAAAGATCAAAAGATCGCAGCCTTCGGCAGCTCCTACAGGAGTGTGCGTCGCCGGTGAGTTTGCCCATAAACCCCCTATCTGCTAGTGTCGCGCCGGTTTAACGTCAACCGGAAATCGCCGCCATGGCCCGCAAAAAAGCTGCACTGGATTTCGAACAGTCCCTCGCCGACCTGCAAACACTGGTCGAGCGTCTGGAGAACGGTGAATTGTCGCTGGAAGACTCGCTGACCGCTTTCGAGCAGGGCATCGGCCTGACCCGCGATTGCCAGGCGGCGCTGGCCCAGGCCGAGCAAAAGGTTCAGGTGCTGCTCGAGCGTGATGGCGAGTTGGCCGAGGAACCCTTCGACGCGGACCAGCCAGAATGATTGCAGCGTATTCGGCGACCAGCCAGGCCCGGGTCAACGCGGCCCTGGACACCTTGTTCACCGCACCGAGCCCCGAGCTGGCGCGCCTGTACGAAGCCATGCGCTACAGCGTGATGAACGGCGGCAAGCGCGTGCGTCCATTGCTGGCCTACGCCGCGTGCGAAGCGCTGGGTGGCAAGGCCGAACAAGCCAACGGCGCGGCCTGTGCGGTGGAGTTGATCCACGCTTACTCGCTGGTGCACGACGATTTGCCGGCCATGGACGATGACGACCTGCGTCGCGGCCAGCCGACCACCCACAAGAAATTCGATGAAGCCTGCGCGATCCTCGCCGGCGACGGTTTGCAGAGCCTGGCGTTCAGCGCCCTGCTCGACCCGCGCCTGAGCAATGCAGACGCGGAGATTCGCCTGCAAATGGTCAGCGCATTGGCGCAGGCCGCAGGCCCGGCGGGCATGGTCGGCGGTCAAGCCATCGACCTCGGCTCGGTCGGTCTGAAACTCGATCAGAAAGCCCTCGAATACATGCACCGGCACAAGACCGGTGCGTTGATCGAAGTCAGCGTCAAGCTCGGCGCCCTGGGCAGCGGCCGTGCCGAAAAAGATGAACTGAAATCCCTGCAGACTTATGCACAGGCCATCGGGCTGGCGTTTCAGGTCCAGGACGACATTCTCGACGTTGAAAGCGATACCGAAACCCTTGGCAAACGCCAGGGCGCCGACATTGCCCGCGACAAGCCAACCTACCCGGCGCTGCTCGGCCTCGACGCGGCCAAGGCCTATGCGCTGGAGCTGCGCGATCTGGCCCTGCACGCGCTGCGACCGTTTGACGCGGCCGCCGAGCCTTTGCGCGATCTGGCCCGGTATATCGTCGAGCGCCGCAGCTGAAGGCGTATCCGCCAAAAAAGACCAACGCGTGGGCACGGGCCGATGCATCAGGTAAACTGCCGCATCTTTTATACCTATAACGATTCGCCTGATGCCCACGACGTTTCATGAGATTCCCCGCAAGCGCCCAACCACGCCCCTGCTCGACCGCGCGAATACGCCGGACGGCCTGCGCCGGTTAGGCGAAGCCGAGCTGGAAACCCTGGCCGATGAGTTGCGCCTGGAATTGCTCTACACGGTCGGCCAGACCGGTGGGCATTTCGGTGCCGGCCTGGGCGTGATCGAGCTGACCATCGCGTTGCATTACGTTTTCGACACCCCGGACGACCGGCTGGTGTGGGACGTGGGTCATCAGGCTTATCCGCACAAGATCCTCACCGGTCGACGCGAGCGCATGGGCACCCTGCGCCAGAAGGACGGCATTGCCGCTTTCCCGCGTCGCTCCGAGAGCGAGTACGACACCTTTGGCGTCGGCCACTCCAGCACCTCGATCAGTGCAGCGCTGGGCATGGCGATTGCCGCCCGCCTGCAAAACAGTGATCGCAAGGCCATCGCCGTGATCGGCGACGGTGCCCTGACGGCGGGCATGGCGTTCGAAGCGTTGAACCACGCGCCGGAAGTGGACGCCAACATGCTGGTGATCCTCAACGACAACGACATGTCGATCTCGCGTAACGTCGGCGGATTGTCGAACTATCTGGCGAAGATTCTTTCCAGCCGCACCTACGCCAGCATGCGCGAAGGCAGCAAGAAAGTGCTGTCGCGCCTGCCCGGTGCCTGGGAAATCGCTCGTCGAACCGAAGAATACGCAAAAGGCATGCTAGTCCCCGGCACGCTGTTCGAAGAGCTGGGCTGGAACTACATCGGCCCGATCGATGGCCACGACCTGCCAACCCTGATCGCCACCCTGCGCAACATGCGCGATCTGAAAGGCCCGCAGTTCCTGCACATCGTCACCAAAAAAGGCAAAGGCTTCGCCCCGGCGGAGGTCGACCCGATCGGTTACCACGCCATCACCAAACTGGAACCACTGGACGCCCCGGCCGCTGCACCGAAAAAGGCCAGCGGGCCGAAGTATTCCGGTGTGTTCGGCGAATGGCTGTGCGACATGGCGGCTGCCGACCCGCGCTTGGTGGGGATTACCCCGGCGATGAAAGAAGGCTCGGACCTGGTGGCTTTCAGCGAGCGTTTCCCGCTGCGCTACTTCGACGTGGCGATTGCGGAGCAGCACGCAGTGACCCTCGCGGCCGGCATGGCTTGCGAAGGCGCCAAACCGGTGGTGGCGATCTATTCGACGTTCCTGCAACGCGGCTACGACCAGTTGGTGCATGACGTCGCGGTGCAGAACCTCGACGTGCTGTTTGCCATCGACCGCGCCGGTCTTGTTGGCGAAGATGGTCCGACCCACGCGGGCAGCTTTGATCTGTCGTTCCTGCGGTGCATCCCCGGCATGCTGGTGATGACCCCGAGCGACGAAAACGAGCTGCGCAAAATGCTCACCACCGGGCACCTGTACGAAGGCCCGGCGGCAGTGCGTTACCCACGCGGCAATGGCCCGAACGCGACCATCGAGAAAGACCTCGAACCGATCGAAATCGGTAAAGGCGTGGTCCGCCGTCAGGGCAGCAAAGTCGCCCTGCTGGTGTTCGGCGTGCAACTGGCCGAGGCGCTGAAAGTCGCCGAGAAGCTGGATGCGACCGTGGTCGACATGCGCTTCGTCAAACCACTGGATGAAGAACTCGTCCGCCAGATCGCCGCCAGCCATGAGCTGTTGGTGACGGTCGAAGAGAACGCGATCATGGGCGGTGCTGGTGGCGCAGTCAGCGAATTCCTCGCTCGCGAGAACATCCTCAAGTCGGTGCTGCACCTTGGCTTGCCGGACATCTACGTCGAACACGCCAAGCCTGCGCAGATGCTGGCTGAGTGCGGGCTGGATGAGGCCGGCATCGAGTCCTCGATCCGCGAACGTTTGCAACTGCTCACCCGCTAAACGCAATTCCCTGTGGGAGCGGGCTTGCTCGCGAATGCGGTGTATCAGTCAAAATTTTTATCGACTAATACACCGCATTCGCGAGCAAGCCCGCTCCCACATTTGATTGTGTGTACACCAAAAGCACCAACGGACTGCCGATGAAACTCTCCCCCTTCGCCCTGACGCTGACCCTGCTGCCAGCCGGGCAACTGCTGGCCGACACCTTCGAACGCGATCAAGCCCTGAAACTGCCCGACGTGCTGATCAGCGCCAACCGCCAGGTCGAAGCGCGCAACGACAGCAGCGCCGCCAATACCGTGTTCACCCGCGAAGACATCGACCGTCTGCAACCGAACAGCGTCACTGATTTGCTGCGTCGCGTACCGGGTGTGCAAGTGGCGCAAACCGGCGGGCGTGGCAGTCTGCCGGGGGTTTACATTCGCGGCACACAATCGGCGCAAAGCCTGGTGCTGGTGGACGGCCAGCGCATCGGCAACGCGACCTCCGGCGACAGCAACCTGCAACACATCAACATCGAACAGGTCGAGCGCGTGGAAGTGCTGCGTGGCTCCCGCTCGGTGATTTATGGCAGCGACGCGATTGGCGGGGTGATCCAGATTTTCACCCGACGCGGCAGCGAGCCGGGGTTGCGCCCGCAAATGCATGTCGGATTTGGCAGTAACCAGACCTGGGAACGCAGCCTCGGCTTGTCCGGTGGCGATGAGCAAACCCGCTTCAACCTCGGCGCCAGTCTCGATGAAACCGCCGGGATCAATCGTACCCACGAGTCGTATCCCAGCGACGGCGATCACGACGCGTACCGCAATAAATCGTTCAGCCTGAGCCTCAGCCATGCCCTGAGCGATGACATCGAAATCGGCGCCAACGTGCTGGATAACCGCGGCAAAAGTGAATACGACAACCCCTTCGGCCGCTTCGATCTGACTACCTTCGAGTCAGTCCAGGAGCAGCCCTACAACGAATTCGATGTAAGCAGCGTCAGCAGCTACGTCGACGCGCGGGTCAACGATCTGTGGAAAACCCGCATCGAGTTCGGCCACAGCGAAAACCGCGAGAAGACCTTCGACAAGCTCAGCGATGAGCGCAGCGTGTTCAACACCTATCGCGACTCGGTGAACTGGCAGAACGACCTGACACTCAACGAGCGCAACAGCCTGATCCTCGGCGGCGACTGGTATGAAGACCGGGTCAACAGCAGCACCGCGTTCGACGAAGACAGTCGCTGGAACCGTGCGGCGTTCATCCAGCATCGTTATCAGGCGGACAGCTTCTCCACAGAGCTGGGCTTGCGCCACGACGACAACCAGCAGTTCGGCAGTCAAAACACTTGGAGCGGCACCTTCACCCTGCCGTTGAATCCAGACAACGACGTGCTGCTGACCTACAGCGAAGGCTTTCGCGCACCGACGTTCAACGACCTGTACTACCCGGACTTCAGCAACCCTGACCTGAAGCCGGAAACCTCGAAAAGCTACGAGCTGCAATGGCGCAGCCAGTTGACCGAAAGCAGTCGACTCGAAGCCTCGCTGTACCGCACGGACCTGGAAGACGCGATCATCTTCGGCAGCAACTCACGCCCGGAGAACGTGGCCTCGGCTCGGATCAATGGCTTTGAAGCGGCGTTGAAACAGGAACTGTTCGGCTGGCAGAGCAACCTCGGCGTGGCGATCATCGACCCGCGGGATCGCGAGACCGGCCATACGCTGGCCCGTCGCGCACGCCGCACCTTGAGCCTGGACCTCGACCGCCAGTTCGACCGCCTGGGCCTCGGCGCCAGTTGGCAAGCGGTCAGCAGCAGCTATGACGACCTGAACAATCAACAGCCGTTGGGTGGTTATGCGCTGCTGGGATTGCGCAGCAGTTGGGCGCTCAATCGCGAGATCAGGCTGGAGCTGAAGGTGGATAACCTGCTGGACAAGGGTTATAGCCGGGCGCTGTACAGCCATGAAGGCAGTCAGTATGGGTATCGCGAGGAAGGTCGGGCGTGGATGTTTGGGGTGACGTGGACGCCAGAGATCTGATTTGATTTTTTCGGCGCTTGTAATGGCCTCATCGCGAGCAAGCTTTGCTCCTACAGATTTGCGTGAACAGAACTTCGAGCACGACACAAAACCTGTAGGAGCAAGGCTTGCCCGCGATGAAAGCACCTCGGTCTCAGCGATCGGGCGCAATCAATCGGCACAATTTAGCGGTCGCTTCGACCATCTGCCCACTAGGCCGCTCCAGGCCTTTATCCGTCACCAAAAGCAATCGCCCCTGCCTCACCGCAGCAACCTGCGGCCAGGCTTTCCACGCATCGAGCTGTGCCTGATCGCTGGCCAGAATCACCTCGGGATTACGCTGCAACACCGCTTCCACGCTCACTTGCGGAGCCGGCAGCGTCAGGTCGGCAAATACGTTGCGGGTACCGCAGACTTCCAGCGCATCACTGATGATCTGCCCTCCGCCAACGGTGTACAACGGACGATCCCAGACTTGGTAGAACACTCGCAACGGCTCGTCCCGTCGATAGCGCTGACTCAGTTCGGCCAGCCGTCGGCGCAACTCAGTGGCCAATGAAACTCCGCGTTCAGGCCGCCCAAGCTGCACGGCAATCCCCTCGATCTGTGCGGTGAGCTGTTCGAAATTGTGCGGTTCGGCGACGTAGGTCGGGATGTTCAAGCGTTTGAGTTGCTCTCGCTGGGCCGGGCCGACACTGCCGGGCCAGAGCAGTAGAAAATCGGGCTTGAGGCTGAGCAGGCGCTCCATGTCCAACTGACCGTAGCGGCCAACGGAAGGCAAGTTGTTGAGTTCGGCAGGACGCTCACCGGCATCCAGCACGCCCACCAAAAGATCGGCTGAATCCAGCTCAACGACGATTTCAGACAAAGATGGTGCGAGGCTGATCACTCGTGGGGCGGCCAACAACGGGCCACCGATGACCAGCAGCAGAACCGCCAGCCAGAGTTGGCGCATCAACCGAGTTGACGCGGAATACGGTAGAGGTAGAACAGCACCGTGGTCGACAGCGCCAACAGCATCAGTGGCACCGCTTCGAGGCCGACAAACACGGCCAGCGCACCGATCCACGCCGGCAGGCCGGCAGCTAGAAACGCCTTGCGGCGCTTGGCTGCCAGGCTGATCCAGGCGGCGGGTTCTTCAGGGGTATCGAGGGCTTTCTGGGTGGCGATCAACGCGTGTTTGTAGCTGCCAAAGAATTTCAGGCTGACAAACATCGAGGCCACGCCGGCGATGAACAACGGCATCGCCAGCACCGGCAGGACTGCGTCGCTCTCGCCGAACACGCCGTTGATCACGAACAACGGCAGCAGGGCCAGTGCAAAGTACTGCCACCAGTTGACGGACAGTCGCCGCCGCACCTGACCGCGGGTCACGCCCGGCCTACCTCGCCCTGATGTTCGTTGCCCATCATGTGGTCGAGTTTGCTGGCCTTGGTCGCCAGGTAGAGTTTGTTGTGCGGGTTGTGGCCAGTGTGCAACGGCACGCGCTCAGCGACCACGATGCCCATGTCGGTCAAGGCTTTGACCTTGCGTGGGTTATTGGTCATCAGGCGCAGGGATTTCACGCCCAGGTGCTCCAGCATCGGCAGGCACATGGCGTAGTCACGCTGGTCGGCGGCAAAGCCCAGACGCTCGTTGGCTTCAACGGTGTCGGCACCGCCATCCTGCAGTTCATAGGCGCGGATCTTGTTCAGCAAGCCAATGCCACGGCCTTCCTGACGCAAGTACAGCAACACGCCACGGCCTTCACGGGCGATGGCCTGCAACGCAGCCTCCAGTTGCGAGCCGCAGTCGCAACGCTGGCTGAACAAGGCATCGCCCGTCAGACATTCGGAGTGCAACCGGCCGAGTACCGGGGCACCGCCGGCGATCTCACCCAGGCTCAGCACAACGTGCTCGCGGCCGGTGGCTTCGTCGAGAAAGCCGTGCATGGTGAATTGCGCAAAAGGCGTTGGCAGCTTGGAAGCGGCGACAAAAACGACAGGCACCGGTGTGCTCCTGATCTAAAAGTCTGAAGATTCGCAGAGCCGGCATTGTAACAGCAGGTTCCAGACGACGCTTAGGCTGAATTATCGGCGATAACTATCAAAAAGTTTGATATCGCCCCCCACAATACCCTCCTTGTGGGACTCAGCCATGGGTATTGTGGTCAGTTCTCTTCAAACGGATACGGCTGTTTCCAGCGTTCGAAGATCGGCTTCAATTCGCCGCTTTTCACCAGCACCTCCATGCGCTGATCGAACAACGCCATCAGCGTGCGGGCCGAGTCGGTCTTGGCGAAACACAGATACAGCGGCAATTCGGCGATATGGGTACGGCGGAACTGCGACGGATCCTTCGCCCGGTTGAGGACGTAATCGACTTCAGTCAGTGCGTCGATGTAAAAATCGGCACGATTTTGAGTCAGCATCGAGACAATGCCCGTACGCCGCAACACTTCGTTATAGCGGCGTACGTTGGGCAAGTAATCCTGGTAGTCGTAGCCACGCACCCATGCCAGTCGGTAGTTACCCAGGGTTTCCAGGGTCGGCACCGGACTGCTGGCCAGCCCCAGGGCATAGATGTGATCGGTGTCGAAGTTCCAGCGTGGGTACAGCAGCGATTGCGATTCATCACGATAGGAGCCGACACAAGCGTCGACTTCACCGCGCTCGGCCAGGCCCATCGAGCGCACGTAAGGTTCGGTGCGAATATCGAGCTTGACGCCTGCGGGCTCAAAGACCTTGCGCAGCACGTCCCAGCCGAGCCCGTGTCCGTCGGCGGCGGTGTAGTCTTCCCAATCTTCGCTGGCCAAATGAATCACCGATGGCGCCGTCCCGACCTCACCCGCCTGGACGAATGAGCAAAACAAGGCGAACACCATCACCATCAACCCGCGTAGAGCCATCCCTAGTTCTCCCACTTAACCCCTCAGGCGAAAATCCACACCAGTCCCTGCATCGCCAGCCACGCAAACACCCCGGCCAAAACGTCATCGAGCATGATCCCGACGCCGCCGTGTACATGCCGATCAATCCAGCGAATCGGCCATGGCTTGAGAATATCGAAGAACCGGAACATCAAGAACCCCGCCAGCAACCACTGCCAACCTTCCGGCACCAGCCACAGGGTAATCCACATCCCGACCATTTCGTCCCAGACGATGCCTTCGTGGTCGTGCACGCGTAAATCATCGGCCACCTTGCCGCACAGCCAGAAGCCGAACAGCATGGTGATGCCCAGCATCAGCCAGTAGCCCCAATCGGGCAACATTTGCCACAACGGAATAAAGGGTAGCGCAACTAACGACCCCCAGGTGCCCGGTGCCTTTGGCAAGGTGCCCGAGCCGAAGCCGAACGCCAGGAAATGCCATGGATTGCGCCAGACCGATGGCGGTACGAATTCCGCCGGGACCTGTTTGGGATGATCTGTCACGGTGTCTCCCGAAAATGTTGATAACCCCGGGTTTGCGGGGTGATGTCTTGCCCATCGGCGTCGATCAGCGTCACGCCCTGCCCGTTCACGACACGGCCGATCACATGGATCGGCCAGCCCTCGGCCAGCAACAGCGGCAACTCGACGGACGGTAGAGTGAAGGCCAGCACGTAATCGTCGCCGCCGCTCAGGGCCGCCACTTGTGCGTCCGGTTGACCGACAAAAGCGATCAATGCCGGCGACAGCGGCAAGCGATCCCGCTCGATGTGAATACCGACCTTCGAAGCCAGCGCGATATGCCCGCAATCAGCGAGCAGCCCGTCAGAGATATCCATCGCCGACGTAGCCTTGCCACGCAACGCTTGACCCAAACCGAGCTGCGGTTGCGGCGACCAGTAATGCGCCAGCAACGGATCGGCGATCACAGCTTCAGCGGTGCGCTGGCCGAGTACCAGCGGCAATGCGCCAGCGGCATTGCCCAACTCGCCGCCGACACACAACAGATCGCCCGGTTTTGCACCGCTGCGGGTCAACGCCAAACCGCCCGGCACGCGACCGAACACGGTCATGGTCAGGCTCAACGGCCCACGGGTGGTGTCGCCGCCCACCAATGCGACGCCGCAGCTTTGCGCCATGAGGTTCAAACCACGGGCATAGGCTTGCAGCCAATCGGCGGTCACCGTCGGCAAAGTCAGGGCAAGGGTAAACGCAACCGGTGTGGCGCCCATGGCGGCCAGATCGCTGACGGCCACGGCCAGCGAACGCTGACCGAGCAGAAACGGATCGCAGGGGTCGGCGAAATGCACGCCGGCCACCAACGTATCGGTAGAAATCGCCAACTGTTCCCCCGGGGGAACAGCCAGCAAGGCGCAGTCATCGCCAATCCCGAGGGCAACGCCTTCGCCGCCCTGCGCACAAGGCGCGGCGGCGAAGAAATTGCGGATCAGCTCAAACTCGCCCATTGCTGATTCAAACGCCAATCAGCGTTTGAACGCCTTCACTTCAGCTTCACGCAGACGTGGCGCCAGTTTGTCGAGCACACCGTTGACGAACTTGTGGCCGTCGGTGGAACCGAAGACCTTGGCCAGTTCGATACCTTCGTTGATCACAACGCGGTACGGCACGTCGACGCGCTTGAGCAGTTCCCAGGTCGACAGGCGCAGAACCGCCAATTCAACCGGGTCCAGCTCTTCGATGGTCAGATCGAGGCAAGGCGTGAGTGCGGTGTCGATTTCGGTCTTGAACTGCGGAACCCCGTGCAGGATCTCGCGGAAGTAGGCGCCATCGACATCGGTGAAATCGTTATCGACCCGGAACTGCGCTTCGATCTCGTTCAGCGACTGCTTGGCCATGTGCCATTGGTACAGCGCCTGGGTCGCGAGCTGACGAGCCTCCCGACGCTTGACGCTTTTCGATGGCTTGCCGGCATCCGCAGGCTTTGGATCGCGCGGGTTGAAACGATCGCTTTCGTCGCTAATCACTTGGCCTCCAACTGCGCCAGCAGGCTGACCATTTCCAGAGCGGACAGGGCAGCTTCAGCACCTTTGTTACCGGCCTTGGTGCCGGAACGTTCGATGGCTTGCTCGATGGAATCAACGGTCAGGACGCCGAAAGCGACCGGTACGCCGAATTCCATGGACACCTGGGCCAAGCCCTTGGTGCACTCGCCAGCCACGTATTCGAAGTGCGGAGTGCCGCCACGAATGACCGCGCCCAGGGCGATGATTGCTGCGAACTCGCCTTTCTGAGCGACTTTCTGCGCAACCAGCGGAATTTCGAAGGCGCCAGGCGCACGGATGATGGTGATGTCGCTTTCGCTCACGCCATGGCGAACCAGGGCATCAACTGCACCGCTGACCAGGCTTTCAACGACGAAGCTGTTGAAACGGCCCACTACCAGAGCGTAGCGGCCTTTAGGGGCGATGAAGGTACCTTCGATGGTCTTCAGGGTCATTCGTTAGATCTCTTAAAGAGCCGGGACGTGTTTTCTACGCGTCCCTCAGTGATTTGTTAACCGCGAATACAGCGCCGGAACCCGCATCGGTGTTCACTTGCAACTCGTTGTGGCGAGGGAGCTTGCTCCCGCTGGGCTGCGTAGCGGCCCCTCTCGTGGGCGCTGCGCACCCAAGCGGGAGCAAGCTCCCTCGCCACAGTAAATCAAACAAGCCTTAAGTGAACTACGATGCCAAAACCCGGTGTCTTATTCGGAGGGCACGTATTCTACAACTTCCAGATCGAAACCGGATATCGCATTAAATTTCATCGGCGCCGACATCAGGCGCATTTTGCGCACGCCGAGGTCACGCAGGATCTGCGAACCGGCACCGACAATGCTGTAGGTGGTCGGTTTTTTCACGGCCGCGTGGTCGGCGGTTTCGCGAATATGCGCCAGCAACACGTCGCCATCCAGCGGATGACCCAGCAGCAACACCACGCCACTGCCAGCCTCGGCAACCGCAGCCATGGCGGCGCGCAGGCTCCAGCGACCCGGTTGCTTGACCATCAGCAGGTCGCGCAGCGGGTCCATGTTGTGCACGCGAACCAGGGTCGGTTCTTCGGCGCAGACATTGCCCAGGGTCAGTGCCATGTGCACGTCGCCTTCCACCGAATCACGATAGGTCACCAGGTTGAATTGGCCCAGTTCGCTGTCCAGTGGCTGCTCGGCAATCCGCTGAACGGTACGTTCGTGGATCATGCGGTAGTGAATCAGGTCGGCGATGGTGCCGATCTTGATGTCGTGTTCGGCAGCGAAAGCTTCCAGCTCGGCGCGACGGGACATGGTGCCGTCGTCGTTCATCACTTCGCAGATCACGCCGCTCGGTTCGAAACCGGCCATGCGCGCCAGGTCGCAGGCGGCTTCGGTGTGGCCGGCGCGAGCCAGGGTGCCGCCGGCCTGGGCCATCAGCGGGAAGATGTGGCCGGGGCTGACGATGTCTTCGGCCTTGGCATCACGGGCGGCGGCCGCTTGCACGGTGCGCGCTCGGTCGGCGGCGGAAATGCCGGTGGTTACACCAGTGGCCGCTTCGATCGATACGGTGAACTTGGTGCCGAAACCGGAACCGTTGCGCGGCGCCATCAATGGCAGCTTAAGCAGTTCGCAGCGCTCGCGGCTCATCGGCATGCAGATCAGGCCACGGGCGTGCTTGGCCATGAAGTTGATGTGCTCGGGTTTGCAGCATTCGGCGGCCATGATCAGGTCGCCTTCGTTCTCGCGGTCTTCGTCATCCATGAGGATGACCATCTTGCCTTGGCGGATGTCTTCAACCAGTTCTTCGATGCTATTGAGCGCCACAAGGCACCCCCTTGAGTCAGGATTTGAGATAGCCGTTGGCGGCCAGAAAGCTTTCAGTAATTGTGCCGCCCGATGCGGGCTCTGCGGCCTTGTCGCCCAACAGCAGGCGTTCCAGATAACGGGCCAGCAAGTCGACTTCCAGGTTCACCCGGCGACCCGGCTGATACGACGCCATGATGGTTTCGCTCAGGGTGTGCGGAATGATGGTCAGCAGGAACTCGGCGCCATCGACCGCGTTCACGGTCAGGCTCGTTCCGTCGACGGTGATCGAGCCTTTATGGGCGATGTACTTGGCCAGCTCTTTCGGCGCGCGGATACGGAACTCCACGGCACGTGCATTCTCGGTACGGGCAACCACTTCGCCCACGCCGTCGACGTGACCGCTGACCAGGTGCCCGCCCAGGCGAGTGGTCGGGGTCAGGGCTTTTTCCAGATTGACCGGGCTGCCGCTTTTCAGGTCGTTCATGGCGGTGCAGTCGAGGGTTTCACGGCTGACGTCCGCCGCAAAACCGTTGCCCGGCAATTCAACGGCAGTCAGGCACACGCCGTTGACCGCGATGCTGTCGCCCAGTTTGACGTCGCTCAGGTCGAGCTTGCCGGTTTCGACGTGAACCCGCACATCACCGCCCTTTGGGGTCAGTGCACGGATACTGCCGATGGATTCGATGATGCCGGTGAACATGGGGTTCTCCTTGAGAACAAAGCCAACGCTATAGCGATGGCCGGAAATTATACGCTCGCCGCTGGCGAAGGAATGGCGATGACTCGCCAGTCATCGCCAACCGCGCGAATTTCGGTGATTTTGAGCTCCGGCGCATCCTTCATTTGCGCGAGCGGCCAGTCAAGCAGCGGCCGCGCCGAGGAGCCCAAAAACTTGCCGGCGATGAAAATCTGGAATTCGTCGACCAAGCCGAGCTGGGCAAAAGCACCCGCCAGCCGTGGACCTGCCTCGACCAGCACCTCGTTGACGCCACGGTTGGCGAGCTCGACCAGCAACTGGCGCAAATCGACCTGACCCTCGTAGCCGGGCACGATCAGGCATTCCGGGCCGGTGGCGTACTGCTCTTCTACGGCCACGCACGTGGCGACCAGCGCCGGGCCAGCCTTGAAGAACGGCGCATCCAGCGGCACCCGCAGGCGGCCGTCGACCAACACACGCAGCGGCGGACGGCTCATGGCCAGTGCCGTTTGCTCGGCATCCAGACCCAATTCGTCGGCGCGCACAGTCAACCGGGCGTTGTCCGCCAGCACCGTATCGGCACCGGTCAGCACCACACTGGCTTGAGCGCGCAAACGCTGAACCGCCGAACGTGCTGCCGGGCCGGTGATCCACTGGCTTTCGCCACTTTCCATCGCCGTGCGGCCGTCCAGGCTCATGGCCAACTTGACTCGCACGAACGGCAAGCCGTGTTCCATGCGTTTGAGGAAGCCTTGATTGAGCTTGCGCGCCTCGCCTTCCAGCACGCCGCTTTCGGTGACGATGCCCGCCTGTTCCAGGCGTTGCAGTCCGCGACCGGCGACTTCCGGATTCGGGTCCTGCATCGCCGCTACCACCCGCGCCACACCGGCATTGACCAACGCATCGGCGCAGGGTGGCGTGCGGCCATGGTGGCTGCAAGGTTCAAGGGTCACATAGGCGGTAGCGCCACGCGCCTGCTCACCGGCCGCGCGCAAGGCGTGAACTTCGGCATGCGGTTCACCGGCGCGCTCATGCCAGCCTTCGCCGACAATCTGCCCATCCCGCACGATCACACAGCCGACCCGCGGGTTGGGGTGCGTCGTGTAGTGGCCTTTGCGCGCCAGTTCCAGCGCGCGGGCCATGTAATGAGCGTCGAAGATGGCTTGTTCGGCAGGCGTGGTCATTCTTTCACCGGTTCACGGGCCAGGCGGTCGATCTCTTCGCGGAACTCGTTGAGGTCCTGGAAGCGGCGATACACCGAAGCGAAACGGATATAGGCGACTTCGTCGAGCTTTTGCAACTCGGCCATCACCAGCTCACCGACCACTAGGGATTTGACCTCGCGTTCGCCGGTGGCGCGCAGTTTGTGTTTGATGTGCACCAGCGACGATTCGAGGCGCTCGACGCTCACCGGACGCTTTTCCAGCGCACGCTGCATGCCGGCGCGGAGTTTTTCTTCGTCGAACGGCTGGCGACTGCCGTCGGTTTTGATCAGGCGCGGCAACACCAGTTCAGCGGTCTCGAACGTCGTGAAACGCTCGCCGCAGGCCAGGCATTCACGCCGGCGGCGCACCTGTTCGCCCTCGGCGACCAGACGCGAGTCGATGACCTTGGTGTCGTTGGCACCGCAGAAGGGACAGTGCATGGTGGCAGGCAACAAAAAAAGGGAGGGCCATGGTAGCGCATCCCGGTGGCAAGACAAGACATAGGGTTTGCGGTATACAGACGAGCATGATCTGTCGATCCATGGATTTCACGTTTACGGAGCTGCCAATGTCGTTACGACCGCTCGTTTTGCTCAGTGTGTTCAGCCTGCTGGTGGCCTGCAGCAGCGATGCACCCCAGCCCCAGCCGCCAACACCCGGCCCCGCGCCAGAGCAGGCGCAGAAAAAAGCCAGGGAATCGACCAACCTCGGCCCGCTGCCGGCGTATCAACGCGAACTGAGTGGCACCCTGCAAGGTGTGCCGGCCGGCGCCGAAGTCGAACTGGCCTTGCTGGTGATCGATGAAAAGGACCGCCCGCAACAACTGCTCGCAAGTTCGAGCCTGATCGGCACCAATCAGGTGTTGCCGTTTCACCTGCGCTTCAACCCGGAGTCTTTCCCGGCCGGCGCCCGCGTTGAACTGCGTGGCCGCGCCAGCCAGTCCGGCCAGTTGATCCTGCATCTGCCGTCGCAACTGATTACCCAGCCAACGACCCAGACGCTGGGGCAACTGCAATTCGTCAAAGCCCCATGAGTGCACCGCTCGACCTGCAACAGGCCTTGGGTGAACTGCTCGGCGATGCGCAGCTGGTGGCTTGCCCATTGCCGGAGACCGACCTGAAGTTGTGGCTGATCGACGGCGACAACATGGACCGCGCCTTCAGCCCGGAAGAAACCCGGCGCATCCTGAATGAGCCGCCTTATTGGAGTTTCTGCTGGGCCAGCGGGTTGGCCGTGGCCCGTTATCTCGCCGAAAACCGGCATTGGGTCGAAGGCAAACGAGTGCTGGATTTCGGCGCCGGTTCCGGCGTGGCGGGAATTGCCGCCGTGAAGGCCGGCGCGCTGGAGGTTGTGGCTTGCGACCTCGACCCGCTAGCGATTGCCGCCTGTCGGGCGAATGCCGAACTCAATGACGTGCAGCTCAATTATTCGACGGACTTTTTCGCCGAGGCTGATCGCTTCGATCTGATCCTGGTGGCCGATGTGCTGTACGACCGTGCGAACCTGCCGCTGCTCGACCAGTTCCTCAGCCGCGGTCGGGAAGCGCTGGTGGCGGATTCACGGGTGCGTGATTTCCGTCATCCGCTGTACCGGCGCATCGAAATGCTCGAAGCCATGACCCTGCCGGATCTGGCCGAGCCCGAAGAGTTTCGGCATGTGAGCCTCTACCACGCTGCCCGCGCCTGACCGTATAGTTGCCCCATTCACGCTTTTACGAGATCCATCATGAGTCAAGAAACGCCGTACATCTTCGACGCCACGACTGCCGATTTCGAGCAGTCGGTGATCGAGAACTCTTTCCACAAACCGGTGCTGGTGGATTTCTGGGCCGAATGGTGCGCGCCGTGCAAAGTGCTGATGCCGATGCTGCAGACCATCGCCGAGAGCTATCAGGGCGAGTTGCTGCTGGCCAAGGTCAACTGCGACATCGAGCAAGACATCGTCGCCCGCTTCGGCATTCGCAGCCTGCCGACGGTGGTGCTGTTCAAGGATGGCCAGCCGGTCGATGGCTTTGCCGGGGCACAACCGGAATCCGCCGTGCGTGCCTTGCTTGAGCCGCATGTGCAAATGCCGCCACCGGCAGCGGCCGACCCGTTCGAGCAGGCTCAAGCGCTGTTCGACGACAGCCGTTTCGCCGATGCTGAAGCCATCCTCAAAGTGCTGCTGGGCGAAGACAACACCAACGCCAAGGCTCTGATCCTCTACGCACGTTGCCTCACCGAGCGCGGTGAACTGGGCGACGCACAAGCCGTACTCGATTCGGTCAAGACGGATGAGCACAAGGCCGCCCTGGCCGGCGCAAAAGCGCAGATCAAGTTTCTCGGTCAGGCCAAGGACCTGCCGGACGCCGCCGACCTGAAAGCACGACTGGCGAAAAACCCGCAGGATGACGAAGCGGTCTATCAACTGGCGGTTCAGCAACTGGCGCGCCAGCAATACGACGCGGCGCTGGATGGCTTGCTCAAGCTGTTCATCCGCAACCGCAGCTACAACGAAGGCCTGCCGCACAAGACCTTGCTGCAGGTGTTCGAACTGCTGGGTAATGACCACCCGTTGGTGAGCACTTATCGCCGCAAGTTGT
Organism: Pseudomonas sp. MAG733B; assembly: GCF_036884845.1. Classification (NCBI taxonomy): domain Bacteria; kingdom Pseudomonadati; phylum Pseudomonadota; class Gammaproteobacteria; order Pseudomonadales; family Pseudomonadaceae; genus Pseudomonas; species Pseudomonas sp. MAG733B. Next base: position 6,497,090 of record NZ_CP145732.1, read on the forward strand.
TTGCTGCGCTGTATTAAAGCCTTTGTAGGAGCACGGCTTGCCGGCGATGGCGTACTTGAGATCGCCATCGCCGGCAAGCCGTGCTCCTACAGATCCTGCTAGATCCAGCGATAGATCGGCGTATCAGCGCCGCTTTCCACCTTCACGTCCGGGCTGTGGCGCAGACGCACCAACAGGCGCTTGCCCGCCGCCGCGCTGCCGGTCAGTCCTTCCAGTTGATCGAGCAGATCCGGTCCGCTGAGCTGCCCGGCCTGGCGCAGCAAATCCCTGGCGACCTGCCACTGTGAATCGTCCTGGCTCAGTGGTTTTGCCACCGGTGTGCTAACCGCAGTTTTTTCCACCTGCAACTGCGCACCCAGCCGCGCCCAGTCGGCGTCATCCATCTCCAGCGTCAAATCCACCGGCCAATCGCCGATGCTTCCGCGAATTCGCAACATAAGTTCGCTCCTGCACTTTTCTGACTTGCATGCTCCCATGGGACTTGTGCAACGCCAAGCAGACAGTCAAACTCTCCGCACTTACGTTATAAGATTACATAACAAATTTTTCATCTTACTTTCGGAGACTCGCCATGCGTCGTCTGCTGCTCGCTTTGCCGTTTGGCTTGTTGCCGCTGGCTGTCGCCCATGCGGCCGACGAACATGACCACGCCCATGAGCACGGCAGCCTCGGCGCCCATGAACACGGCGTCGGTCGCTTGAACGCAGCGCTGGACGGCCAGACCCTGGAGCTGGAGCTGGAAAGCCCGGCGATGAATCTGGTGGGCTTCGAACACGCCGCCACCAGCGATGCCGATAAAGCCAAAGTCGCCGCCGCCCGCGTTCAGTTGGAGAAACCGCTGGCCCTGTTCAACCTGCCAAAAGCCGCCGGTTGCGTGGTCGCGAGTCAGGAACTGGAAAGCCCGTTGTTCGGCGATAAACCAGAAGCCGACGATGATCACGATGAAGACGCCAAGGACGAGCATCACCACGACCACAGCGAAATCCACGCCCATTACCAATTCACCTGCGCCACGCCGGGCGCGCTGAAGACCCTGGATCTGGCGAACATTTTCAACACCTTCCCGGCCACCCAGAAAATTCAGGTACAACTGATCGGCCCGAGCGGGCAGCAAGGGGTTGAAGTCACGGCCAAGGCTGCGGCCCTGAAATTCTGAATCCACCCAGATCCCTTGTAGGAGCTGTCGAGTGAAACGAGGCTGCGATCTTTTGACTTTCAAGATCAAAAAGATCGCAGCCTGCGGCAGCTCCTACAGGTCATCAATATTCTTGAAATCGGCGCCATGACCCAAGCACTCATCGAACTGTCCGACCTGGGCTTCAGCTGGCCCGGTCACCCGCCGCTGCTGGACATCCCGGCGTTTCGCCTGGAACCGGGCGAAACCCTGTTCCTCAAAGGCCCCAGCGGCAGCGGCAAGACCACCCTGCTCGGCCTGCTCGGCGGCGTGCAGAAGCCTGATCGCGGCAGCATTCGCCTGCTCGGCCAGGAGCTGACCGAACTGTCGGCCGGCGCCCGCGATCATTTCCGCGTCGATCACACCGGCTACATCTTCCAGCAATTCAACCTGCTGCCGTTTCTGTCGGTGCGCGAGAACGTCGAACTGCCCTGCCACTTCTCGAAACTGCGCGCCGAGCGCGCCAAACAGCGCCACGGCAGCGTCGATAAAGCGGCTGCCACCCTGCTTGCCCATTTGGGTTTAAAGGATGAAAACATCCTCAGTCGCCGTGCCGATTCCCTGTCCATCGGCCAGCAACAACGGGTAGCCGCCGCACGCGCGCTGATTGGTCAACCCGAGCTGGTGATCGCCGACGAGCCAACATCGGCCCTCGATTACGACGCCCGGGAAAACTTCATCCGACTGCTGTTCGCCGAATGCCGCGAAGCCGGGTCGAGCCTGTTGTTCGTCAGCCATGACCAGAGCCTGGCGCCGCTGTTCGATCGCAACCTGTCGCTGGCCGAACTCAATCGCGCCGCCACCCCGTCCGAGGTCTGAGATGTATTTGTTTCGTCTAGCCATGGCCAGCCTGGCTAACCGCCGCTTCACCGCGATCCTCACCGCGTTCGCCATCGCCCTGTCGGTGTGCCTGTTGCTGGCTGTAGAGCGGGTGCGCACAGAGGCCAAAGCCAGTTTCGCCAGCACCATCAGCGGCACCGACCTGATTGTCGGCGCGCGCTCCGGCTCGGTGAACCTGTTGCTGTACTCAGTATTCCGCATCGGCAACGCCACCAACAACATTCGCTGGGACAGCTTCGAACACTTCGCCAGCAACCCGAAAGTGAAATGGGCGATCCCGATGTCCCTCGGCGACTCCCATCGCGGCTATCGGGTGATGGGCACCACCGAGGCCTACTTCGAGCATTACCAGTACGGTCGCCAGCAACACCTGGAACTGGCCGATGGCCGCGCCTTCGCCACCGACCCGTTCGAAGTGGTGCTCGGCGCCGAAGTCGCGGATGCGTTGAAGTACAAACTCGGCGACAAACTGGTACTCGCCCACGGCGTGGCGGCGATCAGCCTGGTCAAGCACGACGACAAACCGTTCACCGTGGTCGGCATTTTCAAGCGCACCGGTACACCGGTGGACCGCACGCTGCACATCAGCCTCGGCGGGATGGAAGCGATTCACATCGATTGGCACAACGGTGTGCCGGCTCTTGGCAACGGGCGGATCAGCGCCGATCAGGCGCGCAACATGGACCTGACGCCACAAGCGATCACCGCGTTCATGCTCGGTCTCAATAGCAAGATTTCAACCTTTGCCCTGCAACGCGAGATCAACGAGTTCCGTGGCGAACCGATGCTGGCGATCCTGCCAGGCGTAGCGCTGCAAGAGTTGTGGAGTTTGATGAGCACCGCAGAAAAAGCCTTGTTCGTGGTCTCGTTGTTCGTGGTGCTGACCGGTTTGATCGGCATGCTCACGGCGATTCTCACCAGCCTCAACGAACGTCGCCGCGAGATGGCAATTTTGCGGTCAGTGGGCGCGCGTCCGTGGCATGTCGCGACGTTGCTGGTGCTGGAGGCGTTTGCCCTGGCACTGGCCGGCGTGGTCGCCGGCGTAGCGCTGCTTTACGTGGGCATCGCCGTGGCCCAGGGTTACGTGCAAGCCAATTACGGCCTGTTTCTGCCGCTGGCCTGGCCCAGCGAATATGAATGGACGCTGCTCGGTGGCATTCTGATCGCCGCGCTGCTGATGGGCAGCGTGCCGGCCTGGCGCGCTTATCGCCAATCCTTGGCCGATGGCCTGTCGATCCGTTTATGAGGACCTTGAAAATGCCCCGCGCTGTTTTTGCGCTGTTGATGCTGGTCGCCCTCCCGCTGTGGGCAGCCGAGCCGAAAGAGCTGACCTGGTCGGAAATGATTCCACCGGACGCCGCACCCGAAGTGCCGAACATGACGCCGCTGCACGACATGTCGAAGATGAGCGATGCTCTGTCCGCCGAGTCGGCGCCGGCAGCCAAGCAGGACATGCCAAATGCCCCCGTGGTCAAAGCGCTCGATGGGCAAAACATTCGCCTGCCGGGCTACATCGTGCCGCTGGAAGTGAGTGAAGACGGTCGTACCACGGACTTCCTGCTGGTGCCGTATTTCGGCGCATGCATCCATGTGCCGCCACCGCCGTCGAACCAGATAGTGCACGTCAAAAGCGAAGTGGGCGTGAAGCTTGACGAGTTGTATCAGCCGTACTGGATCGAAGGTGCGATGCAAGTCAAAGCGTCGACTAGCGAGTTGGCGGATGCCGGGTATCAGATGGAGGCGGAGAAGATTTATCTGTATGAATTGCCCGAGTGAATCTGGCAGTCATGTGTTGTTTGATCGATAGTCATCGCTAGCAGGCTAGCTCCCACAATGGATCTGCATACACCGGACCAATGTGGGAGCTAGCCTGCTAGCGATGAGGCATTCAGAAACACCACAAAAACCACCCCATCCCACTTTCATTGAGCTGCGTCAAAAGACCAAATAGTTAGCCGGCTTACCATTGGACATCGAAAATTTTTAACGTCCTTTGGAGCCCCCATGAACAAGTCCCTGCTCGGTGCCTCGCTGGTAGCACTAGCGCTCGCAGCCCCGCTCGCCCACGCCCACGAGGCCGGTGACATCATCCTTCGTGCCGGCGCGATCACCGTCAACCCGAAAGCCAATAGCTCCACCGTCAAGGTCGATCAAGGCCCGCTGAGCGGCGCCGATCTGGGTGGCAAGGCGACCATGAGCAGCGACACGCAGCTGGGCCTCAACTTCGCCTACATGCTCACCAACAATTGGGGTATCGAACTGCTCGCGGCCACGCCGTTCGAGCATGACGTGAAACTCAAGGGCACGGCGCTGCCTGCGGCCAACGGCAAACTCGGTTCGCTGAAACACCTGCCGCCGACCCTGAGCGTGGTCTATTACCCGCTGGACGCGAAGTCTGCCTTCCAGCCGTACGTGGGCGCTGGTATCAACTACACCTGGATCTACGACGAACACGTCGGCAGCGAAGCCAGCGCCAACGGTTTCAGCAACTTCAAGGCGAAGAATTCCTGGGGCATGGCCTGGCAGGTCGGCGCCGACTACATGCTGACCGACCGCGTGATGATCAACGCCCAAGTGCGTTATATCGACATCGATACCCGTGCCACTGTTGAAAACGACGCCGTGGCACCAGGCACTCGGGCACGGGTGAACGTGGACGTCGATCCGTTCATCTACATGGTCGGTCTGGGTTACAAGTTCTAAGGATTCACGTGGTGGTGAATGGATCGCTCCCAAGCTCTGCAAGGGAACGATCAGCAACAAAAAAAGGCGCCTCAACAGGCGCCTTTTTCTATCGTCCCAGCAACCGCGCCAGGCCAACGCTCATCGGCGTCTGCGCAGGCGCTTTGAAGCGCTCCAGCAATCGCCGGTTGTTGGCCCGGGAATGACGAATGTCACCGGAACGCGCCGGGCCGTAACTCACTGGCGGCAACTCACCGACCACCACTTCAAGCGCAGCCAGCAATTGCTTGAGACTGGTCGCCTGGTTCCATCCGACGTTGACCGCGCCGACATCAACCTGCGGTTTGTCGAACGCTTGCACCAGCAACGCGACCAGATCCTCGACGTAGAGAAAATCCCGCGTCTGCTCACCGTCGCCAAACACGGTGATCGGCAGGCCCTTCTGCGCACGCTCGCTGAAAATGCTGATCACCCCGGAATACGGCGAGGATGGATCCTGGCGCGGGCCGAAGATGTTGAAGAAGCGGAAAATCACCGGTTCCAACGCATGCTCGCGCCGGTAAAAATCGAAGTAATGCTCGCTCGCCAACTTGTCAGACGCGTAAGGCGTCAACGGTGCCTTGGTCGTGTCTTCATCTATCGACTCGCCTTCGCCGTTGTTGCCATACACCGCCGCGCTGGAAGCAAACAGCACTCGCTTCACACCGGATTGACGCATGGCTTCGCAGACATTCAGCGTGCCGATGAAATTGCTCTGATGCGTCTTCACCGGATCGTCCACCGAAGCCTGCACCGAGGCGACAGCCGCCAGGTGCGCCACGGCGCTGCAACCGGCCATCGCCCGTGCCACCAGCGCGGCATCGGCGACGTCGCCAACGATCAGCTCGACCTTGGGATTGTCCAGCGGCAGGTTGCTGCGTTTTCCGGTGGACAGGTCATCGAGAATCCGCACCGAATGGCCCTTGGCGAGCAAGGCGTCGGTCAAGTGCGAGCCGATGAAACCGGCGCCGCCGGTGATGAGAACGGGGCCGTCAGCCATGGCGATAGAACCTGTCCAGTAAGCCCGGAAGCGCCGCACGCCAGGCGCGTGGCTTGATCCCGAAGGTGTGAAGGATTTTTTTGCAGGCCAGCACCGCGTGTTGCGGTTCTTCGGCGGCGTCCGGTCGCGCGGCGTGAGCCTGGGCGGTCGGCGCTTCAATGGCCAGCGGATGCAGGGCCCGCGCTTCGGTGAGAATCGCCTGCCCCAGCGCCAGCGGCGTGGTCGCCTCGTGCCCGGCGTAGTGGTAGGTGCCCCACAGCGGCGCTGCGCAATCGAGTTGCTTGAGCACCGAAATGATCACCCGGGCAGCGTCGTCCACCGGCGTCGGATTACCCCGGCGGTCGTCGGCCATCAGCAGCTCTTCAGGTTGTTCGGCCCGACCGAGGAAACGCCCGAGGGTGCCGTCGGGGCTGTCGTCGAGCAGCCAGCCGAAACGCAGCAGCACGTGCTGCGGGCAAGTGGCGCGCACGCTCTGCTCGATCCGCCACAGCGCCTGACCGCGCTGGCCCAGAGGCACCGGCTCGTCTTTTTCGCTGTAGGCGGTGGCGCGGGAGCCGTCGAACACGCGGTAACTCGAAGGCTGCACCAGCACGATATTGTGGTGCTGGCACAGTTCGGCCAGGCGCTCGACCGCGCGTTCCTGCCCGGCCAGACGCTGTTCGCTGACCGCTTCGGCCTGGAACCAGTCGAAGTAGTAGGCGAGGTTGATCAACGCGTCCGGACGGGTGTCGTCGAGCAGTTGCGTCAGGCTCGCGGCATCCCAGCCGTCTTGCGGCGGGCGGGGGGCGAGGAAACCGATGTCTTCCTCCGCACCGAGGCGAATCAGCGCCTGCCCAAGGGCATTTCCGCCGCCCAGTAACATAAGGCGCATTCGCATAGAGTCAGCAGGCCCAGTCTGATTGGAACGATGGCTTTATCGGCATCACCCGCAGGCGATACCGTTGATAGTTGCCGGAATCGTTGCATTTTGCGGGTTTAGTGCGCAACCGTCATCCGTAAAGTGTAGATGTCCGGGATTTCAGCGCGCCCCTGTGGCGAGGGAGCTTGCTCCCGCTGGGCTGCGAAGCGGCCCCAAATTGCTGGCGACTGCTTCGCAGTCGAACGGGAGCAAGCTCCCTCGCCACAGGGGGGATTAATAAACCGAGCGGTACTTGCATCTTCCCGTCCTCACCCGCATAAATCACTCCATGAACCTGCCCATCCCCGCAGACAGTGCCCTGAACGGCTTCCACCCCGCCGTCAGCGCCTGGTTCAGCCACACCTTCCCCGCGGTCACCGCCGCCCAGGCCCGGGCGTGGCCGTTGATCCGCCAGCGGCGGTCGACGCTGATCGCCGCGCCCACTGGCTCGGGCAAGACCCTCACCGCGTTCCTCGCCGTTATCGATGATCTGGTGCATCGTGGCCTGGAGAACCCTGAGGGTCTGCCAGACCAAACCCTCGTCGTATACGTCTCGCCGCTCAAGGCGCTGTCCAACGACATTCGCATCAACCTGCAAAACCCGCTCGCCGGCATTACCGAACAGTTGCGCGTGATGGGCCTGCCCGAATTGCAGATCACCACAGCCGTACGCACTGGCGATACGCCACAAAAAGAGCGCTCGGCGATGCGCAAGATTGCGCCGCACATTCTGGTCACGACTCCTGAATCGCTGTACGTGCTGCTCGGTTCCGACTCCGGTCGGCAAATGCTCGGCACCACGCGCACGGTGATCGTCGACGAAATCCACGCCATCGCCGCCAGCAAGCGCGGCAGTCACCTGGCCCTGAGCCTCGAACGCTTGCAGGCGCTGTGCGCCGAGCCGCTAGTGCGCATCGGCCTGTCCGCTACGCAGAAACCCATCGAAGCGGTCTCGCGCTTTCTCGTGGGTCGCGACCGTTCCTGCGAAATCGTCGATATCGGCCATGCGCGCCCCCGCGACCTGGACATCGAAGTGCCGCCCGTGCCGTTATCGGCGGTGATGGCCAATGATATCTGGGAGCTGGTCTACGACCGCCTCGCCGCCCTCGCCCGCGAACACCGCACCACACTGATTTTCGTCAACACCCGACGCTTGGCCGAACGCTTGAGCCGGCACTTGAGCGAACGCCTCGGCAAAGACGCAGTAGCCGCCCACCATGGCAGCCTGGCCAAGGAGTTTCGCCTCGACGCCGAGCAGCGGCTCAAGCGCGGCGAGCTGCAAGTGCTGATCGCCACCGCATCGCTGGAACTGGGCATCGATATTGGCGATGTCGACCTCGTGTGCCAGATCGCCTCGCCACGTTCGATTTCAGGATTCCTGCAACGGGTCGGCCGCTCCGGGCACCAGGTCGGCGGCACGCCCAAGGGTCGCTTGTTCGCCACCACCCGCGACGACCTGATCGAATGCGCCGCGCTGCTCGACTGTGTACGTCGGGGCGAACTCGATACGCTGCTGATCCCCGTGGCACCGCTGGACGTTCTGGCGCAGCAGATCATCGCCGAAGTCAGCTGCCAGGAATGGCAAGAGCAAGCCTTGCTGGACATGCTGCGCCGTGCCTCGCCCTACGCCGAAATCGACGAAAAACACTATCAGGCGCTGCTGCAAATGCTCGCCGAGGGCTACAACGGCCGTCAGGGCATCCGCAGCGCCTACCTGCACCGCGACGCCGTGACCCGCAGCCTGCGCGGGCGCCGTGGCGCGAAACTGACGGCGGTGACCAGCGGCGGGACCATTCCGGACAACGCCGACTACAGCGTTTTGCTGGAGCCTCAGGCGCTGAACATCGGCAGCGTCAACGAAGACTTTGCGGTAGAAAGCATCGCCGGGGATGTCTTTCAATTGGGCAACACGTCCTATCGAATCCTGCGGGTGGAAACCGGCAAGGTGCGGGTCGAAGATGCCCAGGGCCAACCGCCGACGATTCCCTTCTGGCTCGGCGAAGCGCCGGGGCGCAGTGCCGAATTGTCCTTGGCCGTGGCCCGTCTGCAAGCGCACCTCGATGAGTTGTTGGGCGCTACGCCGGGCAACTTGCAACCGAGCCTCGACTGGCTGACCGAAACCCTCGGCCTGAACCTCGCCAGCGCCGAGCAACTGGTGGAATACCTGGCTCCCGCGCGCCAGACCCTCGGCGCCTTGCCGTCGCAAGATACGCTGCTGATGGAGCGGTTTTTCGACGAGTCCGGCGGCACGCAACTGATCATCCACAGCCCGTTCGGCAGCCGCATCAACCGCGCCTGGGGCCTGGCCCTGCGCAAGCGTTTCTGCCGCACCTTCAACTTCGAATTGCAGGCCGCCGCCAGCGAAGACGCCATCGTGCTTTCGCTGTCCACCAGCCACAGCTTTGAACTCGATGACGTCTGGCGTTACCTGCATAGCAACAGCGCCGAGCACACGCTGATCCAGGCTGTGCTCGACGCGCCGCTGTTCGGCGTGCGCTGGCGCTGGAATGCCGGGGTTGCACTGGCGCTGCCGCGCTACAGCGGCGGGCGCAAAGTGCCGCCGCAGATCCAGCGGATGAAAAGCGAAGACCTGATCGCCAGCGTGTTTCCCGACCAGATCGCCTGCGTGGAAAATCTCGCCGGCGAACGGGAAATTCCTGACCACCCACTGGTGGAACAAACCCTCGACGATTGCCTGCACGAAGCCATGGACACCGAAGGCTGGCTGGCGCTGTTGCGGCGCATGGAACGCGGAGAAATCCGCCTGATCAGCCGCGACTTGCCGGCGCCTTCGCCGTTGGCCGCCGAAATTCTCAGCGCCCGCCCCTACACCTTTCTCGACGATGCGCCGCTGGAGGAACGCCGCACGCAAGCGGTGCTCAATCGACGCTGGAGCGATCCGCAATCCACCGACGACCTCGGCGCGCTGGACGCCGAAGCCATTGCCGCCGTTCGCGAAGAAGCCTGGCCCACACCCGGTAATGCCGATGAAATGCACGAGGCGCTGATGAGCCTGGCGTGCATCACCGATACCGAAGCTCGAAGCAATCCGGACTGGCACGATTGGTTGAATACCCTGGCAGACAGCGGTCGCGCCTGCGTGATCAATCATTCCCTGTGGCTGGCACGGGAACGGCTGACCTGCCTGTTGGCGATTTTTCCACAGGCCGCTTTGTGGCCGGAACTGGAAGCACTGCCGGGCTTTGATGAGCCTTGGGCGGCAGACGAAGCCGTGCTGGAAGTGATTCGTGCGCGGCTCAGCGCTTTTGGTCCATTGCCGCTGAAGGCGATTGCCGAACCGCTCGGATTACCGCCGACTCAAGTCACCCAAGCCTTGGCGCAATTGGAGCGTGAAGGTTACGTGCTGCGCGGCCGGTTCACCCCAGGCTGCGCGGAAGAAGAGTGGTGCGAGCGGCATCTGCTGGCGCGAATTCACCGCTACACGGTCAAGCGATTGCGGCGGGAAATCGAGCCGGTGGCGTTGCAGGATTTCATGCGGTTTTTGTTCGACTGGCAGCATTTGTCCAGCGCCACCCAAGGTCAGGGCAACGCAGTGTTGCCGGCAATCATCGCTCAATTCGAAGGCTACCCTGCCGCCGCATCAGCGTGGGACAGCGACATCCTCCCGGCGCGCATCAAGGATTATTCGGCAACCTGGCTCGATGAGTTGTGCCGCAGCGGCAAACTGGTCTGGACCCGGCTCACCGCGCACAAAAGCGCCAGCACGGCCCTGCGCAGCACGCCGATCGTGTTGTTGCCGCGCAATCGGGTCGCCCTCTGGAGCGAATTGACCGAGCAGACGCCGGTCAGCGAACTGTCGCCGAAAACGCAGAAGGTCCACGCCGCCCTGAGCCAGCACGGCGCGTTGTTTTTTGATGAGCTGATTCATGAAGCCCATCTGCTGCGCTCGGAACTGGAAATCGCCTTGCAGGAACTGGTGGGCGCCGGGCTGGTGAACGCTGACAGCTTCGCCGGTCTGCGGGCGTTGATTACCCCGGCCAGCAAGCGCCAGAACCGCAGCAGTCGTCGCGGGCGCGGGGCGTTTGTCGGCGGCATGGACGATGCCGGGCGTTGGGCGCTACTCAGGCGTGGTCCCGTCGCGCAGGTTGTGGATAACTCGCGTCCGGCACCGACACCCGCCGACACCCTGGAACACATCGCCATGACCTTGTTGCGCCGCTACGGCGTCGTGTTCTGGCGAATGCTGGAGCGTGAGGCGGACTGGCTGCCGAGTTGGCGGGAATTGCTGCGCACTTTCCATCGACTGGAAGCGCGGGGTGAGATTCGTGGCGGGCGGTTTGTCAGTGGGTTGGCGGGTGAGCAATTTGCGTTGCCTGAGGCGATTCCACTGCTGCGGGAAGTTCGGCGTCGGCCACATGACGGCAGTTTGATCGCGGTGTGCGGGGTTGATCCGTTGAACCTGGCTGGCACCCTTTTGCCCGGCGCGAAAGTGCCGGCGCTGGCGAGTAATCGGCTGGTGTATCGGGATGGGTTACCGGTGGCTGCCGAGATTGCGGGCAAGCAGGTTTTTTGGTTGGAGCTGGATCAACAGGCTGGTGTTGAGGTGCGCAATAAATTGATCCGGCATTGATGTTGACTGGGGCGGCCTCTTCGCGGGCAAGCCCGCTCCCACAGGAATTTCCTTGTGAATGCAAATTTCCAAAACAACAAAGATCACTGTGGGAGCGGGCTTGCCCGCGATGAGGCCAGCACTGCCACTAGAGCTATTGAGGCCTCGGCCGCTCCGGCATCAACACCGACGAATGTTCCGGCTCCACAACGCCATCCTGCGGCGGCTCAGGATGCCGCGGCATCAAAACCTGCTGTGGATAAGTCTGCGCGAAATGCACCCACGGGCTGTTATCCACAAGCTTTTTCAAACGCTGGTTGAACGCCCGGCTCACCGTATACTGCCCACCCGACACGGTCCGAAACTGCGCCGTCAGCACCACACCGTTGAGGTCCATCTTGTCGACGCCGAACACATCCAGCGGCCCTTGCAGGTTGTACCGCAGGAACGGGTCATCGCTGATGGAATGCCCGGCCTCGCGGATCAGTTCGATGGCCTTGTCGACATCGGTGTCGTAAGTGAACTGCACCGAAAAGAACGCATAGGCAAATTGCCGCGATTGGTTGGTTACCGCCTTGATCTGGCCGAACGGCACCGAGTGCACAAAGCCCTTGCCGTCACGCAGGCGCAAAGTGCGAATGGTCAGGCCCTCGACGGTGCCGGCGTGCCCGGAATCGAGCACCACCCAGTCGCCGATGGACAGTGTGTCTTCGATGATGATGAACAACCCGGTAATCACGTCCTGCACCAGTTGCTGGGAACCGAAACCAATGGCCAGACCGATAACGCCGGCACCGGCCAGGAACGGTGCAACGTTGATCCCAAGATTGGCCATGGTGGTAATCGCGCAGATCACCACCAGGATGATTTTGATCGCGTTGCGCAACAGCGGCAGGATGGTTTTCACCCGCGTGCTCGGCTGACGCGCCGAGCGTTTGTTGGCCGGTGGTTTCAGGGCTTCCTGAATCGCCGTGTCGAGCACGACCCAGACCATCCAGGTGATCAGGAAGATCAAACCGATATGACTCAGCGAATCACTGATCGCCCGACCAACCGCATTGCTCACCGCGAAATCGAACAGCGATACCCCCCAGATGCGCCCCAGGATGTCGATGAACACAATGGCCATGGCAATGCGCAGCAAAGCGTGGGACAGGTTCAGAAACCGCTCTTTGTAGGCGCTGCTGCGGCGCACGTCCGCTTCACTGCGCGACTTGAACAAGTGATGCAGCGTGGTGCTCAGGAACACCGTGGCAATCAGCAAGACCGTGGTGAACAGCGCACTGCGCAGCACTTGCTGATTGTCATCGCTGACGCTGATCAGATTGATGATCGACACCAGCACCATCAACAGAATCGGCCAATACCAGAGCCCGGAAAAAATCCGCAGGGTTTCTCGCAGCGCCGGCTGTTTGCGACGCTGGGCGAGCGGCAGGATCCGGATCAGCTGAGCCACCGGACGGCGCAGGCGAATCACCAGCAACCCAAAGGAAATCGAGGCCGCCAGACCGGTAAAGACCGCGATGCTGCTGGTGAGGTTGTTGCCCAGCTGATGAGCGATCTGCGGACTGGTCAGGGCATCGCTGAGGGCGACGAGGAAGCCGATCGCGAACAGCGGTCGCGGACTTTCCTGACGGATGATTTGCACTGCCCGACGTTTGTGGCCGGAATTGAACAGCACCACCAACGACATCACCAACGACGCCGCGAACACTCCACTGCTGGTGGCGTAGGCAAAACACAGCGCCAGCGCCCGACCGGCCGATACTGGTAAAAACTGGCTGGCATAGATTGTCAGCGGCAGGCTGACCACGGCCGGAATGCTGTAGGGCAACACGTAACCGAGCAAGGCCTGGCCACGCTCGCGGCTGAGCAGCAAACGATGTTCACACAGGCGCTGCGCCGACCATTTCCCGAGCAACCAGAGCGAGGCGAAAACCGCTGCCCAGACCAAGGTCAGTAACAGGAAATCCCCTGTCACGCTCCAGCTCGAACGGGCGGAGGGCTGATTGACCAGTTGATCCACTTCATCCGCCGCCCGATCGGCGCGCAGACGCCAGGCGTCAACGAGGTTTTCGTTGAGATCGAGTTTGTTCTGCACCTCGTCAATGCTTGAACTGATGGCACCTAGCAAGCCGCCCTGCACCAACGGTTCCGGGTGTGCCGGAGGTGTTGCGGCCGTAGCACTTGCAGGCAGGCCCGGGATGGCGGCCGCTTCCAGTTCCTCGCTGCCCAGAAACAGCAACGCGCCGAGTAACACCGCGGTCTTGAGCTTGATCAACGCCTCCGCTCCTTTGGATAAGACTGTAAGGAACTGATCGACAAATACCGGACTAGTTCGCAGGTGACCCGCATCCGCCCGGCAATCTTTGCGTTCAAGACAAATATCAAATGCTCATCCCTGTATTTTTCCGCACAACTCAAACCCCGACACTGCGCTCCATCAAATCAATCCACCGGAGTTGCAGCCATGCCCATTGCCTTGCTCGCGCTGACCCTCAGCGCCTTTGCCATCGGGACGACCGAGTTCGTCATCGTTGGCCTGCTACCGACCATCGGCGCCGACCTCGGCGTCAGCCTGCCGTCCGCCGGCCTGCTGGTCAGCCTCTATGCATTGGGAGTCGCCGTCGGCGCCCCGGTGCTGACCGCCCTGACCGGCAAAGTGCCGCGCAAATTGTTGCTGTTGTCGTTGATGGTGCTGTTCACCCTCGGCAATCTGCTGGCGTGGAAAGCACCGAGCTACGAGTCGCTGATCCTGGCGCGGATCGTCACCGGCCTGGCCCACGGGGTGTTTTTCTCGATCGGTTCGACCATCGCCACCAGTCTAGTGCCCAAGGAAAAAGCCGCCAGCGCGATCGCCATCATGTTCACTGGCCTGACCGTGGCCTTGGTTACCGGCGTGCCGTTGGGTACCTTCATCGGTCAGCATTTCGGCTGGCGTGAAACCTTCCTCGCGGTGTCGGCATTGGGCGTAATCGCCTTTATCGGCAGCCTGCTCTATGTGCCGAAAAACATCGCCCACAGCAAACCTGCGTCGCTGCTACAGCAATTGCAGGTACTCAAACAGCCTCGGTTGCTGCTGGTGTACGCCATGACCGCTGTGGGTTACGGCGGATCGTTCATCGCGTTCACCTTTCTGGCGCCGATTCTTCAGGACATCTCGGGTTTCAGCGCCAGCACCGTTAGCCTGGTGTTGCTGGTCTACGGCATCTCGGTGGCCGTCGGCAACATCTGGGGCGGCAAACTGGCGGACAAACGCGGCCCGATCAGCGCCCTGAAAATCATCTTCGCCCTGCTCGCCGCCGTGCTGTTCGTGCTGACCTTCACCGCCGGCAATCCATGGCTGGCGCTGGCTACCGTGCTGGTGTGGGGGGCCGTGGCGTTCGGCAACGTGCCGGGGTTGCAGGTTTATGTGGTGCGTCAGGCCGAACATCACACGCCGCACGCGGTGGATGTAGCGTCCGGCCTGAACATTGCGGCATTCAACCTCGGTATCGCCGGTGGCGCGTGGGGCGGTGGCTTGATCGTTGCCCACATGGGCTTGATCCATACCGCGTGGATTGGCGGGCTGGTGGTGCTGGTGGCACTGGCACTGACGGCGTGGAGCGGTCGACTGGATTGCCTCGGTCCGGTGTATGCCGAGAGCTCGACCCGCGTCGTCGCCGGTCACTGATAAACCCTTGTGGGAGCTAGCCTGCTAGCGATGGCGGTAGATCAGCCAACATTGATGTGTCTGACAGACCGCTATCGCTAGCAGGCTAGCTCCCACATTTGAATTCGTGGTGCCTACCGTCCGTAGCCCCACCGAAACTTTCGTCACCGCCCCGCAGTCAGCAAAGGAATGGGGCATTCGGACGGGAGGCGACATGGCGGCGATTCACATCGGAATTTCAGGTTGGCGCTACACGCCCTGGCGGGGGGATTTCTACCCAAAGGGCTTACCGCAGAGACGCGAGTTGCAATTCGCGTCGCGGGCGGTCAACAGCATCGAAATCAATGGATCGTTTTACGCCTTGCAACGGCCGGAACGCTATGCCCAGTGGTACGCCGAAACCCCACCGAACTTCGTGTTCAGCGTCAAGGCTCCGCGTTTCATCACCCACATAAAACGTCTGCGGGACATCCATAAACCCTTGGCGAATTTCTTTGCTTCCGGGGTTCTGGAGCTCAAGGAAAAGCTTGGGCCGATCCTCTGGCAGTTTCCACCCAACTTCAAATTCGATGCCGAGCTGTTCGAAAACTTCCTCGAACAATTACCCCACGACACCGAACAGGCGGCCGCCCTCGCCCGCCAGCACGACTCGCATCTGCATGGTCACGCCAGCCTCAAGGCGTACAAGAAAAAACCTGTGCGCCACGCCGTGGAGATCCGCAACGACAGCTTCGTCGACGCGGCCTTCGTCCGCCTGCTCAAGCGCTACAACACGGCTCTGGTGATCGCCGACACCGCCGGTAAATGGCCGTATCGCGAAGACATCACCAGCGATTTCGTTTACCTGCGTCTGCACGGTGCCGAAGAACTCTACGCCAGCGGTTACACATCGCAGGCACTGAAACGCTGGGGCGACCGGATCGAGGCCTGGCATCACGGCAAGCAACCACACGACCCGCAGTTGATCGCGCCCAGACTGAAGGCCAGAGCCCGCAAGTCCCGCGAGGTGTTCTGCTATTTCGATAACGACATCAAGGTCCGCGCGCCTTTCGATGCCAGGCGGCTGCTGGAGCGTTTCGATCTCGCCAAAGACTTGCTCACTGCCCCCGGCGAACCCGTTACCGAAGGAGCGCTGCCATGAGCATTTCCGAGCCGGTCGGCGTCACGGACGAGCAGGCGACCGTCGTGACCACGGTGCATCGCTTCACGGTGCTGACGGTCAACACTCACAAGGGTTTCACTGCGCTGAACCGGCGTTTCATCCTGCCGGAGTTGCGCGAAGCGGTGCGCAGTGTTTCCGCCGATGTAGTGTTTTTGCAGGAAGTGCACGGCACCCACGAACAGCATCCCAAGCACTACACCAATTGGCCGGCGATGCCGCAATACGAATTCCTCGCCGACACCCTGTGGCCGCAGTTCGCCTATGGACGCAACGCGGTATATCCGGCGGGCGATCACGGCAATGCGTTGCTGTCGAAATTCCAGATCGTGCGCCACGACAACCTCGATGTGTCGATCAGCGGCCATGAGAATCGCGGCATCCTGCATTGCGTCTTGCGCCTGCCCGGCGAAGGCCCGGAGGTGCATGCGATTTGCGTCCATCTCGGCCTGCGCGAAACCCACCGCAATGCACAACTCAAGCTGCTCGCCCGTCGCCTGGAAGAGTTGCCGGGCGATGCACCGGTGATCGTCGCCGGGGACTTCAATGACTGGCGCCAGCGCGCCGATGCCCTGCTCAAACCCTGCGGTTTGCGTGAGGTATTCGCCGAGCATCACGGCAAACCGGCGCGCAGTTTCCCCGCCCGCTTGCCGGCTCTGCGCCTGGACCGCATCTACGTGCGCAACCTCAAGGCCAGCCAGCCGCAAGTGCTGACGACCCGGCCCTGGTCACACCTTTCCGACCACGCACCGCTGTCGGTGGAGATCGAGCTATGAGCACTTCACCGATGGAAAAAACCACTGCGCAGCCGATTGCCGCGCCGCCAATGAGCGAGCCCGCAGCGGTCGACGTCGAGTACCGCTGGCAAGGCAACAACCGCGTCGAGTTGCTGGAAAACGGCGAAGCCTATTTCCCAAGGGTGTTCGAGGCCATGCGCCAGGCCAAGACCGAGATCCTCCTGGAAACCTTCATCGTGTTCGAAGACAAAGTCGGCGAGGAGCTGAAGACTGTGCTCATCGACGCCGCTCAACGGGGCGTGCGCGTCACCGCCAGCCTCGACGGATTTGGCTGCGGCGAACTGAGCACCGGGTATCTCACCGCCCTCAGCAGCGCTGGCGTGCACCTGCAAATGTTCGACCCGGCACCCAAGCGGTTGGGCATCCGCACCAACTGGTTCCGACGCCTGCACCGCAAGATTGTGGTGGTGGACGGGACTGTCGCCTTCATCGGCGGGATCAATTTTTCCGCCGACCATCTCGCCGACTTCGGCCCCGAGGCCAAGCAGGATTATTCGGTGGAGGTGCAAGGCCCGACGGTGGCGGACATTCATCATTTTGCCTTGCTGCAATGCGGTCGCCCGGTGCGCGCCAAGTACTGGTGGCAACAGCGCCGGCAGCGTCGCTCGGAACTGGCGGTCAGCGATCACGATGGTCAGGTGCGTCTGGTACACCGCGACAACGGTGATCACCAGACCGACATCGAACAGGTTTACCGGCAAGTACTGCGCACGGCAAAGCAGCGCGTGGTGATCGCCAACGCCTACTTTTTCCCCGGCTACCGATTGCTGCGCGAGATCCGCAACGCGGCGCGCCGTGGCGTCGACGTGCGGCTGATTCTGCAAGGTCAGCCGGACGTGCTGGTGGCCAAGCTCGCCGCGCGCATGACCTACGACTACCTGCTCAAGTCCGGGGTGAAAATTTACGAATATTGCGACCGTCCGCTGCACGGCAAAGTGGCGTTGGTGGACGACGACTGGAGCACCGTGGGCTCGAGCAATCTCGACCCGTTGAGCCTGTCGATGAACCTGGAAGCCAACGTGTTGATCCGCGACCGCGAGTTCAACCGCATGCTGTTCGAACGTCTCGAAGACCTCAGCGACAACCATTGCAAAGTCATGTCCGTGGACAAGGCGCCGCGCGGGCGCATCTGGCACATGACCGTGGGGTTTCTGGTGTTCCACTTCCTGCGGCACTTCCCGGCCTGGGCCGGTTGGCTACCGGCGCATAAACCGCGCTTGAAAGCGTTCACCTCACCGACCGGGAGCGACGAGCATGAGCCGCACTGAAGCACACGCGGCGCCCCACGAGCACCCGGCCAAGTCACGTTGGAGCCGCTGGAAACGACCGCTGACGATGCTGTTTTTCCTGGCGCTGATCGTGCTGTTGACGATGTTCGCCCAACGCATCGAATGGGCCGAAGTGCTGGAAACCCTGGCCGATTTCAAGGTTCGGACGCTGATCATTGCGTCCTCCCTGACCCTGCTGAGTTTTCTGGTGTACGCCTGTTTTGACCTGATCGGCCGCACCTACATCCGCCAGGACCTGACGTGGAAACAGATCCTGCCGGTGGGCATCATCAGCTACGCCTTCAACCTCAACCTGAGCGCCTGGGTCGGCGGCATCGCCATGCGTTATCGGTTGTATTCGCGGCTCGGGGTGAGCAAAGGCAACATCGCAAAAATCCTCGGCCTGAGCCTGGCCACCAACTGGTTCGGCTACATGTTGATAGCCGGCGTGGTGTTCAGTAGCGGCCTGGTCCGGATGCCGCCAGGCTGGAAGTTGAGCAGCGGCGCGTTGCAAGCGGTGGGTGTGTTATTGCTGTTGATCAGTGCGGGCTATCTGGCGGCGTGCCAGTTTTCCAAACGCCGTGAGTGGGCGATTCGCGGGGTGGAAATCAATCTACCGTCGCTGCGCATGGCGATCCTGCAACTGTTGCTCGGCGCGCTGAACTGGTCGCTGATGGCGGCCGTGATCTTCACTTTGCTGCCGAGCAAACTCGATTATCCGCTGGTGCTCGGTGTGCTGCTGATCAGCGCCATCGCCGGGGTCATCACCCACATTCCGGCCGGGCTCGGTGTGTTGGAGGCGGTGTTCGTCGCGCTGCTGCAACACGAGGCGTCGCGGGGCAGTCTGGTGGCGGGTTTGCTAGCGTATCGGGCGATCTATTTTCTGTTGCCGTTGTTGATCACTCTGGTGATGTATCTGGTGGTGGAGGCCAAGGCGAAGTCGCTGCGGATTTCGAAGAAGCCCAAGTGAATGTGTGGTGTTTGATATGACGCCATCGCGGGCAAGCCTTGCTCCTACAGGGATTGGAGCGTTCACTCATTTTGTGAACGACTCAAAAGCTGTAGGAGCAAGGCTTGCCCGCGATGGCGTCCGCAAGAACACCACAAAATCACTTGGACTGAATAATGCTCAACCGCTCACCCACCACCATTTCCGTGATCCAGTCCACGAGGATCGAGGTGTAGGCCTGTTGTGAAACCGGGTCACTCAACGCATGGTCGGCACCGTCGATAATCCGGTGCGTCAACGAATGAGTCTGCTGGCACGCCGCGCGGTAACTCATGATGGTCGCGTGGGGCACATAGGCATCGGTTTCCGATTCCACCAACAGCACATCCCCGGTAAAGGCCGAACAGGCGTGCAACGCACGGTTGCTGTCGGCGCGCACCAGCGTGCTGCGGTAATCGCGCAGGTCGAGCTTGTCCAGATCACGCTTGGGCGTGTGCCACTGATCGTCGCGATACAGCGCCGGCACCCGCAGCGCCAGCCAGCGTACGGGCCGCAAAGACGTCAGGATCGCGGCCAGGTAGCCGCCATAGCTGGTGCCGACCACTGCAATCGCCGAGGTGTCGAGCGCCGGGTGCGCGAGCAAGCGGTCGTAGGCCGCCAGCAGGTCACGCAGGTTGTCTTCGCGGGTTACCCGAGTCAGCGGAATACCGGTGCCACCGGTGTGCCCGCGCAGGTCGAAGGTCAGGCACACACAACCCAGACCGGCGATGCCTTTGGCCCGCTCCAGGTCCCGTTCCTGACTGCCGCCCCAACCGTGCACGAACAGCACGCCGGGGACTTTCGATTTGGGACTGAGGAACGTCCCGCTCATCTGTTCATCATCGATGTCGATTTGAATGCTTTCGCTTCTAGCCGTCATAGGAATTGACCGTTACGTACTTGAGAAGAAAGTCACTGTTTTCCGCTGGTCCACGGTACACCTCTATGGCGTCCGCAGGCAGCGGCTGGTCGATGTAGGTTTCCACCGAGGACACCCGGATCGCGCGCATGTGCGGATCATTGACGAAGCTCTGCAATGCCGCCACTTCGGCGCTGCTGGCGCCGCCCATGCGCCAGGATTGTTCGAGCACACCGCTGCGTTGTTTGCCGTCGTAATCGAGGCCCTGGGCGATGTCGTAGTTACGCCGCGAGGCATAGAAACCGGGATAGGCTTCATCCGCGGCACTGTCGAACACCTGCGCCTGCCTGATCGCCAACTGCACGTCATCCGCCAGGTCCAGCTTCAATAAATCATCGTAGCCGCCCTGCACCACCAACAGGTTCGAGCCGCCGTACACGTCTTCGCCCTCGGCGTCCTGGGTCAAGTATTGATCACCGCAGTAACTCAGCACTTTGTCGCCGATGACACTCTGGCCGACGCTGTGGGTGATGACCTTGTCCAGGTCCTGTTCCAGCACCACGCCTTCGCTGAACAGGGTTTTCGCCTCGGGCCGGGCGAGGATCTCGTCGAACTGGTCGAGGCTTTTGATCACTTCCTGACCGCGTCCGGCGCAGGCATGAATCGGCTTGAGGCGGATCGGGCCGGCGTAGAGCAAATGTTCGGCCGCCGGCCGTGCATCCTCGAACGCGAACACGCTGAGGCCATCGAGCACGACACTGCGCACCCGTTCGGAAAACAGCGGCGCCCAGCCTCTCGGCGCATGGGCATTGTGGTTGAGCAAACCGTGGCTGATGGCTTTGGTGCAAATGAAGTCATGCTCGACATAACCGCCCCACAAGTCCTCCGGCCCCTTGACCCCCAGTTGTCGCGCGGCGTCGGCGCCGACCAGTGTCTGGGTCGGCAACAAATAAAGCTCTCGACCACGATGCTGCTGCGGGTCGTAGCTGCCGCCAAATTTCAATCCGAGGATTTGCGCCAGCCAACGGGCCAGCGCGCGATTGGTTTCGACTTCATGCAACGGCGCATCGGGGTGCACCGAATGGGCGACCACCAGTTTCTTGCGGTTTGTTGGGGTCATGCGTCCCCCTTCAATCAGCGCTAGATGAATGTAGCTGGAGGGGTGCAGAGATCAGGCCAACCGGGGCTGCTCGAAAACGCTTTGCCAATCAGGCGGTTGCAGAATCGGTGATGGCAGGACGCCTGCTTTATTCTGCACGACCGTTAATGCCTTTCCTGCAAATTGCACGATTTCAAACCTTTTGGAGATCCATTGTGGGAGCGGGCTTGCTCGCGAATACGGACTAACAGTAGATGTCTGTGGCGACTGACATATCGCATTCGCGAGCAAGCCCGCTCCCACATTTTGAACCTCAGTGTTTTCGCTACCGCGAAACAGTTACCACCGGCGTCACCCCAAACCGCGTCCGGTAATCACTCGGCGCCAGCCCGGTGATTTTCTTGAACGTCGAGCGAAACGCACCCGGGTCTTGATAGCCTACGGTCCAGGCGATGTGATCGATGGTGCCGTTGGTGAACTCAAGCATTTCCCGCGCCTTGCCAACCCGCAGATGCTGGCAGTATTCCGTGGGCTTGAGCCCGGTAGCCGTGCGAAAACGGCGCAGGAACGTGCGCTCTTCCAGCCCTGCCCGCTCGGCCATTGTCGTCAGCGATACATCGGTAGCGCCGGTGCTTTGCAGCCAGTGCTGCACCTTGAGAATCGACGCATCGCCGTGGCTGAGGATCGGCGCGAAATTGCTGCCGCACTCGCTGGCACTGTCGCTGTGTTCCACCACCAGAAAACGCGCGGTGCCGGTGGCAATGCTCGGCCCCATCAGGCGATCAACCAAGCGCAATCCCAACTCGGACCAGGCCATCAACCCGGCGGTGGTGATCAGGTCACCGTCGTCGACGATGGGCGTATCGGCCTTGAGCTTGATTGCCGGGTAATGCTCGGCAAAGGTCTTCGCCGAGGTCCAGTGGGTGGTAGCGCTACGGCCGTCGAGCAGTCCGCTTTCGGCCAGCAGGATCGAGCCCACGCAGACACCGCCCAGCGTCGCGCCACTGGCATGTTGCTCGCGAAGCCAGCGAATCAGTGCTTGCGGCGCCTGGCCTTCGGTAAACCCGCCGATCGATGGCGGAATCAATACCGCCACCAATGCGCCGTCCGCACCGGGATGGCTGTCGTAGACCCGAGCGGGAGGCTGATCGCCCTCGACCTGCCAATGGCTCACGCGCAATAACGGCAAGTGCGCGGCCTGATGTTCGGCGGCGATCCGGTTGGCTACCCCGAACAGGTCCGTCAACCCATGCACCGCCGCCATCTGCGCGCCGGGATAGATCAACACGCCCAGTTCGGCGATTGCCTTTTGTGCGTCCATTGTCAGTTTTCCCCCTTCTATTGTCGGTGCGGCCAATCCTCGAACGGACTCGCGGGGCCGATACTTCATTCCACACCCAACCCGCACTTCGAGGAAACAGTCATGGCCAAGCAAGCACTCATCGTAGTCGATATCCAAAACGACTACTTCCCTCAAGGCAAGTGGCCGCTGGTCGGTGCCGATGCCGCCGCAGACAACGCCGTCCGCTTGCTCAAGGCCTTCCGCGAGGCCGGTGATTCGGTGGTGCACATCCGCCACGAGTTCACCTCACCGGACGCACCGTTTTTCACCCCGAACTCCGAAGGCGCCAAGCTGCACCCCAAAGTCCTCAACCAGGGCAACGAGCCGGTGGTACTCAAGCACTTCGTCAACTCGTTCCGCGAAACCGAACTGCAATCAATCCTCGATGAGCAAGGCGTCAAGGAACTGGTGGTCGTCGGCAGCATGAGCCACATGTGCGTCGACGGTATCACCCGCGCCGCCAATGATCTGGGCTACAGCGTGATTGTGATCCACGATGCCTGTGCCTCCCGTGACCTGGAGTTCAACGGCACGACCGTTCCGGCCGCCCATGTACATGCCGCGTTCATGTCGGCTCTGGGTTTCGCCTACGCCAATGTGATTTCCACCGACGAATACCTGAACGCCAGCCGCTGATCAATCCGTCGAAAGACCCAAGGCCCGCCTCGTCGCGGGCCTTTTTGTGGGCGGTCATAAAATCTCACGCGTGAGCCATTGATGGCACTCTGATTCCGCTGTAGGGTTGCTCACGCGTGAGATGTTCACAACGGAGTCACTGCCATGAAAAGCCGCTCCCCGTCAGGCCCGCCTGTCGAGCCTGCCGTATCAAAGAGCCCAAAGGGAGAGCGCGCAAAACCGTCCGCGAAAAAACCGTCGAGCTTCTACATGAAGCAGATGCGCGCGGGTCTGGCAGCCGCCGGTTATGTGAAACACGAAACTTGGGTGCTTCCCGAAAACCGAAGCTTGCTCAAGCAGATGGAGCAACAGCTACGCCAACCGATTCTGGCTGGCTCATTCATGTCGGAGAATTACATGAGCGCAGGCAACAACTGGAACATCGACAGCCTCTTCAACGCCCTCAAGGCCCTGGACGAGGTGGCTTCGCAAGAAATCACGCTGTCCCTGATCCAGAGCTCCGAGCCCAGCATCAAACTGGAAATGAACGAGTTTGGCGGTCTGCCGATTCACATCGCCGTAGCCGGTGATCAGATCATCGTCGATACCGTTCTGGTCGATGTCGAATCCATCAATGACGTGCCGAAATTCAATGATGCCGTGCTGCGCAGCCGGGAAATGTTCCCGCTGTCGTCGATCGGTATCGAGTCCATGCCGAACGGGCAGATCGTCTACAACATGTTCGGCGCGTTGAGTTCCGATTCCAGCCTGACCAACGTGGTGACCGAGGTGAAAACCCTGGTCGACAACGTCCAGCGTGCCAGCGAAGCCTTCGAACGCTTCTTCAAGTAATCATCAGGAAAGGAATGCCCACATGACACAGTCCATCTGGAGCAAGTTGTTCACCGCATTGCGCGGCGGCGCCACCGAAGTCGGCGAAGCCATCGTCGATCAACAGGCCCTGCGCATTCTCGACCAGGAAATCCGCGAAGCCGATAGCGCCCTGGCCAACGCTCGCCGCGAGCTGGTCACCATCATGGCCAAGCACAAACTGTCGGCTGATCGCGTCAGCGAGTACAACGCCAAGATCAAGGACCTGGAGTCCAAGGCCATGGCCGCGATCCAGGCCAACCGCGAAGACCTGGCGATGGAAGTGGCCGAAGCCATTTCGACCCTGACCAATGAGCTGGATGTCGAGCAGAAACAAGCCACCGAGTTCGGCACCTACGCGGAAAACATGCGCAAGGACATCAACAAAGCCGAAGCACGAATCAAAAGCCTGCGCCAGCAAGTGGACATGGCCAAGGCGCGCGAAAGCGTTCAAAAAGCCCAGGTCAGCGCTTCGATCGCCAGTGGCGGCGCCAACGGCAAGCTGGAAACCGCGGTTGGCACCCTCAACCGCCTTCAGGCCAAGCAACAGCAACGCGCCGCCGAACTGAACGCTCAGGATGAACTGGCAGAAGCTTCGACCGGTAACGATCTGGAGCGCAAACTTCGCGAGGCCGGCATTACGCCAAACGAAGGCAGCGCCAATGCGATCCTGGAACGCCTGAAGAAACAATCGGCCGAGTAATCGAAGCCGCACCTGTAGGAGCGAGCATGCTCGCGAAAAACCTGAGAACGCCACGGGGTATCAGGCTTTGCGCGTCATCGTTAACGACCATCGCGAGCTTGCTCGCTCCTACGTCAAGTCGAGGTCAAGGATGGATGCCCTGAAGGGTTTCAAGACAGTCGCCGCTCTGGCGATCTTCATGGTTGTGCTGCAATTGCTCAATGCAGCGACCGGCTACAGTCTTGTTGCCTTCGGCCTGGTGCCGAGAACGATGCACGGACTGATCGGCATCCTCACCTCGCCTTTCCTGCACGGCTCCTTCGCTCACTTGAGCGCCAACCTGATCGCCTTTCTGATACTGGGCACTCTGGTCATGGTCGAAGGCCGCAACCGCTTCTTCACCGTCAGCGCCATCATCATTTTGCTGGGCGGCTCGCTGGTCTGGCTGTTCGGTTTTTCCGGCTATCACATCGGTGCCAGCGGCTGGGTGTTCGGGTTGTGGGCGTACCTGCTGGCGCGCGCATGGTTCCAGAGGAGTTGGGGCAATCTGCTGACGGCCAGTGTTGTGACGTTGCTGTATGGCGGCCTGATCTTTGGCTTCCTGCCCCGCCAGGGCGTTTCTTTCGAAGGGCATATCTTTGGTGCGTTCGCCGGTTTTATTGCGGCCAAGGTACTTTCCCCCGCGTCGCGCACTCGGTTAAATGCCGCCCCATAAACGCATTTGAATGTGTCTGCATCGCCTCTTCTCCCCTCAAGGAAGTCTTCAATGGGATGGTTTAAACAGATGATGGGGCTCGAGGCTCCAAACTCGAACTCGAAGTGGATCGCCAATGACAACGCGCCACTCAATGAGTCGCCCGTCGGCCCGCTGGGCCTGGCATCAGGCAAAAGCGTGATGTTCGACTCGACCCTGACCTTGCTGCTCGACGGCAAAACCTCCGTGGCCGTGCCCGCCGCCCAGCAGATCTGGAGCGCCGGCACCATCGAGCTCGGGCAATCGGCCTGGCTGTCACGCTACTACATGAACAACGAAGATCACTGGCTGCAAGTGCACACCACCGGCGATATCGCCGGGCAGGTCGAGTCGGTGATCCTGTTCAACTACCTCGACTACGTGACCATCAGCAGTGAAGCGGAGCTGCGCCGACTGGCCGGCCCCGACAGCCTGATCGGCTTGCCGACCTACAGCCATAACGGTGTCGAATACACCCGTGAATGGGGAACCGAGTCTGGCCAGACCGAACTCGTGGCGCTGAGCGAGCAGTTGAGCAACCCGGATCAGACCTACCGCATCGAGCACCACTCGATGCTGTACGCCCGCGACACCGGCCTGACCAACCGCCGGGAATTCCTGCTGTTCTCCGTCGAAGAAGACGCCGAAGGCAGCATCAGCTTGAGCACTTCGCTAGGCATCTCGCTGTACACCACCGACCTGACCATTTACTAAACAGGAACAATCATGCTCGAAGCACTCTCCATTTCCCTGAACCAAACCGCGGTCCTCGGGTTTGTTTCGTACATTGTCGGTGCGGCCGTGTTGTTCGCCCTGTTCCAGTTCATCTACACCCGAATCACGCCGCACAAGGAATTTGAACTGATCCGTTCGGGGAACGTTGCCGCCGCGATCGCCCTGGGCGGTGCCATCGTCGGTTTCGCCATTCCGGCGAGCAATGTCATTGCCTACTCGATCAGCATCCTCGACTTCGTCGTCTGGGCAGTGATTGCTGCGTTCGTCCAGTTGCTGGCATTCCTGATGACCAGCCTGGTGCTCAAAGGCGCGTCCGAACGCATCCAGAAAGGTGAAATCGCTGCAGGCATCTACGTCGCGGCAGTGGCCATCAGCGTCGGCATGTTGAACGCCGCGTGCATGACCCCTTCCCAGAACTGATCGCGCGGAGACCCGGATGAAACGAAGCAAATACGTTCAGCTCTCGCTGGCCGCGTCGGTCGCCATGGCGATATCAGGCTGCGGGCCAACGGAAAAAACCTATTCGGTACAGAAGAAATACAACTTCCAGTCCGTTCAGCAATGCGCCGACGAAAAACTGCCGGTAGACGTCTGCTCCGACGCCTACATGACCGCCCTCGCCGAGCATCGTCGCCTTGCGCCGGTGTACGACAACCAGGCCGATTGCGACGCCGACTTCGTCGCCGACTGGTGCCAACAGGACTCCGCCGGCAAGTTCATCCCAAGGCTGGGCGGTTTCGAACTGACGGCCGATGGCCAGGTGACGCAATCCCAGGTGGACGCTGCCAAAGCGCAATTGCCTGCCGAACAAGCGAACAGTGGCGGCTCAGGCTTCTCCACCGGCAGCCTGCTGACCGGCCTGTTGATCGGCAACATGTTGAGCAACAACCGCAACAGCTACTACTCCGAACCGGTGTACCGCTATCGCGATGATCGCGGCAACTATGCCTCTTCGACGCTCGGCCAGCGGATTTCCAAGGGCACGACGTTTACCCGGTCCGACCAGGCGAAGTACGGACGCGGCTACAGCACCGCAAGCACCCGCTCGGCCAGCAAGCCGATCTCAGTGGCCTCCTCCACCTCCCGCGGCGGTTTCGGCAGCAAGGCCAGTGCGCGCAGTGGCTGGGGCGGCGGATCGAGCAGTTAAGGAGCCGGGCCATGAAGAAGATCCACTGCGCAGAACGGCATGACTGGAAACAGACTGCCGAAAGCCTCGGCTTTCTGTTTCACACCATTGACGATGAACCCTATTGGGACGAGAGCGCGTATTACCAGTTCACGCTCAAGCAGATCGAAAACGATCTGGAAGACCCGACCACCGAGATCCATGAGATGTGCATGGACCTGGTGGCCCGCGTGGTTCAGAGCGAAGAATTGCTGGAACGCCTGAGCATTCCTGCGCCGTTCTACGACCTGATTCGTACGTCTTGGCTCGAAGGCCACCCACATCTGTACGGGCGCTTGGATTTTTCCTACAACGGTAACGGACCCGCCAAGTTGCTGGAGCTGAACTACGACACGCCCACCAGCCTGTACGAGGCGGCGGCGTTTCAGTGGGGCTGGCTGGAGCAATGCATCGAGCGCGGTTTGCTGCCCAAGCATGCCGATCAGTTCAACAGCATCGACACCAAACTGCATCAGGCTTTCGCCCAACTGCAGCTCAAACAGCCCTTTTACTTCGCCTCGATGAAAGACTCGATGGAGGACAAAGGCACCACCGATTACCTGCGCCTGGTCGCAGAAAAAGTCGGTATCGAATCACGGCATATCGACATCGAAGACATCGGACTCACCAGCGACGGACGCTTCGTCGACCTCGAAGATCGATGGATTCCTCACCTGTTCAAGCTGCATGCCTGGGAGTTCATCTTTCATGAACCCTTTGGCGCGGCGATCGCCCAGAGTGACACGCAGTTTTTCGAGCCGGCATGGAAATCGATCATCTCCAACAAAGGCATCCTGCCGTTGCTGTGGGAGTTCAACAAAGGCCATCCGAACCTGCTCGCCGCCCATCTCGATACCGACCCGGGCAAAGCGGTGCCCAAGGGTTGGGTGCGCAAGCCGTTCTTCTCGCGGGAAGGCGCCAACATCGAACTGCAAACCGCTGACGGCCTGATCGTCAAACAGGATGGGCCCTACACGGATGCACCCTTCATCCTGCAGGAGTTCGCCCCGCTTCCGAAGTTCGGCGACAGCTATACACTGATCGGCTCCTGGGTGATCGCCGATCAGGCGGCGGGTATTGGTGTGCGGGAAGACAACAGCCTGATCACCAAGGATTCGAGCCGGTTCTTGCCGCACCTGATTCTCGACTGAATCCATCGCCATGAAAAAGCCCAGCGCCTCTAAAGCCCTGGGCTTTTTTTGTTCCCACGTTTGGACGATCTGCACCGAACGCAATACCGCCAGAACCCAAATGAATCAGGCCAGCGCCAACAATAGCGTCACTCCCAAGATGAACCGCGGGGGCTTAACTCTTTAGCCAAACTCACTGGAAGCCTGAACAATGAACACTTCGAATATCAGCACTGTCAGCGCGTCGAACACCTCATCGCTCGGCGTTAAAACCACAGCGATTGGGACCTACGGCATCTATTTCGCCCTCGCCGTCATCTACTTCTGGTTCGGTGGAATGAAATTCACCCACTACGAAGCAGAAGGTCTGGTTCCACTGGTGAGCAACAGCCCATTGCTGGGTTGGGTGTATCAGATCTTCAGCGTCGATCTGTTCTCCAGCCTGCTGGGGGTGCTTGAGGCCTCGATTGGCGTGTTGATCGCCGGCCGCCTGCTGTCGCCGAAACTTTCACTGATTGGGGGCGCTTTGTCCGCCGGGCTGTTCGTCACGACATTGAGCTTCATGTTCTCGACGCCTGGCGTGATCGAACCCGGCCTCGGCTTCCCGGCCATCTCGGTTGCACCGGGCCAGTTCCTCCTCAAGGACCTTGGATTGCTTGCCGCCTCCCTCTTCGTGGCGGGTCATTCCCTGACCAAGCTGGAAACGCCTTGAGCTGAAAACGTCACAATGAAAAAGGCCTGAAACAGTTCGATGTTTCAGGCCTTTTTTCATTTCTGCCTACAACGATTGACCGCGCTCCGCGCCCTCACCGCTCAGGGATTTCATCCAGTCCCGAGGGCTACAACCGGTCTTGCGCCGGAACGCCCGGGCAAGCGCCGAAGGACTTTCATAACCGACCTCATCGGCGATCAGCGTAATCGGGCGCCCTTCACGCAAGCGCTTCTGCGCCAGGCTGATCCGCCAACTCAGCAGGTAGTCAGCAGGCGTCTGCCCTAGCACCGAGCGAAAATGCACCGCATACGCGGCGCGGGACATGTTCGACTCATTCGCCAACTCCGCAACCGACCACGCCCGTTGTGGCGCCTCGTGCATCTGAATCAACGAACGGGACAGCCGCAAATCCGCCAACCCGGCCATCATTCCAGTGCTCAACTGATGGTGATCAAGCAGGTGCCGGAACAGCAGGATGATCAACAGCTCGAACAAACGATCAAGCACCGCCTCCCTGCCGCAATGCACGTCTGCCGCTTCCTTGAACAACCATCTCAGCGTATCCGCCAGCAGCGGCAACTCATCCAGGGACAACACCAGAAGATCAGGCAATGAAGCAGAAATGGGGTTGCTGGCGCCGCCGTCGAACGCCAGCGACGCACACAACAGCTGGGCGCCCTCGGGTTCACCGCCGATCAATTGATGTCGACTGGGACGCGGCAGGAAAATCAGGCTGGGGCGGTCAATCAGCGTGTCGCTGCCGCCAGGCACTTTCAGCGTAACGGTGCCCGCCTGCAACAGATGGATATGACCGCGCAGGTCAGCGCCATCATAAGCCGCCATTCCGCAGAGCTTGCCACTGTAGAACAGGCTCGCGCGAACGCCGAACTGGGACAGCAACGTAGACAGGCGATCCATGGCGCAACCCGGTGTCAGTTTTAGACGAATTGCATCATATCACTGAGAATTCCGGCCCTTATTGCATTGGCCTTGAGAACACGCAGGCAACAAAAAACCCGGCATCCTCTAGGGAGTGCCGGGCTTTGCTTGGCTCGAAGCTAATTCCTAAAAGGGAATATCGTCATCAAAGCTGTCGAAGTCCGGAGCCGGCTGTGGTGCGGCCTGCTGTGGAGCCGGGGCCGAACGCTGTTGCGGTGCCGACTGCTGAGGACGAGGAGCCTGTTGGCGCGGAGCGGATTGCTGGTAGTTGTTACCACCACCGCCCTGGCCTTGCTGGTCGCCCTGTGGACGGCCGCCCAGCAATTGCATGGTGCCTTGCATGTCGACCACGATTTCGGTGGTGTAACGCTTGATGCCGTCTTTTTCCCACTCGCGGGTCTGCAGTTTGCCTTCGATGTAGACCTGCGAACCTTTACGCAGGTACTCGCCAGCGATTTCTGCAACTTTGCCGAACATCGACACACGGTGCCATTCGGTCTTTTCGACTTTCTGACCGGTTTGCTTGTCGGTCCACTGCTCGCTGGTCGCCAGACTCAGGTTGGTCACGGCGTTGCCGTTCGGCAGGTAGCGAACTTCAGGATCCTGGCCGCAAGTGCCGACCAATATGACTTTGTTAACCCCACGGGCCATTACGTTCTCCTAGGCTACGCACGCTGCCCCGGCCGGGTTGTTCACCAGGCTTTCAAGGGTGGTGCGATCCAATAGTTCGGTGTCCAATTTGATGTAAATGGCCGCCTCATCAGCGACTATCACTGCATCTGTTACCCCTACGACGGCCTTCAGGCGCTCGACCAGACCCGCTTCGCGGATCGCCTCGGGCGACAACGGCAAGCGCAGACTTGTCACGTAGGGAGGTTCACGCATGGTAACAGCAAAGACCAGCCAAAGTGCAGCCAGCCCGGCGCAACCGAGGAACACAACCGACAAACCGCCATGCTGGAACAACCAGCCGCCGAGGATACCGCCCAGTGCAGATCCGAGGAACTGACTGGTGGAATAAACCCCCATTGCCGTGCCTTTGCCGCCCGCCGGTGAAACCTTGCTGATCAGCGACGGCAGCGAAGCTTCCAGCAGATTGAACGCAGTAAAAAACACCACGGTACCGATCACCAGAGCCCGCAAGCTATCGCCGAACTGCCAGAAGAATAGCTCAGTGAGCATCAGCGTCACGACGGCGCCGAGCAAAACTCGTTTCATTTTGCGTCGCTTCTCGCCATAGATAATGAACGGGATCATGGCGAAGAAAGAAATCAGCAGCGCGGTCAGGTAGACCCACCAGTGCTGCTCCTTGGGCAGCCCGGCTTTCTCGACCAGGGCCAGCGGCAAGGCAACGAAGCTCGACATCAGCATCGCGTGCAAGACAAAAATGCCCAGGTCCAGGCGCAGCAGGTCCGGATGCTTGAGCGTCGGGATCAACGCCTGGCGCGCGACGCCGGACTCGCGGTGCTGCAACGGACCGGTGGAGCGCGGCACCATGAACATCACGATCAAGATGCCGAACAGCGCCATGCCGCCAGTGGCGAGGAACAATCCGGACAGGCCGAAAGCGCGGGTCAGCAACGGCCCGACAACCATCGCGACGGCGAACGACAGCCCGATGGTCATGCCGATCATGGCCATGGCTTTGGTTCGATGCTGCTCGCGGGTCAGGTCTGACAGCAACGCCATGACCGCTGCGGAAATCGCCCCGGCGCCCTGCAGGATGCGACCGGCGATCACGCCCCAGATCGAATCGGCGTTGGCCGCCAGTACGCTGCCGAGGGCGAAGACGATCAGCCCAAGATAAATCACCGGGCGGCGGCCGATGCGGTCGGAAATGAAACCGAAAGGAATCTGGAAAATCGCCTGGGTCAGGCCGTAAGCGCCAATGGCCAGCCCGATCAGGGCCGGGGTCGCTCCTGCCAGGTCCATGCCGTAGGTCGCCAGTACCGGCAACACCATGAACATGCCAAGCATACGGAAGGCGAACACCAGGGCCAGACCGCTCGCCGCGCGGGTCTCGCTGCCACTCATGCGTTCGCTGTGGGGATCGTGCATGGAAAAACCTCATGTGAACCGGCGGCGATTCTACCAGTCCCATCGATTGGCGGGGTATATCGCGACGCTTTGCCGCGTGTAGATGACAGACCTTTCATGTAAGGCTGCAAAGACATCATTCGATAGTGTGCATCCATCCAGTATTTGGCCGTATACTCCTACGTTTTCGACGCCCGCCAAGCGAGGCCACTTTGGACAAGATCCTGATTCGTGGGGCTCGAACCCACAACCTGAAGAACATCGACCTGACCCTGCCACGGGACAAGCTGATCGTCATCACCGGCCTGTCCGGCTCCGGCAAGTCGTCCCTGGCCTTTGACACGCTATACGCCGAAGGCCAGCGCCGCTACGTCGAATCGCTGTCGGCCTACGCCCGGCAGTTCCTGTCGATGATGGAAAAGCCTGACGTCGACACCATCGAAGGCTTGTCGCCGGCGATCTCGATCGAACAGAAGTCGACCTCGCACAACCCGCGCTCGACCGTCGGTACCATTACCGAAATCTACGACTACCTGCGCTTGCTGTATGCACGCGTGGGTATTCCGCGCTGCCCGGATCACGATATTCCGCTGGAAGCGCAGACCGTCAGCCAGATGGTCGACCTGGTCCTCGCCCAACCGGAGGGCAGCAAACTGATGTTGCTGGCCCCGGTGATCCGCGAGCGCAAAGGCGAACACCTGTCGGTCTTCGAAGAGCTGCGCGCCCAAGGCTTTGTGCGTGCCCGCATCAACGGCAAGCTCTATGAACTGGACGAAGCACCCAAGCTCGACAAGCAGAAAAAACATACCATTGATGTGGTGGTCGACCGTTTCAAGGTCCGTGCGGACCTGCAACAGCGTCTGGCCGAGTCCTTCGAGACCGCGCTGAAGCTGGCGGACGGCATCGCCCTGGTCGCACCGATGGACGACGAGCCGGGCGAAGAAATGATCTTCTCCGCGCGTTTCGCCTGCCCGATTTGCGGCCACGCCATCAGCGAACTCGAACCAAAGCTGTTTTCCTTCAACAACCCGGCCGGCGCCTGCCCGACCTGCGATGGCCTGGGTGTTAAGCAATTCTTCGACATCAAGCGTCTGGTCAATGGCGAGCTGACGCTTGCCGAAGGCGCGATCCGTGGCTGGGACCGGCGCAACGTCTATTACTTCCAGATGCTCGGTTCGCTGGCGTCCCACTTCAAATTCAGCCTGGAAGTGCCGTTCAACGAGCTGCCGGCCGATCAGCAGAAGCAGATCCTGCACGGCAGCGGCTCGCAGAACGTCGACTTCAAATACCTGAACGACCGTGGCGATATAGTCAAACGCTCGCACCCGTTCGAAGGCATCGTGCCGAACCTGGAACGCCGTTATCGCGAAACCGAGTCGGCCTCGGTACGCGAAGAGCTGGCCAAGTTCCTCAGCACCCAGGCCTGCCCGGACTGCCGCGGCACCCGCCTGCGCCGTGAAGCGCGGCACGTGTGGGTTGGCGAGAAAACCTTGCCGGCGGTGACCAATCTGCCCATCGGCGATGCGTGCGACTACTTCGGCGGGCTGAAACTCACCGGCCGTCGTGGTGAGATTGCCGACAAAATCCTCAAGGAAATCCGCGAACGCCTGCAGTTCCTGGTCAACGTCGGCCTCGACTATCTGTCGCTGGATCGCAGTGCAGACACCCTGTCCGGTGGCGAAGCTCAGCGTATTCGCCTGGCGAGCCAGATCGGCGCCGGGCTGGTCGGCGTTCTCTACATTCTCGATGAACCGTCGATCGGCCTGCACCAGCGCGATAACGACCGGTTGCTCGGCACCCTGAAACACCTGCGCGACATCGGCAACACCGTGATCGTGGTCGAGCACGACGAAGACGCAATCCGTTTGGCCGACTACGTGGTTGATATCGGCCCGGGCGCGGGGGTTCATGGCGGGCACATCGTTGCAGAAGGCACGCCGGCCGAGGTCATGGCTCATCCGGACTCGTTGACCGGCAAGTATCTGTCGGGCCGGGTCAAAATCGAAGTGCCGGCCAAGCGCACACCGCGCAACAAGAAGCTGTCGCTGTCGCTCAAGGGCGCTCGCGGCAACAACTTGCGCAACGTCGATCTGGACATTCCAATCGGCCTGCTGACCTGCGTGACCGGCGTCTCCGGTTCGGGCAAGTCGACGCTGATCAACAACACGCTCTTCCCGCTGAGCGCCACGGCGTTGAACGGCGCAACAACACTTGAGGCTGCCGCTCATGACAGCATCAAGGGTCTGGAGCATCTGGATAAGGTCGTCGATATCGATCAAAGCCCGATCGGCCGTACACCTCGCTCCAACCCGGCGACCTACACCGGTTTGTTCACACCGATTCGCGAGCTGTTCGCTGGCGTACCCGAATCCCGCTCCCGGGGTTACGGGCCTGGGCGCTTCTCCTTCAACGTGAAGGGCGGACGCTGCGAAGCTTGCCAGGGTGATGGCCTGATCAAGGTGGAAATGCACTTCCTGCCGGACATCTACGTGCCCTGCGACGTGTGCAAGAGCAAGCGCTACAACCGCGAAACGCTGGAGATCAAGTACAAGGGCAAGAACATCCACGAAACGCTCGAGATGACTATCGAGGAGGCCCGTGAGTTCTTCGACGCGGTACCGGCCCTGGCGCGCAAGCTGCAGACACTGATGGACGTCGGCCTGTCCTACATCAAGCTCGGGCAATCGGCGACCACCCTGTCCGGTGGTGAGGCGCAGCGGGTCAAACTGTCCCGCGAGCTGTCCAAGCGTGACACCGGCAAGACCCTGTACATCCTCGACGAGCCGACTACCGGCCTGCACTTCGCGGATATTCAGCAGTTGCTCGACGTGCTGCATCGACTGCGCGACCACGGCAACACGGTGGTGGTAATCGAGCACAACCTGGACGTGATCAAGACCGCTGACTGGCTGGTGGATCTGGGGCCTGAGGGAGGCTCCAAGGGTGGGCAGATCATTGCCGTCGGTACACCGGAAGAAGTGGCCGAAATGAAGCAGTCGCACACTGGCTACTACCTGAAACCGCTGCTGGAGCGTGATCGGGCTTAACAAGGCTCCATGAAAAAGCCCCTGTCACTTCATCAGTGACAGGGGCTTTTTTGTATCAGTTGCAATCAGGCGTGGGATTGCAGGTAGTTCTCGAGACCGATCAGCTTGATCAGACCCAACTGCTTCTCGAGCCAGTAGGTGTGATCTTCTTCAGTGTCATGCAATTGAACCCGCAGCATTTCACGGCTGACATAGTCCTTGTGCTGCTCGCAGAGCTTGATGCCCTTGCACAGCGCAGCCCGCACCTTGTACTCCAGCCGCAAATCCGCTTCGAGCATCTCGGTGACCGTGGTGCCAACATCGAGATCGTCCGGACGCATGCGCGGCGTGCCTTCGAGCATCAGAATCCGGCGCATCAGGGCATCAGCGTGCCCTGCTT